>JASBUK010000011.1 GCA_030147925.1 Trueperaceae bacterium
AACTCACCTGGTGCCATTAGGCTTAAGTTGTTCGGCTATAACCCCCAGGGGTTAGCCAAAACCAGCATGTTAAGGAGTGTTTATGAAGATAAGACGTTTTCTTATTCCCATCGCCGCGACTGTCTTTATTGGCCTTGGCGCTAAAAGTTAACCCTTCCAAAGGACAATTATCCCTATTAATTATCACCGCGCAAAAGGTAGCTTTAGTTAGCGCGAAGCCTTATTAGGATTATTAGGAGAAGTCATGATTAACGAAAGATGGGTAGTTGAAATCGCTGCAACGGAGCTGCAAACCGTGCCGCAAGAACAGCTCGAGCTGGCCAGCCAGGTAAAAAGTAGCGACGGTAAACAACTGCTCATTTATCGGGAAAATTTTCTCGCTTATAAAGTCGCTTCGCTAATTCGGAGACGGGCACGCAAGGGCATTCTTGTCAACGATGACGGCCAGGATTACGCCAATGCCACGCGCTTAGAAGGTGGCAAACTTCTAGTGCTTGAAAAGTCTGCCGAATGCAACGCCGCCTAAGCAACTTTTTTACAGAATCGGCATTACTGTTCGCTGCTTAAGAACAAATCACAATACCAATGAGCGCCGTAAGCCAGGACATCGTAAGCTATGTCAGGCAAGGGTGACAGTTTGACCTTAGCCCAGCTTTGCGCTTCGGCCTCGCTGGCAAAGGGTCCGATCATCACATCCCTGAGCGCCCTGCCAAGACTTTGGTAACAGTGGGACAGCCAAGTCCCGGATTTCTCCACGCTTATCCCTCACGACACGAAAATAGACATGTCTGTCCTGAAAGCGCGGTTCTGTTACGGCCTCGGCCAATATCTTATCCAAAAGCTCAAGCTCGGCTATTACGGGAGGCGGGAATATCAACAAGGTCTCGAGTTTTGCGGTTTTGGCTCGAGCAAGGATGCAGATCAAAAAGCTGGTGTTCAGGAAAAAGAGCATAAAGCCGTTGCGCTAAGTCCTCTTTTAGCTCTATAGCCACAGCCAGCAGCCGCTGCGCGTTCAGCATGGCATACATGCTGGGGTTTTCACGCCCCCGGCTGTCTAGGTCAATCCCGGCAGCTTCGGCTTTGCGCCGAACTTCTGCACTTGCCTGGTGTTGATGCAAATCCTTCTGATTCATAGGTCAATAGGGGACTAGGGGTATGAGTAGTTTGTGGTGAGTGGTTGGTGGTAGGTAGGAAACATTTTGGGAAATCCGTTGTCTCCTACCTCCTACTAACCACTTTCTACTTACTTTTTACTTTTCCCTTGCTTTGTAGGCATACTTTCTAAAAACGCTACATGATTCTAGCGTACGACACAGGAGGCTTTAAAAAGCTCCGGCAATTGTGGTGCTTTTAAGATTTCAGCCAGTGCGGTCATAAGTTCTAGATAGTGTTCGGGTCGGGCATTTTCCCCCATTAAACCTAAGCGCCAAATCTTACCGGCGGTCTGCCCCAGGCCACCGGTCACGCTGATGTGATGGTCATGGCGCAATTGATGGCGGACCTTAGCGTCGTCAAGACCTGCGGGCAAACGCACGGCCACAACCGTCGGCAAGCGGTAGGCTTGCGGCACAAAAGCAGTAAAACCGATGGTTTCTAAGGTTTGCAAAATGGCCTGGCCAAGCCAGTGCACGCGCTCGGCTCGAGCCGCTATGCTCTCATCTAATGCCGCGCGGATAGCTTCGCCAGTTGCCCAGTGAAGCTGCACCGGAATGGTGTGATGATATTTGCGGCCATTCTCGCCGGGCTCCCAATAGTTCTGCATACCCAGCACATCGCTATACCAGGTAATTACGGGAGTTCGCCTTTGCGAGATGACTTCAAGGGCCCTGGCACTAAGCGCCACCGGTGCCAAGCCCGGCGGGGCGGATAGGCATTTTTGCGAGCCGGTATAGGCATAATCCACGCCCCAGGCGGCCATATCAAAGTCCAGCATACCCACAGTCGTCACCGCGTCCACCGAGTAAAGCGCCTCAACCTCGCGGGCAATAGCTGCTAGCTCTTTAACAGGGTTCATCACCCCGGTACTGGTCTCACCATGCACCATGGCAATCATTTTGGGGTGGTTCTTGTGGGCGGCCTCACGCACCAGTTCCAGCCGGATCGGCTCACCCGGAGGGAAACAAACTGGGATTACTTCGGCACTGAGGCGCTGAGCCATCTCAATCATGCGCTCGCCAAAAACGCCGTTGCTGACAATCAGCACCCGATCACCAGGCTCGAGCAAATTGGCAAAACCCGCCTCCATGCCCAAAGAACCAGTTCCTGAGAGTAGGCTGGCAAAAGCGCCAGGGCCTGTCTTGTAAAGCGTATGCAAATCGGCCACGATGCGGTCGTTGTAGGCAAAGACCTCCGGATCCATGTGTCCGCGCATCGGCCAGGACATAGCTGCCAGTGCCCGAGGATGTATCGGTGTAGGTCCGGGGGTCAAGAGCAGCACGGGTTTTGAGATGTCCATGTCACACATCCTTAAATTAAATGGCCCTTAGCAAAGCAGCAAAAGAAAAACGACCACACCAGCTAAGGCGGGTCATTCAGCAGGCGATACACTACTGTGTATCGCAGTTAAAAAGCTCGAGCTCTTGGCAAGGACTTCATTGCTAGGCAGTTTACACGAGCTAAGCTAAGTTGTAAAGCGAGAAATTTACAAAGTTTTCCCAACGTTTTAAACTCTCTTGTATTAACGCCTGCACAAGCAGTATACTCTTGTTTGGAATTTGTTTTCCGACTGCCTTTTTAAGGGTGGGTGCAAGATGCCCGCCCTTTTATCTTGCAAAACCCCTTTTATTAAGTAAAACGCAGCCGGGAAAACTGGAGGTAAGCCATGGATTTGGCGCAGGCAGCGACCGATGTGCTCGCGCCGCTTGGCTTCGAAGTTCTGGAGCTAACGGTCAGTCATAAGGGTAAAAATATGCGACTCGTCTTGCGTATTGACCGCCTTGATGAGCGGCAGGTATCTGTCGAAGACGTGACCTTAGCCGCCGAGGTCTTTGGGCTCGAGCTTGACAGACTTGATCCCTTTAGCAACCCTTACCAGCTCGAGCTTGAGTCGCCCGGGCCGAAGCGTCCGCTACTAAAAGCGCGGCATTTTGAACGCTTTCACGATCTGCTGGCCAAGGTCAAGACCCGGCAGGAAACGTTTAAAGGCATTATCCGCAATGTCCAGGATGATTACGTCACCTTCGAAGTCGGTCAGGAAATACGCACGGTCGCACTTAAAGATATTGAAACTGCCCGTTTGGCACAGTGGCCTGAAACGCCCCGCTAGCTTTTTGGCCACAACACAACTGAATAAGGAGTAGGAATGAACAAGGAATTTATCGACGCATTAAACCAGCTTGCCATAGAGCGCAATTTAGACAAAGAGCAGCTTCTCTTGAGTTTTGAAGAAGCGCTCGAGCAGGCTTATGAACGCAATGTCGAACCCGGTAAGGACATCGAGGTACAGGTTGACCCGGAAAACGGTGAAATCGAAGTTTTGGTAATCAAACGCGTAGTCGAAGAGGTCGAGGACCCCGATAAGGAGCTGACTTTAGAGGAGGCCGCCGTACTCGACCCCACCATCGAAGTGGGTATGGAAATCGAGTTCCCGGTTGACCCCGAGCGCTTCACTCGCATTGCCGTCCAGACCACCAAACAGGTCATAACCCAAAAAATCCGCGAGGCCGAACGTGCCATCGTCTTTGACGAATACAAAGATCGCGCCGGCGAGATATTAACCGCCGTCGTATCCCGCGTGGATAACAAGCGCAATGTCTTTGTAGACCTTGGTCGTGGTGAGGCCATCATGCCGCCCAAGGAGCAAATACCCGGCGAACGCTATATGGTGGGCATGCGCCTTAAGGTCTATGTCGTTAAAGTTGAACTTTCCAACCGTGGCCCCAGCATTCTGGTCTCAAGAGCCGCTCCTGAGTTGCTCGAGTACTTAATGCGGCAGGAAATCCCCGAAGTGAGCGACGAAACTGTAGAACTCAAGGCGGTGGCCCGCGAAGCCGGACAGCGTTCCAAAGTTGCGGTCACCAGCCGCAACCCCAATGTCGACCCTATCGGAGCCTGCATCGGTCATCGCGGCAGCCGCATCCAGGCGGTCACCTCCGAGTTGCAGCGTGAACGCGTTGACATCATCATGTGGGACGCCAATCCCCGCGAGTTTATTCGCAACGCCCTCTCCCCCGCCAAGGTCGGCAACATTGACTTAGACAGCGAAAGCGGCGAAGCCCGCGTTATGGTTGCCAACGACCAGCTATCCCTGGCTATCGGCAAGGGTGGACAGAATGTTCGCTTGGCCGCTAAGCTCACCGGCTTTAAGATTGATCTGATTGCCTCGGAAAGCGTCTCTGATTTAGACGCAGCTATTCAGGCGGCAGCGGCACGTGTCGATGAAGAAACCGTTACCACCCCTGATAGTCGCCGCGCTGCTTTCGACGCCCTGTTTAGCGCTTCTCCGGACGACGAAAGCGGTGAAACGGAGACTGAGAGCTAAATATGTCCCCAGCTGCCGCAGCCAAGCATCTGCCCTTGCGCCGCTGTGTGGCCTGTCGTGACAGCAGGCCTCAGGCCGAACTCATCCGTTTTTATCGCGGGGAGTTAAGTCAGTGGCGGTTAGATGCCAAGCAAAAAGCGGGTGGTCGCGGCGCTTGGATCTGTAAAGACAAGGTAGCCTGCCACAACGAAAAGGTGCTTAAGCGTTTTTTTCGCTCCCAGGCACTACGTATCAGCAAAGAAATTGCCGCGTTGCGCCAAGATGAGGAAGTTAATACCCAAACAAGCAAGTCTCAACACAATTCCCGAATTGGAGGGGTGAATGTCTGATAAAGTCCGAATTTACCAACTCGCCAAAGACCTGAACCTAGAAACCAAAAAAATGCTCGAGCTACTAGACTCAATGGGCGTAGAGTACAAGTCCCATTCGAGCACATTAGATGCGGAAACCGCCGAGACAGTCAGGCAAATCATTGCCGAAGAGAGTAGCGAAGCCGCTCCGGAAGCTAAAGAGCCGCAAGTAGAAAAGGCAGAAAAACCAGCCAAACCGGCTAAAGCAGCGCCCAAAAAGACTAAAAAAGCCAAGGAAGCCCCCCTGCGCGCACCGGTAGTCACCGTTATGGGCCACGTTGACCACGGCAAAACCAGTCTGCTGGACTATATCCGCAAATCAAGAGTCGCCGAAAAAGAGGCTGGCGGCATCACCCAACATATTGGCCCCTATCAAGCAGAAACCGCTGGTGGTACTATTACTTTCTTAGACACCCCCGGTCACGAGGCTTTTACCACTATCAGGCAGCGCGGCGCTAACGCTACCGATATTGCCGTTATCGTGGTAGCAGCAGACGACAGCATCATGCCGCAAACACGCGAAGCCATCGCCCACGCCAAAGCCGCCGGCGTGCCGATCATTGTGGCCATCAACAAAATCGACCTGCCCCAGGCCAACGCGGATAAGGTCATGCAGGACCTGATGCGGGTAGAACTGGTGCCCGAGGCCTTTGGCGGCGATACCATCACCGTGCCAATCAGCGCCAAGACCGGTCAGGGCATCGATGACCTTTTGGAGATGATTTCGCTGGTGGCCGAAGTTGAGGACCTCCGCGCACCTGCCGACGGTCCGGCAGAAGGCATCATTATCGAGTCGATTCTTGATAAACGTGCGGGCGTTTTGGCCACGGTGCTCGTGCAAAAAGGCAAACTGCACGTAACCGATTACATCGTCTCCGGCGAAGCCTGGGCCAAAATCCGGGCCATGACCGACTCCGCCGGAAAACGCATCAAGGAAGCCGGGCCGTCCGTTCCGGTGCAGATACTTGGCTTTAGCGAACAACCCTTAGCCGGTGACAGCGTTGCCGCCGTTGCCAGCGAGCAGGCCGCCAAGCAACTGGTAAGCAAACGTCGTGAAGAACGCGAGGAAGAAGAGCGCGCTAACATCGGCATAAAAGGCGTGACTTTAGCCGATCTCTTTAGCAAAACCAAAACAACCAAGATCAACCTGATACTCAGGGCTGACACGCAAGGTTCGCTAGAAGCTATCAAAGGTGTACTGGCAAAAGAATCCGCAGCCACCGATGAGGTTGATTTGGAAATAATGCTTGACGCCGTGGGCGCACCAACCGAAGCCGATTTGCTGTTGGCCGGCACCGCCGACGCCACCGTCATCAGCTTTGGCGTCAATCCGGCAGGTAGCGTTATTAAAGCCGCCGAACGTCAGGGAATCACCTTAAAGAGCTATCGCATCATTTACAACCTCATCGAAGACGTGCAAAAAATGATCCGGGGCCAGATTGAACCCGAATACGAAGAACGGGTCATTGGTCATGCCGAAATTCGCGCCGTCATCAAAGTACCCAGGTCCGGTAATATCGCCGGTTCCTATATAACCGACGGCTTTATTCGCCGCGGAGCCAAAGCGCGTCTTATTCGCGGAGGCAAAGAGGTCTATAAAGGCTCCATTGCACAGCTCAGACGCTTTAAGGACGATGTGCGGGAAGTACAGACAGGCTTTGAATGCGGTATAAATCTGCAAAACTATGACAATGTCCAAGAAGGTGACATTATCGAAGCCTACGAGATGGTCGAGGTGAGCGTTTAACAGGGTGTCCACCGGGTACCCTTTATTTTATATAAACAGGAGTTTATGCTATATTTGGCAACTTGCGCTAGAATAACGTTCGTGTTCACTCGTAGCAACTTCATGCCGCGGCTTTTGCTAGCCTTGCTCTTTGGCTTGCTGCCACTGTTGCAGATGGTTTCGGTCTGGCCGCTGGCTGGTGGCACCGAAAGTTCGGGTATGCGGGCATCGCTGGCGCTGGTGCTCGAGCTGCCCTCGCGTGTGAGCTTAAGCCCGGTTTCAACTTCGCAGCGCAAACTGACAGCTGGAACTATGCCGACAGTTTCAGAGCGCTTACTTCATGGCAGAGCCTTAGCGCTGCCAGCACAGCAATTTCTGACCGATTATTTATTGGCTTCGCCCAAATTCATGCTAGTGACTCTCCAACGACTGCAACTGGAGGGTGGCTAAGTCTATTTCAAAGTAAAAATAAAAAGTAAGTAGAAAGTGGTTAGTGGGAGGTAGAAACCAGGGGTTTTCCAGAGGTGGCAAAGTCAGGCAACGGGAATTTGTCAGTTAACCGCAAACTACCGACTACTAACCACCACAAACTATCAAACCTTTGAAAACTTGTCGGCTGTATTAGCCAACAGCAGTAATCACAACAGGAGTATGATCTTATGAACCGACGTTCTTTTACCGGCATAGTGGTTTTGGCTGCTGTGCTTGCCTCCATTATGTACCTCTGGCAACCCTGGAACACCTCCGGCGAGGCCACCCTCAAACTCGGACTCGACTTACAGGGCGGTCTGCGTGTAGTGTTGCAATCCGAAGAGGCCAACCCCTCGCGTGAAGATCTAAGTGCCGCCCGGCGCGTCATTGAAAACCGCGTCAACGAATTTGGCGTGGCCGAGCCTGTCATTCAAACCAGTGGCAACAATCGCATTGTCGTGGAGTTGCCGGGTCTTTCTTCCAGCGATCAGGACCGCGCCTTGGATCTAATCGGTCAACAGGCCATTCTTGAGTTTCGGCTGGTCAAACCAACCTCAGTCAACAAAATCGATGTTGAGATGACCGAGGAAGACCTCGAGCCGACAGCCTTCACCGGGGAAATCCTGCAATTCGCCCAGGCGGACTTTGAACGTATTGGTGGCGCCACCCTCGGCGGCGCCATCGTCAGATTCGATATAAAACGCCAATTCGCCAACGACTTTGGCGAATTCACCGGGCGCAACATTGGTCGGCGTATGGCCATTGTCCTAGACGGCAGGGTCATGAGCGCGCCAACCATTAATGGACGTATCAGCGACTCCGGTGAAATCTCCGGTATGGAAAATCTGGAAGAAGCCAGCGACTTAGCCTTGGTTCTGCGCTCGGGCAGTCTGCCCATTAACTTGCAACTCGAAGAAATTCGCGCCATCGGCCCGACCTTGGGTCAAGACTCCATCACTGCTGGAACACGCGCAGCCTTAATCGGTGGTATTGCCGTGATAGCGGCCATTTTGCTTTACTACGGCCCACTTTTTGGTGGCGTGCTGACCATAGGCCTCTTTTTGGTCATGCTGTTTATCTTTGGGGTACTGGCCGGCCTCGGCGCTGCCCTGACACTACCCGGTTTGGCTGGTCTGGTGCTCACCATTGGTGCAGCAGTTGACGGCAACGTCATTTCCTTTGAACGCATCAGAGAAGAGTTGCGCAGCGGCAAGGGTCTGCGCTTGGCCATGCGTGGCGGCTTTGGCAATTCGCTTTCGGCCATTATCGATGCCAACGTCACCACGCTTTTGGCCGCCGCTGCTCTTTATCAGTACACTTCGGGTCCGGTGCGTGGCTTTGCCATCACCTTGGCCATCGGTATTATCAGCGCAGTTTTTGTCAACATCATTGTGGTGCCCTTTTTATTAGACGTGCTCACGTTACGCATAAAACGTCCTCTGTTTGTCAGTGGTCTTTATGTTAGTGGACTAAGGTTTGTGAGCAGAGCTCCAATCGTAGTCGGGATCTCTGGTCTACTGGCACTAGGCGCTATCGCCCTAGTACTGACAAACGGCTTTAATTTATCCACTGACTTTACCGGGGGCACCAGTGCGCTTTACCAAGTCAGTGATAACACCAATGTTGACAACGTGCGGCAGGCCATTGACGAACTTAATATCGCCGGAGTTAGTGGGGGCAGCGCCACCGTGCAGGAAGTTGAAGACGCCACCATTGACGGCAAGCTTATCTCGGTTCGGGTAGGCATTACCGCCGAAAGTGGTGCTGCGGATCGCTTTCCTATTGAGCTAGCAAACAGCCTAAACGCTGACTTGCTCCAACAGGATTTTGTTGGCCCCTCGGTAGGTGAAGACCTGCGCACCGGCGCTTATATGGCGGTGCTCGTCGCCTTGGGCTTGATTCTCGTTTATGTGGGCTGGCGCTTTTGGCCTAACTGGATTATCGCTATTGCTGCTATTATTGCCGTGGTGCACGACGTAGCCATTGTCATGGGAGCCTTAAACCTTTTTAGTGCCGAGTTCAGCATCCCAGTTTTAGCGGCCTTACTCTTTGTGGTTGGCTATTCACTCAACGACTCAATCATCATTTCCGACCGCATTCGCGAAAATCTGCGCAAGATGCGCAACCAGAGCTACGAAGAAATCGTGGATTTATCCGTCAATCAAACCTTATCGCGCACGCTGGTTACTTCCGGCACTACGCTGCTGCCGGTGCTGGCTCTGTTTTTCTTTGGCGGCAGCGTTTTAAGAGACTTCAGCACAACTCTTTTAATAGGTATTGGTGTTGGCACTTACTCAAGCATCTTTATCCTGGCGCCAATGGTGGTCTGGTTTAAAAAGCGTCAGCGTAGCGGCAGATCGGCTGCCCGCCGCCGCGCCGCTTAAGCTAAAAAAGTAGAAAGTGGTTGGTAGAAAAACCTCTACTTTCCACCAACCACTTACCACCTGCTACTAACAAAATTGGCATAACCCCTCCCGCCTCACACCTCACTCTCGCTTTGTAGGGATGCTTTCTAAATAACGCTTTTCCTACCATCTACCAACTGCTAACCACTCATTGCTTTTTTAGTCCCAGGCTGAACTGGCGCACAATCTGCCCTTTAAAAGAAACCAGAGCGCGCCAGCGTCCTGGCGTTAGAGCAATGTCAGCAGGTAGAAAAATTTCTCTAGTGGAACCGGCATCTTCCGGCTCGAGCCAAATGGAGTCAGAGGCAAGCTCTTTGTTTCTGGGCGAAAACCACTGCACCGCTAACCAGCCGCTTTCCGGAATGGTGCGCAAGCTAAGCTGCAAACTCAGCTCCGTCTCAAACTTAAGCCCGCTTTCGGCGGCAAACTCCAGTTGCGGTGTCCGCGTCTGGACTTGCGGTATCGGTGGCAGATAGGTAAAGGTGCAGGCACTGAGCGTTATTAAACTAAGCAGTGCAAGTATCTTAACTATCCGCCGGTTCATAACGCCTCGGGTAAAAGAATGGCCGCAGTGAGCGCTATAGGTGCGGTTTCCGCCCTGAGGATGCGAGCACCCAGATTAACTTCTCTAAACCCCTGCCTGAGCAGCAGGGCAACCTCCTGCTCGGTTAAATCGCCTTCCGGCCCGGTGACAATGGTGAAATTGGCGTTTTCGGCTGCTTTCTGCGTCTTTATTAGGGTCGATAGTGTATTAGCTGACCCGGGTTGGGCCACCAGACCTAAATTTTGCGGTTTTAATTCGCTTATAGTGCTTGTCTCTACCAGCGGCACCACGCTGCGCCCAGACTGTTTGGCGGCTTCTTTAGCGACCCGCCGCCAGCGCTCGAGCTTGTTTGCCGATATAACTCTCACTTCCGAGCGCTTGCTCACAAAGGGTAAAAAGCACACCGCACCCAGTTCGGTACCACGCCGCACCACCTCGGTCAGCTTGTCACCCTTTAGCAAAGCCACTGCCACTGTGATCTGGTAGTTTGGCTCGACGGAGCTCTGCTTGGGGGGCTCGAGCCAGAGCTTGACCGACATATCGTCAACTTGCTTAACCTCAGCCTGGGCTTCTAGGCCTTCGCCATCAAAGGCACGTACCAAAGCGCCGGGCTTTACCCTTAAGACCTCGACAAGATGATGGGCCTCAGTGCCGCTAAGCCGCAACTCGCCGGCAACCAGTTTATGCACAAAAATGCGGTGAACTCTCATTCTTTCCTTAGGGGTCGCCGGGCGGAAATTAACAACCATTCCTCAGCTGGCTCTATAGTCGTTATTTCCAGTTGCGGCTCTAGAGCCTCACGTACTATGGCAACACGCTCGCGCAAAATGCCCGTTATCAACAACACTCCACCAGGTTTTAACACGCGAGTATACTCCCTGGCTAATTCGGCGTGCAGTTCGGCAAAAAGATTAGCAACAATCACGTCAACACTGGCGTCAGGCACCGTGTTATCCAAGCTGCCCAGGCGAAATGACGCTTTAGAGTCGTTTAGTTCACGGTTGCTGTTGGCCACCGGCAAGGTTGCCGGGTCAATATCAAGGCCAAGGGCAGTTTTTGCGCCCAGCAAATCAGCAGCGATTGCCAAGAGACCCGAACCAGAGCCGACATCTAAGACACTTTTACCTCTCAAATCCAGTTGCTCGAGCGCTGCTAAGGCCAGACGAGTGGTCGCGTGGTGTCCAGTGCCAAAAGCCATGCCGGGATCAAGCCAGATGACACTCTGCCCTGCCCTGGCCTCGACACGGCAGTGGGTCGGCGCCACAATAAGGCGCTGCAAAACTACAGGTTTTAGCTCGGCATAATAAGCTGCAAGCCAATCTCTGTCTCCTTGCTGCTCCCAGCGCCCTGTTAGAGGGAGCTCGAGCGGAGCTTCAAAATAAGCCAGCAAGTCGTCATTATCTTGCACGATGCCCTGACAGCCCAGTTCCCAGAGCATGGCGGTCTCTACCTCTAAACTTGCAAAATCTCCTTTAAGCCGAAAAACAAAACTCACGCTACTTCCTCATAAAGAGCGAAGCTCTCGTCCCGGGTCACAATCTCAAAACCAAGCTGCTCACCAGCAGTCAGATAAAAATCAATATTGGCGCTTTTTGTTTGCGGCCCTAAAGATTTGCGGTCAAAAGCCCTGGTCGCCGTCATAATCATGGTTTCGGCCATGCAAGCAGGCACCATGCCATCGCCAAAGTGAACGTCAATAAGGCTTTGCATCTCACCAGGGGGTCTAACTACCCCGCCGGGGATGATATGCACACCGGGAACATCTCTCACGGCTTCGTCCACATCCGCAGGCCTGCCAATGTCAAAAATCCAGGCGCCGGGTTTGACGTGCTCCGGAAAAATCACCGGATTGGGGTCGGAAGTTGCACTAAAGATAAGGTCGGCAGCGGCGCAGACGGCCATGTCGGTACCGACTTCGATTTCGATTTCCGGATACTTGCGGCTCAAAGTTTTGGCGCTGCGCAAAAGACGCTCTTCATCCCGGCCAATTAAGATGAGTTTGCCAAGTTCAGAAGCAAGGGCTCGAGCCACTCCAAAAGCCACCACACCATTAGCACCCACTACCGCGGCACAGGCGTCGCGCAAAGAAGCGCCTTCTTGCGCAAAACGTTTGAGCAAACCCGGCACTGCAGCTTTGACGGTAGCTGCCGTATAAGCCCCACCGTTAGTAATATGTATGTCAGGCACGGCTTCTTGCACTTCTAAGCCTTTATTGCCAACCGTTGACCAAAAGGCCCCCAAGCCAAAGGCTTCGGCGCCCAACTCCCGAGCCAAATTAGCTCCTTGAATGGCCATGCGCGTTGCCTCTTGCGGATAACTGCGAATCTGATCCGGTAACATAGGCCCGGCAATAAGCATTACTCGCAACTCACGACCATCACTTAGTCTGATGCCGCGAATTTCCCCTTGCTTCTGCGGACGCATAAAGAGCAACACGCGGCGCAGCATCGCTTCGGGTAAAATTCCCCATTCGATTAACGGCCTTAACCACTTTTGACTACCAGGCTGCCAGAGGTCGTCAATGGTGATGGGGTGCACCATAAAAGCAGCATAAACTATCCCGGGGTCTACCCCACGCACGGGTGGTGGATCGCCGAGCTTGGCTTCAGTCTGATCCAAAATGCGGGCCAGACTGACCTTGTGCCGCCACAGCGACAACCCAAAAATCAGGCTCGTAGCCAGCACTGCCGTCGCACCCTGACCCGTAAACGCCAAAATCAAGGGTAGCAGCAGTTGACCGCCCAGGGTGGCTAAAGCCGCATAGCCGGTCAGCGCCAGCAGTATCGCGTAAAAAGCTACGGGCAGCAAGACGGCACCGAACGACAAACCGCCAAAAGCCCAAAAAGCGGCCAAAATACCCAGCATTACGCCATTGCCCCGTCCACGTGGAATCTCACCGCGGTTTAGTTGTGGCAGCGGATACAGATGTCCGGCATATACTCCCAGCGCCGCCCAGGGGCTGGCTGCAAACAGTGCTAATGCGACAAAAGCTTTTATTAGATCCAAGGAAAAAGAAGCCAGCGCTACAGGTGTGCCGACAAAACGCAAGAGATTTTCCAAACCAAGGTTGTGAGCGCTAAAATCCCGGGCCTTTTTTCCGGTTGTGGCCTGAATCAGGCGGCTACCCAAGGGCAGAGAACCCAACAGATAAGCAACTAAAATCGTCAGCAAAATAGTTAGTAAATTCATCTGCTTTATATTTTACCCACGACCCGGCTTGTTAAGGTGAAGTCCGCTGTCCCCTAGCGCCAGCGCATAAAAGCCCAGTACAATGCCTAGGTGGAAAGTCGTACGCCGCCGCAAAATTTAGAAGCAGAGCAAAGTGTTTTAGGCAGTATTTTGCTCGACAATGAGGTCTATGCCGCCATAGAGGGCGTACTGACAGCCAATCATTTTTACAAAGAAAGCCATCGCAAAATTTTCCGGGCTTTCGAGCGGCTCTTTCGCCGCAATGAACCAATGGACTTAGTCACCCTAACCGAGGAACTCAGACAAACCGGCGAATTAGAAGCGGTTGGCAGCGTTCCTTATCTCATTGGCTTAGCAGACAGCGTGCCCACGGCGGCCTATGCCGAGAACTACGCCAAAATCGTTAACGAAAAGGCCATCCTGCGCGATCTTATCTCCGCTAGTGGCCAGATCATGCAAACGGCCTTTGACCAGGCCATGCCGCTCGAGCAAGTCTTGGATAAGGCCGAAGCCAACATCTTTGAGCTTTCCAGCAACAAACGTAGTCACAGCTTTGCCGGCATGGGCACACTGGTAACCGACACCTTTGCCCATATAAACGAACTCTTTAGCAACCCCGATCCAGTGTCGGGCTTGCGCACTGGCTTTAAGGAATTAGACCAGCTCACTGCCGGATTACAAGACAGCAGTTTAAATGTCTTGGCAGCTAGGCCCTCGATGGGAAAAACGGCGTTCGCTCTAACTATCGGCATGAACGCCGCCTTGCGTGAAGGCAAAACCGTGGGTATCTTCTCCTTGGAAATGTCTAACGTGCAACTTGTAACCCGCATGCTCTGTAGCGAAGCACGTGTCGATATGAGCCGGGTGCGCAACGGCCAGCTCTCAGATCGGGACTTTCAGCGCCTAGCAGATACCGCCGGTAAAATGTCGGACGCAAAAATATTTATTGATGACAGCGCCGATATGGGTGTAATGGAGTTGCGTTCACGCTCGCGCCGCTTAATGGCTGAACATGATTTGGGCCTCATAGTCATCGATTACTTGCAACTTATGCACGGCAGTGGCCGAGTCGGTGGCGGCGAAAACCGTCAGCAGGAAATCTCTGCTATCTCCCGGGGCTTAAAAGCACTCGCCCGCGAGTTGAATATCCCGGTACTGGTGTTAAGCCAGCTTTCACGAGCCGTCGAATCCCGACCCAATAAACGTCCTATGCTCTCCGATCTGCGCGAATCGGGCGCTATTGAGCAAGACGCAGATTTGGTCATGTTTATCTACCGTGATGAATATTACGATCAGCACTCGGAAAAACAAGGTATCGCCGAAATCATTATCGGCAAGCAGCGCAACGGACCGGTAGGTACTATCGAGTTGCAGTTCCACAATGCCCACGTGCGCTTTAACGACCTCGCCAAAACTAGCTCCTAAGCTACGTTTAAGCCGGGACTATTGTCCCGGCTGCGCCAGATAAATAAGCGGCTGATTTTTGTCTAAGCTTAAGGCGCCAGCTTACACTTTTTTCACGCTGGCGCAGTAGACTGGATTATGGGCAAATTCCCCGTGCGAAACCTGCTTATTGGTATCGCCGTTGTAGCGCTGATTTTTTTCGTCATCGCACAAAACAGCGGTCGCAGTCAAGGTGAGTTCAAAAGTTATAGCGAGTTTAAAAGCCAAGTAGAAGCAGGTGCCATTGTCAGCGTCAGAGTAAAAGATACGGAATTACAAGTTACCCCTCGCCGAGGAGACCCCTTTGTAACCCGCTTAGCACTCCCGCCAACCAGCGAGGAGCTTGACCGCCTTAGTGAACAAGGGGTCGAAGTGGAAGTCGCGTCAAGACAGCAAAACTGGAACAATATCCTGTTTGCCCTGCTACCAATTTTGCTTATGGTGGGCTTTTTGTGGTATCTGCTTCGCGGCATGCGTGGTAGCAGCGATGGGGCGATGTCATTTGGTAAATCCAAGGCCAGGCTTATCAGCGAAGAAAACAGTTCTACGCTATTTGCCGATGTCGCCGGTGTCGAAGAGGCCAAAGACGATCTTACCGAAGTCGTCGAATTTCTTAAAAATCCCGGTAAATTTCATGCGCTGGGCGCACGCATCCCTCACGGCGTATTGATGGTCGGTCCGCCTGGTTCCGGCAAAACTCACCTGGCCAAAGCCGTGGCGGGCGAAGCCAAAGTGCCGTTTTTTAGTATTTCGGGTTCGGATTTTGTCGAGATGTTTGTGGGCGTAGGTGCCGCGCGTGTACGTGACCTTTTTGATCAGGCCAAAAAGAATGCCCCCTGCATTGTCTTTATCGATGAAATTGATGCCGTGGGTCGCCGCCGGGGCGTAAGCATCAGTGGTGGCAACGACGAGCGTGAACAGACCTTAAATGCACTGTTAGTAGAAATGGATGGTTTTGAGTCCAAACACGACATTATCATCGTTGCCGCAACCAACCGCCCTGATGTACTCGACCCGGCGCTGCTCCGCCCCGGGCGTTTTGACAGACAGGTTGTAGTTGACGCACCGGATGTCAAGGGACGTGAGGCCATCCTAAAAATCCATTCCCGTGGCAAACCCCTGGCCAGTACGGTGGATTTTAAGACCGTTGCCAGGCGCACACCGGGCTTTGTCGGAGCCGATCTGGAAAATCTCTTAAATGAAGCTGCTTTGGTAACGGCCAGAGCAAATCGCAAAGAAATCACTATGGAAGACCTAGATGAGGCCGCCGACCGCGTGGTAATGGGCCCTGAAAGACGCAGCCGGGTAATCAGCGTTAAGGAAAAGAGGATTACCGCCTACCACGAAGCTGGTCACGCCTTGGCTGCTAATCTGCTCCCATATGCGGACCCGGTGCATAAGATCACCATTGTGCCAAGGGGTCGTGCCGGTGGCTATGTCATGCGTATCGCCGAGGAAGATCGCATTTATGCCAGCCGGAATATGCTTTTAGACACCATTGCCGTGGCACTGGCCGGACGCGTGGCCGAAGAGATTATTTTCCAGGACGTGACCACGGGTGCTCAAAATGACTTTCAGCAGGCCACTAACATTGCCCGGCGCATGGTAACCAGTTGGGGCATGAGCGAGAACTTGGGCAAGATTGCACTCAGTAGCAGCAGCGAGTCCTATCTGGGCGAGGTCGAAGGAAGCCGCAGTTACAGTGAAGAAACAGCAAGACTTGTTGATGCCGAAGTAAAAGCCATTATCGACTCTCAATATCAGCGCGTGCTCGAGCTTGTCCAAGAGCGCCGCGAAGAGCTCGAGCATATCGTAACAGTGCTGCTCGATCGTGAGACACTCCATGCCGAAGAGTTTGCGAAACTGATGCGAGGCGAAGACCTGCCGGCTTTTGAGAACGAGGAAGTTGTCAGCGAAACAGCCAAAGCCACCAGCGAAAGTGAAAAAGAACCAGTGCGCGAAACTAAGCCCAAAGACCCCTCACTCCCGCCAGGGATGATGCCCAAACCAGGCTGAATAGTCTTTGGCAAAAAGAAGTTAGTGGTAGGTAGTTAGTGGTCGGTAGGAAAAGCGTTTTGGAAAATCTGTTGTTTCCAGCTCCTACTAACCACTTTCTACTTTCCACTTTTTTAGAAACGCTACAGCTTGTACCACCCCGCATTTATTGTCAACAGACTGTCTTGTGACGATTGTGGGGTTCTGACTGGCTTGTCCATGTTTCCATGGCTAAAGACAGTGCCAGAGGCGATTACTGAACACTTCATTGTTTCCAATCAGTCCTATGGTGCTAACAATAAACCGGCAAGAATTATGGCATGACAAAGAGAAAGTGGAAAAACTATCAACAGGCCTGGAGTGCGAAATTTATCGCGCGAAGGATGAAAGTATCATGATAGACTTCGCTTGAATTTCAAGGAGGGGACGTTATGACCTCAACGCGCGGGTCGCTATCGCGCTTATTCAATCCCCGAATCGAAGCCGCTGGCCTAGAGATTGGCACCAGCGCGCTTAAAGTCGTTGACCTCCGTGCAGGTACACCGCCCAGCCTTGGTGCCTTGGCTATGCGGCCCCTGCCTCCTGGCCTAATTCAGGATGATCAAATCCTCGATGCGGCAGGCTTGGCACAGGAGATCAAAGCCCTTTTTGAAGAGGCTGGAATAAATAAGCGTTTTGTCGTGACAGCGGTAAGCAATCAACAAGCTATCACTCGTAATATAGGCGTACCCAAAATGACCCTCCAGGAACTTGAGGAGGCCATCAAATGGGAAGCGGAGCGTTATATTCCCTTTCCCATTGAAGAGGTTGTCCTTGATTATTACGTCCTGGATAACCCTGAGGATGTCGAAGAAGGGGGGCAGCTTGAGGTGGTTATCGCCGCCGCACGTCTGGATTTGGTGACGCAGCAAGTCGACTATCTCAAAATTGCCGGGCTCGAGCCGGTAGTTATCGACATCAAACCATTTTCCTTGCTACGCTCATTAAAGGGTTCGCTCTTAGGAGAACATCTCAATAAAACCACGCTGACCGGCAAAACCTATACCGAAGCCGACGAAATTGGCGTAGTGCTCGAAATTGCCGCCTCAAGCACCACCATTACCCTGGTGCGTGGCGAGCGCGTGCTGATGAACCGCAATATCGGCGTTTCCGGAGACGATTTCACGGCGGCGATTCAGCGCTCCTTCGGCCTTGATTTTGATAGCGCCGAAGAAGTCAAGTTAGACTACGGCACGGCCACCATCCCTACCGAAGATGAAGAAGAATTGCTCAATTTCGACGCCAAACGCGAACAGTTCAGCCCCAGCCGCGTTTATGAATCGCTGCGCCCGGTTTTGGTTGATCTCACGACAGAGATTCGGCGCAGTCTAGAGTTTTTCCGGGTACAAGCTGGTGACGCTAATATCAGTCGCATGTTGGTTACCGGTGGCGGCGCTAAACTGCGTGGGCTCCCCGAGTCCATAGGTGACGCCCTGGGGTTTCGGGTGGAGCTTGGCGACCCCTGGCTTACCATCGGCACCGATGAAAACCGCTTTGACAGCCAGTATTTGCGCCGTGTGGGTCCAGAGTTTTCGGTACCGCTTGGTCTGGCGCTGCGGGGGGTAAACGCCATTGGTTAACATCAACCTGCTACCCAAGAATCTCAGACGGCGTCATGAACCCGGTTATTGGCGGCTCATTGCCGTACTGTTTCCCCTACTGGCATTAGCCATCATCATTTTTGTGCAGTTCTCCGCCAACCAAACCGAGGCCAGGCTCATCGAAGACCGCAATCTGCGCGAGTTACAACTGACCCGCCTGCAACCAGACATTCGCGAGCAGCAAGAATTGCAACAGCGCCAAACCCAGCTCAATGAGCTGATTGCCATAGACCGCTCCGTCCGCGAAGGTCAGATCATCTGGTCTGCTGAACTCTTTACCATGCTGGAAACTTTGCCGCCACAAGACGGCTCGCAGCCCCAAATTGCTTTTAGCCAACTCAATATGCAAACGCTTGATGAAAGTGTCAGGCAACAGCGCTTAGCCGACAACAACTATGAAGGTTTGCCCATTTTGGCCGAAATGGATGTTCAGGGCAATGCCCTCAACGCTGAGGCTTTGGCTGATTATATTCGGGCTCTGCAGGATTCGCCGCTTTTCGGAGTGTCGTTCCAAAGCGCCACCCGCGAAGAGCAGACCGGCCTCTATCAATTCAGCTTGACCGTCGGTGCCCTTACCGGAGGTGGCAATGAGCCGTAGTTTTAGTCTTCGCAACCTGCGCCAACGCGATATTGCGCTCATTGTTATCGTCTTAACCATTGTCGCTACCGTCCTGTGGTGGTTCTATATGTACAGCCCCAGCCAGAACCGCATTACAGAATTGCAAAATGACATCTCACAGCTTGACATCCAGATTCAGCGCGGCGAGGCAGCTCGGCGCAACCTGCCCGAGTTGCGACTCGCCGTAGCCCAGCTCGAGCAAGACCGGCTGGAATTCTTGGCCCGCCTGCCCAACGAAAATGAAGTGGCCGAACTCTTAGATGAACTCAGGGTCGCCGCCAGTGATGCCGATGTCACCTTCGAATCCGTGGCCCGCACCAGCGGAGGGCGCGAAGATGAAATACAAGGGGTCAGGCCGCTTGGCTTTACGGTCAGCACCAGTGGTAATTTCGTGAATACCATGAACTTCATGCAGACCATGGAAACGCTGCAACGTTTTACCAAAATCAGTCAGGTGGGTCTGTCAATTGAGGATCAGGAAAGTCGTGATCCTGTTCTTGGGGCTACCTACGCTTTTACCGTTTACGTCTTTACAGGCGACGATCCGGGAGCACAATAACCATGGCCTTGTCACGTGAAGCCCGCATCATGATCGGCATCCTTATGTTGGCCGCGGCTGTTTTTGTCTGGAGCAATTTCTTTCTCCGGCCACCAGCGATTGGTACCGGCGGCGCTGATAGCGGCCAGCTCGCCACCCCATCGCAAGCAGTTCCAGCAGACGGGATTGCGGTTAGTCCGGAGCTATCCCCTGCTGAGGGCACGCCCGTCATCGCTCGCGACATCGAGATTGCCGAACTGCCGTTTTTGGTAACGGCACCTCCCGAAATCGAGCTTGCGCCCCAGGCCGACGAACAGCTTAGCCCCGACGACATAAACCGCCCACAGAGCGAACAGCGGGCATCAGTCAACCCCTTCTCGCCCATCATTGTGCAAGAGGCTGCGGCTACTTCAACCGTAAGCGCTCCGCCCCCAACAACGGAGCCAATTGACTTAGTCGAGGTGCCAATCCAGGGGCCGCCCGGTGTCGAGATTGTCAACACGCCACCAGAGCCGATAGTCGCGCCTACACCACGGGCGCTCACACCTCCAGCGCCACCGGCGCGCAACCTGCCAAGAACTCTGCCCAACGGCGTTTTGTCGGTCACGCCGGATATATTGCGTACAACCAGAGCCGTCGACAACCAGCCACAACCAGTAAATTTGGCCGAGGTAGCCGCCATACGAGTACCAGGCGAAGCAACCCCCGATTTTAACGGCCCACTGGTAAACGGCAATCCTGTTCCCTTAAGCGCTCCAGAGGCCTTACCGGAACCTCTGGCCATGAGCCCGGCTGAGCTGCTTGATACTCCGGCTAACAGCGCAGAACCGCTCGCCGTTGCCACTAACTCCTTGTCACGTTATCTGCGAGATAACAATGTGATATTTACCGGTTCGGTTCTTGGCCCGGTTGGCGTTGCCGTGTTCCGCTCATCCTTGAGCCAGTCACCACTCGTCGTCACTCTGGGGCAAACCCTGCCCGAAACCGACATCGTGCTTACGGACCTGAAAGGACAGCAGGCCGAATTTACCCAAGATAACGATAAACAAACTCTCATTCTCGATCTCAGGCGGTGATCATGAAACGACTTTGGCTTTACCTCACTATAGTTTTGGGCTCGAGCCTGGCGTTTGCCGGCTTCGCCCAACTCGCCCCCTTGCCCAGTGACGCCATCTTTGACCAGGCTGTCGAATTCAAGACTGCCGCCGGGGGTGAATCACTCCAGGTTATGGTGGCCGCCCTGGCCAGGTCAATCAATCTCACGGCTATCGTTGACGATGTGCCGGATAAGACCATAACTTACGACATCGGTGACCCTAAACCTTTTAGACAGGTCTGGAATATCGTTTTGTCTCTCAATGACCTTGACTATTTACTGCTTGAAAACGACGTGGTGGTAGTCGGCACGCCAGAATCGGTGGCCAAGCTCAGGAAACAGTCTTCTACTCCCGGTGTGCAAACTCCGGCTGGCGAAGCCGCCATGTCAGAAATAGTCCAGCGTTTTTACAAAGTCAGCAGTGATGTCAATGAAGTGGCCGGTTTTTTGGAACAGGAATTGCCGGAAGTAAGCATCAATATTTTTGAAACGCTTAATATTATCTCCGTCAGAGGTACTCAAGAACAGCAAGATGAAGTCGCCGCTATCCTAAGCCAGATTGACCGCACCATTGAAGCCGTACCTTTGGAGCAACGTGTCTATACCCTGTCAAACGCCAAGGCCGCTGACTTAGCCCAGGTCTTAGAGGCGAGCAACATTCAAAACGTCGCCGGCGTAGCCGATGTCCAGGACGGTCAGGTTGATCAGCTACAGTTAAATCAGCAGGAAAAAGAATTCACCGTCACCGCTGATGAACGTACCAACAGCTTGATCGTAACTGCGACAGCCGCAGTGCAAGCGCGTATTGCCGAGCTAATACCCCAGTTGGATGTGCCGGTGCCACAGGTCAATGTCCAGGTGAGGATTCAGGAAATTACCACCACTGCAGCACAACAGCTCGGTATCAACCTGAATGCGGGCTTGGGTAGCTTTGCTACTACCATCCTCGATGGCGGCCTCAATTTTATCTTTGACGCCCAGAAAGCCATTTCCGGACTAAACATCGGCGCGGTACTCGACACTCTGGAAAGACAGGGTCTATCGCGCCGCGTTGACGACAGCAATTTGACGGTCCTCAATAACGGTAAGGCGCAAATTCAATCGGGTGGAACTATCTTTATCAGCATCGCCGGAGCCGATGAAAATATCGAGAGAACCATTCCTTATGGTGTGCAAATCGACGTACAACCACAAATTTCAGCCGATGGCCGTGTCATCTTAGCCGTAGATGCCAAGGTTGAGGATGTGCTATCAGAAACCGCCGATCCGTCTTTTTTAGAACTCTCAACTCGCAAGGTCTCCTCGACGGTGAGCTTATCGCCCGGCCAAACGATTGTCTTGGGCGGCTTGCTGCAAAACAGCTTTACCGACACTACTAACCGCGTGCCGGTTTTAGGCAGCATTCCCTTAATCGGCAGTCTTTTTAGCAGCACTACGGTAGAAGAAAGCAATACCGAATTGCTGTTGATTATCAATGCCGTGGTGATCGAATAGTCATAAGACAGTTAGAAGCCTGTCGTTTCAAGACGCCCGCTTAAGGTGGGCGTCTTTTATTAGTTTAAATTTAAAGCTGCATGCTAGGCTGGTTAGCATGTTGCGATTTCTCTCAGCAGGCGAATCTCACGGTCCGGCCCTGACCGTGCTTTTAGATGGTGTTCCTGCAGGGCTCGAGCTCATAGCAAGCGAGCACATCGACCCCTGGCTTAAGCGGCGACAGGGCGGTTATGGCCGTGGCAGGCGCATGGTTATCGAAACTGATAGTGCAGCCATCCTCTCGGGCGTGCGAGCAGGTCGCACAACCGGGGCGCCTATTTCAATCCAAATCGAAAACCGCGACTGGCGCAACTGGTCGGAAATCATGTCGCCGGAACCGGGTAATGAACCGCGTAAAAAAGCCCTGACAGAAGCTCGTCCTGGTCATGCCGACTTAGCCGGTGGCATAAAGTATGGGCACAAGGATTTGCGTGACGTGCTCGAGCGGGCCTCGGCCCGTGAAACAGCCAGCCGCGTAGCTGCTGGAGCAGTAGCAATGAGGCTTCTTGAAACTGTTGGTGTGCAAGGCTGCGCCCGAGTCGTTAATTTAGCCGGTGTTGCTTGTGATGGTGGTGTGAATTGGGAGCAATTAGAACTGCTCGATGAAAGCCCTATCCGCAGCTTTGCTAAAGATGCTGAAGCAGAAATCATCACCCGAATCGATCAGGCCAAAAAAGCCGGTGACACCTTGGGTGGCATCATCGAGGCGCGTTTTCGGGGCGTGCCCCTGGGTCTAGGTAGCCATACCCAATGGGACCGCAAACTTGACGGTCGCTTAGCACAGGCGGCCATGAGTATCCAGGCGATCAAAGGCGTTGAGATAGGTGACGGCTGGCACAACGCACTGGTACCCGGCAGTCAGGTACATGACGCCATCTACCGCAATGAACAAGGCTACTATCGTGAGAGTAACCGCTCCGGTGGGCTCGAGGCCGGCATCACTACCGGTGAAGAGCTGGTGATTCGTGCGGCCATGAAGCCCATTGCCACTCTGATGAAGCCCCTACCTACCGTCAATGTCGTAACACGCCAACCGGCAGACGCAGCCCGCGAACGCTCCGACACCACCGCCGTACCGGCAGCGTCTATTGTGTTGCTGGCTATGACATCACTGGTCTTGGCCGATGCGCTCTTAGAAAAGTTTGGGGCCGATACCAGCAGGGAAATCTGCGAACGTGTCAGCGCACACCGCGATTACGTCAGTAATTATTAGCGCTTTTAATAAATACAACGTAAATACTGCCCCGTTTTGAGTAGACTACAGCTAATGACAGAGCACGAAAGCTGGACAAAAAAACGGCACCTTCCCACAGATCGCCCTGTAACCTGGGTGGCTTTAGTGGGATTCATGGGTACTGGGAAAAGCCGCATAGGTTGGGAACTATCCCGCTACTTGAGCCTCACTTTTATCGACACCGATAGGGTGATTGAAAGGGTTAGCTGCATGCGCATCCCAGACATCTTTGAGCTTTATGGCGAGCACGTCTTTCGGGAGTATGAAACCGAAGTGGTGAGTCGCTGCCTCAGACTGAATGAGGTCGTCATCTCCAGCGGCGGCGGCACTCCTTTGAAACCGGAAAATCGCAAAATGTTGAAGAGTCGTGGCCCGGTAGTCATGCTCACTGCCAGCCCCGAGACTATTTATAAGAGAACTCGCCGACATAAACGCCCACTGCTGGAAATCGGCAACCCAACCGAGCGCATCCGCGAACTAATGGCCGCCCGGCAAGCAGCCTATGAGGATGTGGCTTCTTTTCGGGTCTCAACCGATGGCCGCAATTCCGAGGACGTAGTTAGCGAAATCGTTAAAAAACTCTGGCGCTGGCAGGAGTCAAGCAGATGAGACTTGAAGTGGCCGTGACTCCCCCGTATCCGGTATTTATCGAAAAAGGCAGCCTTGAGCGGCTTGCTAGCTATGTCGCTGAGACCGCTGTTGCGCTTATCAGCGACGAGCATGTCGCGGCGCTGTACGCCGGGCGGGTACAAGCAGGGCTCGAGCACAGCGGTAAATGGGTCAAGCTTTATGTCGTCGCGACAGGCGAAAAAAGCAAATCGCTTGACAGCTTTGGCAGCGTTTTAAGGCAAATGGTCGGTGACGGCTTCGATCGGCAGGGAGCGGTTCTGGCTTTGGGCGGCGGCATCGTCGGCGATCTGGCCGGTTTTGTGGCGGCCAGCTACATGCGCGGCATTGCCTTTTATCAATGCCCTACCAGTCTGCTGGCCATGGTCGATGCCAGTGTCGGTGGCAAGACCGGCATCAATCTTCCCGAAGGCAAAAATTTAGTGGGGGCCTTTTGGCAGCCCCGAGCCGTAATAATTGATCCAAAAACCCTAGACACCCTGCCCCCCCAAGAGTTTCGCCAAGGTGCCGTGGAGCTATACAAACATGGTCTGCTGGCCGACCCAGAAATCTTGGCGCGTATGGAAAAGCGCGATTTTCTTAAAAGCGCAGCGGCAGAAGTCATGACCGAGCTCATTTCTCGTTCGGTGGCTGTAAAAGCTAAAATTGTAGCGGCTGACGAACGCGAGCAAGGTCAGCGCGCTTTTCTAAACTTGGGGCACAGCTTAGCGCACGCACTTGAGTCTTATACCGAACACACCCTTAGCCACGGTGATGCCGTTGCCTATGGCCTGCTTTTTGCGGCTAAGTTGGCAGCGCAGCGCGGCTTTGCCGATGAAACCAAGCGGTTGCTCCGCTTTCTTGACTGGCTGCAGCCAGCACCACTGAACTTGCGTAGTTTTGAACTCCTTAAGCCATATTTAAGCCGTGATAAGAAAAATCAGGCGGGTACACAACGCTGGGTTCTATTAGAAAGTATTGGTCGACCACGGCTGCTGTCTGATATAGCTGATGACGAGCTAAAAAACGCCTGGCAGTATCTCCTGGAGGTCACAAAATGATTCTCGTCCTAAACGGCCCTAACCTAAACCTGCTGGGTAAGCGTGAACCAGATATTTACGGTGATGGCTCACTCGACGAGCTCGAGCAGCAATGCGCCGTCTGGGGTTCTGATAATGCCGTAAGTGTGGTCTGTCATCAGAGTAATTTTGAAGGCCAACTGCTCGACCTGCTCCACCGCGCCGCGGAGGAGGGCTTTAAGGGAGTTATTATCAACCCGGCGGGCTTAAGCCATAGTTCGGTGGCGCTTAGAGATGCCATTGCCGCTATCAACCTGCCTGTTGTCGAGGTGCATATTTCAAATATTTACGCCCGTGAACGATTTCGTCATCACAGTTTTGTTTCGGCAGTTTGCGTAGGAACCATAACCGGGCTCGGCTTTAGAGGTTACGAAGCGGCAATCCGTTTTTTGGCCGAAGAAATTCAAGTTTCTTAAGCTCGAGCTCAGGTCTTGCGGCTATTCGGGATTTGACTGCGCCGCTCTAGGAATCGCCCGCGAAAAGACATAATTTGTTCGCTCGACTTCTACGGGCGGATTGCGGTTGTAACGCACGACCAAATTCGAGCTTACCGATTGAATCAGGGCCGAGGCAATGTTGGTCACATTTGCCGTATAGGTGAAGGCATTTTCATCAAAATCACTTTGCTGCAGGGCTAGTGTCAACTGAGCTGCACTGGCCAAGTCTGATCTTAGCGGGTCTGCCGAATCAGCCAAGATGCCCGGTGTGGCACTGTTCCAGGTAGTCGTCGGCAAGGTATCTCTGGGCCAACTGATACCGCTGACCTGCCATTCGATGAGCGCTAAACCTGTAGTGGCGTTACCCGCACCGAGAATCGCCGCATAGGGCGCACGATCTTCAATGCTATAGGCAAAGCCACAATAGGTCTGGGTCCCTGCATCAGGACAGTAGGTCGTGTCCTCCGGAACCAAAACGGCCAGCAAGCTAGCCCCGGTGCTAAGAGCAGTGCCGTTGATGGTCAAAGACTGCTCAGCCGGATAAATGTAGGCTGATTGCGCCACGATATCGTTAAGGCGCAACAGCGACAGGCGCACCGCCAAACCAGCATCAGCAGCAGCTATCTGGCGGTTGGTAATACGCAAATTAGAACTGAAAAAAACCGATAAAACCGCCAACAATATGCCCAGAATCGCCATGGCGACCAGCAACTCCAAAAGTGTGATGCCACTGCGCTTCACTTTGGGGGCCTACCAATTTCGGTAGCGAGCTGAGCGCGCACCTTGCCGTTTAAATCCGTTAGCGTAACACTCACGCGTCTTAATGGCGGATCACTGCTGTCGCAAACCAGGACGGTGCCATCAGTATCAATGCAGGCATAATTGATTGCCATAAAAGGGAATGCCGCAGGTTGTGCAGGCAACGGCGGGGTCAGTGGTTCGGGAGGAATTGTCGGCTGAGTTTTGTAGTTATTTAGGCTCGACCAGAAATCTTTGTAGCGCTCGAGCACGCTAGCAGCATAATTTTGCGCCTCGGCGTCCAGTTGGCTGCTGCGTCTAAGCTGTAAGCCAGAAACAATGGTGGAACTAACGGCGATCATCACTATGGCAAAAATTGCCAGTGCAATCAGCACTTCCAACAGGGTCAGACCCTGTTTCTTGTGTCTCATTGTTGTATCACCATCCCCGTCGGCAACATAAAAACCTGCCGGTTTAGCGAGCCACGCGATATCTCAAAACGCACCTGCTGCAAAGGCAAACCACGACCCGTATAGCTTATGGTGCCACCTGGGTTTTGATCGCTGACGGTTGCGCCATTTGGCAAAACTTGACGGCCAATTTCAGCGCCGTCCGCCCGCCAGATAAGAGTGTCACCGGCCACGACGAGATCGAGCTGGCGACTTTGGGTAATGGCTTCATCACTCACCCGGCGCAGGGTATCAGCAAGCGTCCGACTGGCCTCATTTAAGCGTAAACGCTGGATGTACTGGTTCAAAAACAAAGTTGAAAGCGCAACCAAAATACCTAAGATGGCAATTGTTACCAACAGCTCGAGCAGGCTAAAACCACGCCTAGTCTTTATTGCGGTCATAATTTATTCTCACCCGAATATTACCGTCTAAACGTTCTAAAACCAAAGGTGTTACTGTAAGGTGACTGTCATCAATAAATACGAGAACTGGCAATGCCCCTTGTCTGTCAATGTACTTAATTTGCGCTAGCCTGATCTCCTCAGGGCGCTGCGTGCTCAAAGGCAGTGCCGCATTGGCCAACAACTCATCGGTTCTATCGACACCATTTATGGTAATGCGGGTTTGGGGGGTAATAGTAGGGTTCGAGCCCGCCCCAGCCGTAGCCGACCCGGTATCTGCACCAGAAGCACCCGGCCTCAGCAAGGCAAATGCTAAAACAGCCAATCCCGAAACGGCAAGAATTAAAAGCAGATTTCTGACTGACACTATCTGACTCTATCCGAATAATCATCGGCAAGTTGCCAGGACAGGGTCTGACCGATGATGCCGGAAACTAAGTTAAAACCATAACCCCCATTACGCAAACGATGATCATAATTTACCGTCAGACGACAGGCCTCAACATCGGGATCATAGTATGGAGTTGAGCTACCGCAAGTTTGTGCTGAGTTATTGAGAAAACCGTATCGTCCACTCGGCATCCACCAAGCCCTACGGCGCCCTGGAGCCAAGACCCCAATTTCTTTGGCTACCATGCCCCCATTTATTGCCATGCCCAGCATACTGGTCTTGCCCGCAATCCGCTGGTTGGCATATAAGAATGAATCTACCCGGGTTACCTGATTTTCGTAGGTTCGCGGGGGATCGATAATCACTCTTAATGTCCCACCACCGTTCCATCTCGCCCAGCCAATGATATTGCCGCTGGCATCCCGCAAACTTCTACTATCCTTGTTATCAAAAAGCGCATCTGCTGAAGCCGCTGACACACCCAGAGGGGCCAGTTGATTTCTTAGCTCCTGCCTGCTTACACCTCTGGCATTCCAGCGCCAAGAGTTATAGTCATAGGTTTTGGTGCCAAGAATTTGCTGATAGAGCGCGTCGCTAAGCCAGCTATTAAAGTTCCCGCCGCTGTCAATCGCGCCGGGGCGCAAACTGTAATCATAAGCATCATAGCCGTTTACCGCCTGAACTCTGCTTCCGGAAACACTGTCACCATCAACATTTTTATAACTGCCGTCTATGTAATCAAGCTCATCCCCGGTAGCCTTGTCGTAGTAGCGGGTATCAGAATTAGATTCAAATCCAAACTGAGCGCGATAATAATCAGAAGATTGTCTTAGATACCAGGGCTTGGGATTTCCGTCGGCGTCATATTCGGTATAGTCACCAAGTACGATATTGCCCCTTGCCCCGGTCCGAAAAGCATCCTTACCGGCACGAACATTTTCCTTAGCGCAATCGTCCGGATCAGTTATGCCGGCACAAACCCCTTGATTGGGTCTGTCCGGTGGATTTTTTAAACTTACGTCACCAGCAAAATAAATATTGCGTCCGGCATAGATAGCGCCAATACCGGTCACCACACCTTTGATGACTACATCACCACTGACGTATACGTCCTCATCCAAATTTATGGGGTTATCGCTAGTGCCAATGAGAATGAGGTTGCCGTCATAAGTTTTGTTAACTCCCGTTAGCAGATTGCTACTACCCGGCACCGAACCAAGCGTGTTGTTATTGGGTATGCCATAAATCAGGGCCCCGTCAGTAGCAACAGGATTGACACCTAAGCTCCCTAAGGCATTGGCCTGGGCTATGTCACGGCGAATCGGCGGAAAATCCGGGATATCATCCCCGTCTACATCGACAGGAAGCTTACTGCCACTATAGTTTGTCAGTACATTATCTCTGACCCTTGCCCCGTTAATAATCTTAGGCGTACCGCTTAAATCGGTATTATCGCCTGAAACATTTCTAGCGGCATAGACACTTCCGTAAACCCAAGAACCGTTCCCGGAGTTCTTGCCACCTCCACCTTCGCTACCCCAGCCAGGCCGCAGCAATTCAAGTGAGCCCACATCGCCTCGCACCCGCAAATGACAGTACATACAGTTGGTGGTTTCGCTCAGCATTGCCAAATCAAAAATCTGGGTCTGTCCAAAGCTGACCCGACGAATAACTGTTTGAGCACCCTGCGCTGTTTCGGCGGTGGCGGCCACATCAATCCAGCCATATTGACTGCCGGGTTCAGAAACCCCCCTTATCTCCCAACGACCTTCAATACCGTCAATGGTGGTGCTTTTGACGCCGGAAAGCTCCACTATTTGATCGTCTCGCACTTGCTTCAAAAAATTACTTACGGTGTAAGATGCGCGTTCGAAAGTCCCAACAACCTCTAGCCTGGCTCTTTCCGAAACGGCGTCGGCTACTTGCAAAGTTTCGTTGATCTGAACCGAACTTGAGGTGGCTCGGCGCTCGGAAAGAGCGACGAAGCTAAACGTCAAAGATAACACCAAAACAACAGCCATAATCAAGATGACGCTGATAAGAGCTATGCCGTGCTTTTCTCTGAATTGCGAGTTTTTCATCTGACCTCCGTAACGGCCTCAAAACGTATAAGCAAAGGTATTCACAATGTTCGTCATAATTTTACCAGTACGACCCCCCTAGTTAATACCCCCAGTTGGGGGTACTACAATTCCGAAACGATGCTAAAAATTCACATAGCTAATACAACAAAATACTTAACTCGCTCTTGTTAAACTCAGATTTATGTCGTTTACTTTGCGGAGCTTTACCGTTGGTCCCCTGATGGAAAATTGCTATTTGTTGGCAGATTCAAAGAGCAAAACCGCCGTACTTATTGACCCCGGCGATGAAGCAAGCCGTCTGATAGCTGCCTTAGAGCAAGAAAGTCTTAAGCTTAAGGCTATTTGGCTCACTCACGCACATTTTGATCATGTGGGTGCGGTGGCTGACATATTGGACCGTTTTGACGTACCGGTTTTTCTGCACCCTGAAGATGGGCCCTTGCTGGCTCGAGCCGCACAATCAGCCGCAGTCTGGGGTATTGGCATCAGACAACCCCCAGGCCAAACCCAAGCCCTTGCCGACGGTCAGATTTTGCAGTTAGGAGGGCTTGAAGTCAAGTGTCTGTTCACGCCCGGTCATGCGCCGGGCCATATTGCTTTTTATCTTCCTTCCGCCAACTTAGTAATCGCGGGAGATGCGCTCTTTTATGGCTCGATTGGCCGAACCGATCTCCCCGGGGCAGATCACCAGCAGCTTATAGACAGCATTAAAACCAAACTGCTGACCCTGCCCGAAAAAACCATAGTCTATCCAGGGCACGGCCCAAAAACCGAAATCGGCTTTGAGGCGAAAAACAATCCCTTTTTGAGCTAAACCCGGCTCTTGTCAGCCTGCATTGCAGCGTGTTAAACTTCCAGGGCTAAACGAGGCTTGTCCTCACAGGCTTTTCGGGGTGTAGCGCAGCCTGGTAGCGCACTTGACTGGGGGTCAAGTGGTCGCTGGTTCAAATCCAGTCACCCCGACCATAAAGACACCGTCACAGACGGTATAAAAAGAGCGCTTAGTATTTACGCTAAGTGCTCTTGCTTTTTTTCAATATAGTCCGTTGCATTCTGGTTGACAGTAGGCTGACTGTCTAATTTTCTACTCGGAATCAGTCTCGACTGCGTCGGCAGGTTCAGTCTCGACTACGTCGGCAGGTTCAGTCTCGACTACGTCGGCAACGCTTCGGTGGTATTGACAACATGTCAATACCACCGAAGCGCTCTCTAGTGGTTCAAATTTTAACTTAGGGTTATCCCTCTCCATCCAAAATCATATCAATCTAGAGGAATTCGGTGAAAGTAAACACTATGCAATTTTTATTTTATGCAATAATTGATTAGGTTTATAATTTGAATACGATTAGAGCAAGCTGATTAAAGCTCGCCCCACCCTGGTACCGGGGTAGGGTATAAAGGCAATTTAGCCAGTCCGGGAGGAGGTATTCGCAACCATCACAATTCTCTCAAACAGGACAAATGTCCTACTAGCATTTGCTGCAAGCTTAATGTTAAATTATGACAGTTCTGCTTAGTGGCGGCTTTTCGCCACATTATAATTTGCCAAAGAGAACGCAGCACCAAAACGCGGATTTTTTGCTCAATAAGGGAGGTGTTATCGGTTACGCTTTAAAAGCTTTTTTCTACCTTTAAGCCCCCCACTCTAAAAACTATGTTTTGCTCTGCCATAGGGTTTTAGATGGGTGGTCTTAAGTTTTTTAAGCCAGGAGTGCCTATTTTGTGTCTTGTCAAACTAAACTTATGATTTCAAACAGATTCGGGGTTTGTTGATGCCTCAATACTTTCCGCCAAACTCAAACGCCTTCGCCAAATGGAGCATCTACGGTGGCATGGTTTTCTTTATCGTCTTAATAACCGTTTTAGCCATCTTTGCACGCGTCTCGAACAATAAGGTCGGCGTCGCCATAGAACAACCCGTAGCCTTTGCCCACAACCTCCACGCCGGTCAGTTAGGAATCAGTTGCGCATATTGCCATGCCAGTGTTGAAACTTCGGCTGTAGCCGGTGTTCCACCCACAGAAACCTGTATGGCCTGTCACTCACAAATCCGGGTCGGCACCGAACAGCTTGCCGCGGTGCAAAAAAGCTGGGACACCAACATACCAATAGAGTGGAACAAGGTAACTGACTTAGCTGATTTTGTCTACTTTAATCACGCCATCCACGTCAATAAGGGCGTGGGCTGCGCCGAATGTCATGGACGTGTGGATCAAATGGAGGTGGTGTTTAAGGCCGAGCCGCTAACCATGGGTTGGTGTTTGGAATGTCACCGCGCTCCAGAAAAGTTCTTACGCCCACGTGAGGAAGTTTTCAATATGGCTTATGAGAAACCTGCCAATCAGCTCGAGCTAGGGCAAAACTTAGTTGAGGAATACCATATCAATCTTGACAAACTCATTAGCTGTTCGGTGTGCCACCGATGAACGAACATAATCAAGACAAGCAAATTGATATTGCCGATATCCGCAAACGCTTAAGCGAAAGCCAGGGTAAGGCCTATTGGCGCAGTCTTGACGAGTTGGCCGAAACCGAGGAATTTCAGGAGTTTTTGCACCAGGAATTCCCGCGGCAGGCCGCACCGCTACAAAGCTCGCTCAATCGGCGCGATTTTATGAAGCTCTTGGGGGCTTCGCTGGCACTCGCCGGTCTTGCTGCTTGTGCCGCCCCTGTTAGGGAAAGCGAGAAGATCGTTCCTTATGTGCGAGCGCCCGAGGAGGTCGTGCCTGGCAAACCGCTCTTTTACGCCAGCGCTATAACGAGTGGCGGCTATGCCAGCGGCGTGCTGGTCGAAAGCCACATGGGTCGGCCTACCAAGATAGAGGGCAACCCCGATCATCCTGCCAGCCTTGGCGCTACTGACAGCATGATGCAGGCTTCGGTGCTGACGCTCTATGACCCCGACCGCTCACAAAATGTCAGCCAAGAGGGCAATATGAGCACCTGGGAAGATGCCACGGCGGCTCTTAGCGCGGCCTTAGCAGGGCTTGAAGATGGCGAAGGCTTACACATCTTAAGCGGAACGATCACATCACCGACGCTAACAAGCCAGCTAAATCAGGTGCTCGGCAAATACCCTGAAGCCCGCTGGCATCAGTACGACCCCAGCCACAGCGATAACGTTCTAACAGGTGCGGAGTTGGCCTTTGGGGAGGCCGTACAGACTCGTTATGAGCTAAGCGAAGCCGAAGTCATCCTTTCGCTTGGTGCCGACTTTTTGGGTAGCGGCCCTGGCAAACTTCGTTACACGCGTGAATATTCCAGAAGACGCCGTGTGTATGACGAAGAACATGCTGAAATGAACCGCCTTTATCTGGTAGAGAGCACTCCCAGCATCACCGGTTCGGTAGCCGATCACCGTTTGCCGCTGCGCGACGCCGAAATTGAAGCATTGGCTCGAGCCCTTGCCGAAGAATTCGGCATCGAAGCGCAGGCAAGCGGCAGGCCCGAAGCGGTATCGGCTGAGTGGTTTGAGGCGCTGCTTGAAGATTTGCAAGAAGCACGCGGCAAGAGCCTAGTTATTGCCGGCGCCGAGCAATCCCCCGCCGTTCACGTGCTGGCCCACGCTATTAACGAGGCTCTGGGCAATGTCGGCCAGACTGTTATCTACAGCGAACCGGTTGCAGCCAACCCTGTTAACCAATTGGCCTCGCTGACCACGCTGGTAAACGACATGAACGCTGACAAGGTCAACACCCTAGTCATGATTGGCGGCAACCCGGTCTACAACGCTCCGGCTGATTTAAACTTTGCCGCAGCCTTAAACAAGGTGCCGCTGAGCGTGCATTTAAGCATGTATCAGGACGAAACCTCGGCAGTTAGCACCTGGCATATCCCGCAAACGCACGAGTTAGAAACCTGGAGTGATGCTCGAGCCTTTGACGGTACCGCTACCATCATGCAGCCGCTGATTGCTCCCTTTTATGGTGGCAAATCGGCCCATGAGCTGTTAGCAGCCGTTCTGGGTGAAACCGAGACCAACTCCTATGACGTGATTCGCGCTTTTTGGCGCGAGCAGGCCGAAGGTGATTTTGATGCCTTCTGGCGCAACACCGTCTATCGCGGCGTGGTCGAAGGCACCGAGCTAAAAACCAAGGAAGTATCACTCACAGCCGAGATTCCCGCCCCCAGTGCCACAGCAAACGGCGAAGCCCTGGAAGTCGTTTTCCGACCTGATCCCAGCATCGGCAGTGGAGAATACGCCAACAACGGCTGGCTGCAAGAGTTGCCCAAACCCTTTACCAAACTCACCTGGGACAATGCCGCTTTAGTTGGCCCGGCTACTGCCGAACGCCTTAACCTACGCCAGGACGACGTGGTTGAACTTAGTTTAGACGGGCGTTCGGTTGAGGCCCCGGTATTTATCCTGCCCGGACAGGCCGATAACGTAGTCACTTTGCATTTAGGTTATGGCCGCAGCAATGCTGGCAATGTCGGCACTGGTGCTGGTTTTAACGCCTATGCTCTGCGCAATTCTGAAAATCCCTGGTCGGCTACGGAACTTAGTTTAAGTAAGACTGGTGAACGCTACAAACTTAGCAGCACACAGATTCACTTCAGCATGGATGGCCGCAATCTGGTGCGCAGCGGTACGCTGGCAGAATACGAGGAAAATCCCGAATTCGTTGAAGAGATGGAACACATTGTCGAATCGGACCTCTATACCGATTGGGAATACAACAGCTATGCCTGGGGCATGGTTATCGATCAGACGGTCTGCACCGGCTGCAATGCCTGTGTCACTGCCTGCCAAGCCGAAAACAATATTCCTATCGTAGGTAAAGATGAGGTCGCCATCGGACGGGAGATGCATTGGATCAGGGTTGACAGCTACTACCGGGGAGATTTGGACAACCCCGAGCTTTTGCATCAACCGCTTCCCTGTATGCAGTGCGAAAAGGCTCCCTGTGAGCCCGTTTGCCCGGTTGGCGCAACCATGCACGATACCGAAGGCCTCAATGTCATGGTCTACAACCGCTGCGTAGGCACACGCTACTGCTCTAACAACTGCCCCTATAAGGTGCGTCGCTTTAATTATCTGCAGTACGCCGAGCTGGAAGAAAATGCCTTTGCCATGCAGAAGAACCCCGATGTGACCGTGCGCAGCCGTGGCGTGATGGAAAAGTGCACCTATTGCACCCAGCGCATCAACACCGCTCGCATCCAAGCAGAGCTCGAGCACCGCAGCATTCAAGACGGCGAGGTCGTCACCGCCTGTCAGGCCGCCTGCCCGGCGGAAGCCATCGTCTTTGGTGATATCAACGACCCGGGAAGCAAGGTCACTGCGTATAAGGCTTCACCACTTAACTACGGTCTCTTAACCGAGCTGAATACCTTCCCACGCACCACCTACTTAGCCAAACTGAGAAACCCGAATCCGGCGCTGCTTGCCGCTGGCGAAGAGGGAGGGCGGGCATGACCGTTAAACCAAGAGATGCCCGAAAAGTGATCGAAACAGATCGCGTCATCGCCCCCGGACAAAGTTATGGCAGCGTTGACGATGCCGTAAACTCGCCGGTACTCCTCCCTTTGGGCAGAACAAAGCTGTGGTGGTTTATCGGTTTTGGGATTGCCTTTTCCCTGTTGATGCTTTATCTTTACACGGTCATTTATCTGATCGTCACCGGCATCGGTATTTTCGGCAACAACATTCCAGTTGCTTGGGCCTTCCCTATCATCAACTTCGTCTGGTGGATCGGTATCGGCCACGCAGGTACGCTGATTTCCGCCATCTTGCTGCTCTTTAGGCAAGACTGGCGTACCTCGATCAACCGCTTTGCCGAGGCCATGACGCTCTTTGCCGTGGCGGTGGCCGGTCTGTATCCGATTCTGCACTTGGGCAGACCCTGGGTGTTTTACTGGCTTTTCCCCTATCCCAACACCATGGGTCTCTGGCCCCAGTTCCGCAGCCCGCTTGACTGGGACGTCTGGGCCATCTCGACTTATGCCAGCGTTTCAATGTTTTTCTGGTTCATTGGCTTAATTCCCGACTTGGCCACCTTGCGTGACCGCTCTGAAAACCGCTTTGCCAAACTAATGTACGGCATGATGGCGCTTGGCTGGCGCGGCTCTGCCAAGCACTGGCAGCGCTATCAGCGAGCTTATCTGCTCTTAGCCGCCTTAGCCACCCCGCTGGTGCTCTCGGTACACAGCACCATCGCCATGGACTTCGCCGTGGCGCAATTGCCCGGCTGGAACAACACCGTGTCGCCACCTTTCTTTGTGGCGGGTGCGGTCTTTGCCGGTTTTGCCATGGTGCTGCTCTTGGCCATTCCGCTGCGTAAGGTCTTTGGGCTTGAAGGCCTGATCACCAAGAAGCACCTGGACAACGCCTCAAAGGTCATGCTGGCCACCGGCTTGATCGTGCTTTACGGCTACGTCATCGAAATCTTCACCGCCTGGTACAGCGGCGTCGAATTTGAGCGCTTTATGGCCTTCAATCGCATGTTTGGCAACTACGGCTGGTCGTTCTGGGCGCTGATCTTCTTTAACAGCGTGGCTATTCAACCGCTGTGGTCAAAACGGGTCAGGAACAGTCCTATAGCGCTATTTATAATTGCCATCTCTGTCTCAATCGGTATGTGGCTCGAGCGCTTCGTCATCATCGTGGTAAGCCTTACTCGCGACTTTTTGCCCTCATCCTGGGGTGACTACTCCGGTACTCTCTGGGACTGGTCACTTTACATAGGCTCTTTTGGCCTTTTCTTAACGCTCTTTTTCCTGTTCATTCGCTTCCTGCCGTCCATTGCGGTTGCCGAGATCAAGGAACTCGTACACCACACTAATCATTCAGAATCACATGAAGCGCCTCCCACGGAGGTAAGTTAATGAGTGATACCACACAAGTTAACACCGTTAATAAGGAAATTTTCGGCTTGGCCGCCGAATTCAACGAACCCGAGGAAATCCTTGAGGCTGCCAACCGCGCCAGAGAAGCCGGTTATAAAAAGATGGACGCCTATACGCCTTTCCCGATTCCTGATTTGGACGAGGCGCTGGGTATGACCAATACCCGCCTGGGCTGGCTGGTGCTCATCATGGGCATCATCGGCGGCACTACCGGCTTTTTTATGCAGTGGTACGCCAACGTCATTTTCTATCCACTTAATATTGGCGGCAAACCGCTCAACAGTTGGCCTAACTTCATCGTCATCACCTTCGAGTTCACCATTCTATTTGCAGCCTTTACCGCCGGGCTATTCATGCTTGCCCGCAATGGTCTGCCCCAGCTTTATCACCCGATTTTCAATACTCCCAACTTTGCCAGCGCCACCCGCGACAAGTTTTTTCTGTGTATAGAAGCCAAGGATAAAAACTTTGACCCAGAAAAGACTCGCAGTTTCTTAGAGAGCCTAAACCCCAATCAGGTCTCGGAAGTCGAGCGCTAAGGACTTGTCTATGACCAAGAACAGATTTCCCTTAAAACGTCGCTTAAAGCTAGCGCTGCCCCTTATGGTAGTTTTCTTGCTGCTCAGTGGCTGTGGTCGTAACATGTTTGACCAGCCCAAATACACCGCCAGCAGCGGCAGCAGCCTCTTTGAAGACGGCTCTTCGGCTCGTCCCATATTGGAAGGAACTGTCTCCCGGGAGTTTGGCAACCTAAACCCAGCCTTTTTAAGCGGCCAAGACGAAACCGGTTTTCTGACCGAATTGCCGCTTCCGCTTAGCGAAGACTTGTTACTGCGCGGTCAACAGCGCTACAACATCTACTGCGCCGTATGCCACAACTACTCCGGTGATGGCCGGGGCATAATCGTCCAAAAGGGTTTCCCACAACCGACTTCGTTCCAGGACCAGCGGCTGCGCGACGCCCCGGTTGGCTATTTCTATAACGCTATCACCAACGGCTTTGGGCGTATGAACAGCTATGCTTATCGCATTCCACCCGAGGATCGTTGGGCCATTGCCGGCTATATTCGCGCCTTGCAAGTCAGTCAAAACGCCACCCTTGACGACGTTCCTGAAGACGTGCGTCCGCAGCTTACGGGGGCCAGTCAATGATGCAAAACTATACACACACAGCAGCTCTTAACCGCTTTCAACGAATCGCCCTTATCGTGGGCATTATCGGTCTGGTGCTCATGCTCATCGGCGCTTTCACCGGGCTCGAGCTCTTCTTCCAGTCTTACCTCTTCGCCTTTTTGTTCTGGCTTGGCCTGTCGCTGGGCAGTTTAGTCCTACTGTTTATCCACTACGCCGCGGGCGGTCCCTGGGGCGTCATGGTTCGCCGCCCCTTAGAAGCGGCCACCATGGTCTTGCCGGTGCTGGCTCTGCTCTTTATCCCGCTGCTTTTTGGCTTAGGTGAGCTTTACGAGTGGACTCATGCCGACGTGGTGCAGGAAACCCCGCTACTGCAAGCCAAAGCCGGTTACTTAAACATCCCGTTTTTTACCATCCGTGCCGCCATCTACTTCATCATCTGGATTGGCGGGGCCATAATTTATTATCGCTACTCACAGCGGCAAGATAAAGATTACAACCCCGGTGTGGCTCAGCGTATGAGAAGATGGAGCGCCCCAGGCATCATCCTTTACATCATGACCATGACCTTTGCCGCCTTTGACTGGGGCATGTCTTTAGAGCCCGAGTGGTTCTCCGGTATCTATGGGGTTCTGTTCATGATCGGTCAGGCCATCTCAGCAGTTGCGCTGATGATATTAATCATAGTGATTTACGGCAACCGCAAACCGCTCTCAGATATCGTCAACCCCACACGTGTTCAGGACTTGGGCAACTTCCTCATGGCCTTTGCCATGTTCTGGGCCTATGTTCAGGCCTCGCAATTGATCATTCTGTGGTCTAACAACGTCGTTGAGACCAATACCTGGTATGTCCTGCGTTTTAACAACCAGTGGGTTGGTCTGGGTACCTTTGTCTACGTCTTTCACTTCTTTGTTCCCTTTTTGATCCTGTTCTCGCGCTGGGTCAAACGTAAGATACGGGCGCTGACCTGGATTGCCATCTGGATGCTTTTTATGCGTCTGGTAGACCTCTTCTGGACTATCATCCCGCCCTTTGCCCGAGAGGGCTTCCCGCTGAAGTGGCTTGATGTAGTCGCGGTAATCGGCTTAGGCGGCATTTGGTTGGCTGTCTTTGCCTACTACTTAAAGTCAAGCCCGCTACTGCCAGTTAATGATCCCCTTAGCCAAACTGCACCCAGCACGCACGGCGCCGAGGCGGTAAGTCATGGCTAATCGTCCTGAAAATCGTACGGAGCGAGATTACTTAGTCAGCGAAAAGGGCCTGCGACAGCTGTTTGTGCTTGGTGGTCTTGGCTCAGTGTTAATCATAGTCATAATTTTGGTCTTGTTGTCTGCTTTTCCAAAACCGGTTTATAAGCCACTGGACCGCAGTCAGCTCGAGCAAACCGTTGCCGAAGCCGCCGCTAAGCTCGAAGCCTACAACGTAGCCGAAGACGGCAGCGTGACCGTTCCGATAGATCGGGCGATAACGCTGGTAGCCGAACGGGGCGTCAGCGCGCCATTTAGCTTAGCCCAAACTACACCAGAAGCCCCTGGTGGAGCTGCCATTACCGAACTGCCCGATGGTGAATCGCTCTTTGTCAGCAGTTGTGCCGCCTGTCACCAGGCCACCGGTCAGGGCATTCCTGGTGCTTTCCCGCCGCTGGCAAACAACGTGCCGGCGCTGTTCCAGGCCGAAGGGGGCCGCGACTATCTTGCGAACGTGTTGCTTTATGGTCTGCAAGGCGAAATTGAAGTTGCCGGGCAAAGTTATAACGGCGTTATGCCCGCCTGGCAGCAACTGGCTGACGAAGAGATAGCGGCGATTTTGAACTATACGCTTGGTGGCTGGGACAATGCCGAACTCCTGCCCGCTAATTTCGCAGATTATAGCGCCGAGGATATCGCTGCTAAACGTGGTCAGGACTTAAACGCTCAGCAAGTCTATGAAATCCGTCAGGCACTGGAAATACCCAGTCTCGACGAACTGCCCTTAGCGGTACAAGCCGCCCCAGGCGAAGCCAAGCCAGCCGCTTTTGATTGGCAAACTTTAGGCGCTAACGCCTACGCTAACTGCGCAGCTTGCCACCAGGGCAATGGGCAAGGTATTCCCGGGGCTTTCCCGCCCTTAGCCGGCAATCTGGCCAAGATTTATAATCTTGAAGGTGGCCGTGAGTATCTCATAAACGTGCTCCTTTATGGCTTACAGGGTCAGATTAACGCCTCGGGTCAGAGCTATAACAGTGTCATGCCGGCCTGGCCGCAACTGGGTGAAGAAAACATTGCCGCGGTGCTAAACTACGGGCTGACGAGTTGGGACAATGAGACCTTGCTCAATGACTTCAGCCCCATCTTGCCCGAAGGGGTGGCCGCCCAAAATGGTCAAGGCCTGAGCCCTCAACAAGTGCTCGAGCAAAGGCAGAGTTTAGGGCTAGAATAAACCCCCGATCAAGTTTTTATGAGCAGCAAGCCTAGTGCTTCGCTGCTCTTTTTCGATAGGCAAGAATGACTCAAAAGCTTCAAGAGGAATCACCGCATGCAAGCAAAAGTGTTTATCAGCCGCGACCTCCCCCAAAACGGCATCAGTGCTTTAGAACAAGCCGGGCTTAAGATTGACGTCTATCCCGGCGAGCTGCCCCCGTCACGAACGGAGTTGCTTAAGCGTGTAAAAGGTTGTGACGCCCTATTGACGCTGCTATCTGAACGCGTTGATGATGAATTGCTTACCGCAGCCGGTCCTCAACTAAAGGTAATTGCCAACTTTGCCGTAGGTTATGACAACATTGACCTAGTAGCCTGTAGTAAACGCGGCATAGCCGTAAGCAATACCCCCGGCGTACTCACCGAAGCCACCGCGGATCACGCGATGATGTTGCTCTTAGCCACCGCTCGCCGCGTGCTTGAAGGAGACCGACTGGTACGTCAGGGGCAGTGGCGGGGCTGGGCTCCCCTGCAACTACTCGGTGTCGAAGTCAGCGGACAAACGTTGGGCATTATCGGTATGGGACGTATCGGTTACGCTTTAGCCAAAAGGGCCAAAGCCTTTGGCATGACGGTTCTTTACCACAACCGCTCCCGCCGACTTAAGGCCGAAACAGAGCTAAGTGTGCGCTATGTTGATAATCTTCATAACTTGCTAAGCCAGAGTGATTTTGTGAGTCTGCACACGCCGCTTACGCCAGAAACGCATCATCTGATTGGCCAAGCGGAACTTGCGGTCATGAAGAAAAGTTCCGTGCTAATCAACACCGCACGCGGGCCGATCATCGATGAACAGGCTTTGGTCGAAGCCTTAAAAACTGCTACTATCTGGGCCGCCGGGCTCGATGTTTTTGAACGGGAACCAAGTCTTAGTGCAGGTTTAGCAGAACTTTCCAATGTCACCCTGGCACCCCACACGGGTTCCGCTACTCGCCAGACCCGCGAAGCCATGGCAAGACTTTGTGCCACGGCCATCATCGCCGCTTTAAAAGGTGAAGCCGCTCCCAATATTCTCAATTCCGAAGTCTTTTCAAGCTGATTGGCGAGCTAATCAGTAATAGCTTATGTCTCGGTAGCTGACACTGACAGGCTCGAGCACTTCTTCACCAAAACGTGTCTGCCACTGTGAGGTCACGCGTTTTATCCAGTTGCCGCGCTCATCCATTTCGTAATCGTATTCAAAGCTAAAAGTCGTTTCACCGCTAGCGCTTAGGCTCGAGCGCTTAATGACGTTATCAAAGGCATCATAGGCATACTCGTAACGATAAAACAACTCTCCAGCGCTGTCATATTCGGACGATTCCAATAAATTGCCTCTGGCATCATAGCGGTTAACGAGTTTATATTCGCTATTGCCAAATGCGTCAGAGGCGATTTCTTCAAGCAGGCGTCCCGCTTCGTTATATTTGTAAATCACACGGTATTGCAATGCATCTAACTCAAATGCCGCTTCTTCAAGGCGGTTACCCGCTCCATCAAAGGTCTCGACAACACGATAATCCGCTTCGTCGCCTAAGCTGTAATATTGCGTTGTACGGGTCATGCCTTTACGACTATAGCTGTAGCTGGCTTCGTAGTTGATCCTTTCATCGGCAGCATAGGATATCTCACGGTCTAGCCTGTCTTGCTCGTCAAAATACGAAACGAGTTTAAAATCCAGCTTGCCGTCGCTATCATAGCCGCTTAAGTCACGTCGCTGCTCATTGTAGCTGTGTCGCCACAGATAGAGCGGCCTGCCGTCTGCATCATAGCTGGCCTCCTCTACTAACTTATCTCCGTCATAGCTGTAGCTAAAGCGATAGTCAAGCTTGTTATCAGGCGTATAGCGGCTCATCTCCAGGACACGACCCTGCTGGTCATAACGCGTATCGCTTTCTAGACTGCGGGCCGCTTCCAGCCATTCTCCAAAACGATTGACATAAGGTGCATTCTCCACCCTGACTCGCGCTACCGGGCCGCGCAGGCCATCATTTAGTAAAGCAGCCTCAGCAGCATTAGTCCTTGTTACACGAATTATTAAGCCAACAAGCACTACAGATACAAGTAAGACAATAACTAAAATAATTACGAGGAAGCGTCTCATCCTTTTAAGCTTAGCAAGCTTTGTACTCAATTAGCAGCAATATGTAGCTATTCATGTGTAGATTCACGATTTCCTGATACTGAATCTGCTTAATTCCTTTATGAAAGGCACTCGCTTCGATTCTTCTTGCCCAGCAAGCTTAGGCCGAATCCTATACGACTTTCAAACGGAATCGGCACGAAAGCTACGGTCTATTTCATTTTCGTTTGTCAATACCACCTAAACGCTCTTTATTTTCTAAGCTTTTGACACAGACTCCCCTAGAGCTATGGTCACAAAGCACAAACCGCCTCAGAGGTTCATGCTTTGTAGCAAAAGTTTAAAGCTATTTGTCCCAAATTGGTTAACCCCTTAATGCTGATGCCTAGACCCCCTCCAGAATCAATTTTACGTATTTTTTAAACGTCTAATTGGGCCAGATGAGCATTTTCTTCGATAAATTCACGGCGCGGTGGTACTTCGGTTCCCATGAGCATTTCAAAGGCTTCGTTGGCCTCCAGAACTGCCTCGATGGTCACTCTCTTGAGCACGCGCGTCTCGGGGTTCATGGTAGTTTCCCAAAGCTGTTCCGGGTTCATTTCACCAAGACCCTTAAAACGCTGAATCTCCGTCTTGCGGTTGCGCTTTTCTTTTAGCAAACGCTGTAACTCACCATCACTATAAACATATCTAAGCTCTTTTTCACGGCCAAAACGCACGCCATAAAGAGGCGGCTGGGCGATATAGAGATAGCCTGCGTCAATCAGCGGACGCATATAGCGGTAAAAGAAGGTGAGCAGCAGAGTGCGAATGTGGCTGCCGTCTACATCTGCGTCAGTCATGACGATGATGCGATGATAACGCACGTCGTCGAGATTAAAATGGGCATCATCGCCAGTACCCTCAAGACCGGCACCAATAGCGGCAATCATGGCGCGAATTTCAGCATTTTTTAAAATCTTGCCGATTTGCGCCTTTTCAACGTTGAGGATTTTACCACGCAGGGGCAAGATCGCCTGAAAGCGGCGTTCACGACCCTGTTTAGCACTACCGCCTGCCGAGTCCCCTTCTACGATGTAAATTTCGCTGAGGCTAGGATCTTCAGACTGGCAATCAGCCAACTTGCCAGGAAGCTCGTCATTCTCCAGTGGACTGGCTCTACGCACCAAATCACGAGCTTTTCGCGCTGCCTCACGAGCCTTAGCAGCACTAGCAGCCTTTTCGATAATCGCTTTGGCAATCTTGGGATTTTCCTCTAAAACCTCGGTGAATTTTTCATAAACAATTGACTGAACCGCACTTTGCACCTCAGGGTTTAAGAGCTTTACCTTAGCCTGAGATTCAAATTGCGGGTCGCCCAGTTTTACTGAGATCACACAGGCGATGCCTTCTAAGAAATCTTCGCCGGTTGGGGCGGGTTCGCCCTTTTTGATGAGATTTTTGGCTCGAGCATAGTTGTTCAGCACGCGAGTATAAGCCGTCTTAAAACCGGTGAGCTGCGTGCCACCATCACGGTTGGTAATCATATTGGCATAGGTAAGGATGGTTTGACCATAACCGGAAGTGTGTATAAGGCCCACTTCGACCTCAATTTCATCGGCAATGCCCTTTATCAAAATCGGCTTATCATAAAGACTCTTATGATCAGCCCCTAAGTGCGCGGCAAAGGCAGCCACACCACCTTTTTCCTGGAAAACCTCGCGCTTGAGATGATCTCTACGGTCTTCCAAAATTATTTTGACGCCACCGGTCAGATAAGCTAATTCACGCAAGCGCCGACGGATGCGTCCATACTCAAAACGCTCAACTTCTTTGAAAATCCCGTGATCGGGTAAAAAAGAAACTCTGGAGCCGGAAACGCCATTGTTGCTGCTGCCAATTAAGTGAACAGGCTCGGTGACTTCGCCCCTGTCAAAACGAATGCGGTGAACCTTGCCGCCGCTGGTGACTTCGGCTTCCAGAAAAGTCGATAAGGCATTCACAACCGAACTGCCCACCCCGTGCAACCCACCCGAGACCTTGTAGGCATTGGAGTCAAATTTGCCACCAGCGTGTAGCTCGGTAAAAATAACTTCGATGGCCGGACGGCCTTCTTTTTTCATAACACCGACAGGAATGCCCCGGCCATTGTCGATCACGGTAACCGAGCCGTCAGCATTGAGGATGACTTCAACCGTATCGGCATAGCCTGCCAAGGCTTCATCGATAGCATTGTCGATAATTTCGGTTAAGAGCTGGTGATAACCGTCAACCCCGGTACCACCCTGGACATACATAGCAGGACGCTTGCGCACCCCTTCTAAACCCTTTAGAACCTTAATGCTATCTGCAGTGTAAGTACTCAAAATTTCCTCCATAAAAAATGCGCCAAAGTTGCGTCTGGCGCGTTAAAAAGCGCTTGGCCCACAAGCGTTTTATTTTATCATATCAACCATGGCGGCGTCAAACCACAAGCAACGTCCTGGACGCACTTTTTGAGTTTAATAAACGACGCTTGGCACAGTTTGGCAAATATCTAGCGAATCTGCCCCTGACCATCAATCAGATATTTATGCGTCACCATTTCGGCTAGGCCCATCGGTCCACGGGCATGCAATTTTTGGGTGCTGATACCGATTTCTGCACCAAATCCAAAGACAAAGCCGTCGGTAAAACGGGTGCTGGCATTTACATAAACCGCAGCAGCGTCTACCTCATCCTGGAAGCGGCGGGCATTTTCGAGCGACTCGGTGACAATGGCCTCGCTGTGCTGGCTACCATACTGGTTGATATGGTCAATGGCTTCGTCAAGATCATTTACCACCCGCACGGCAAGCTTGAAATCAAGATATTCCGTGGCCCAATCGGCTTCACTAGCGACAGCCGCTTGCGGATAAAACTGCCGACTACGCTCACAGGCAAAGAGCTCGACACCTTGTTCGGATAAAGCTGCCAGAGCGTCGGGTAAAAAGGTCTCGGCGACATCCTGATGTACCAGCAGGGTCTCGGCAGAATTGCAAACGCCGGGTCTTTGCACCTTGGCATTGAGGATGATTTCCTGGGCGTGCTTAAGCTTAGCCGAGCTATCTACAAAAACATGGCAATTGCCAACGCCCGTCTCGATGACCGGAACCTTGGCATTTTGCACCACGTGGTTTATCAGCGAGGCGCCACCCCGAGGAATCACCAAGTCCACCTTGCCACGCGCTTCTAAAAGCTCGGTTACCAGGCGGCGCTCCGGGGAGTCAATCAACTGAATGACGTCCGCAGGCAAACCCGCCTTTGTTAGCGCTTGACGCATAACACGAACCAGGACTCGATTGCTGTTTAGGGCATTAGCGGAGCCGCGCAAAATCGCCGCACTACCGGCCTTTAAGCTTAAGCTTGCGGCATCAACGGTCACATTGGGGCGAGACTCGTAAATCATGCCGATTACGCCAAAAGGAACCGTCATTTTTTTGATCCTTAGACCGTTGTCTAGTTGCCAACCGTCCTGAATGCGCTGCAAAGGGTCCGGCAGCGCCGCTATAAGCCTCACAGCCTGAGCAATGTCGGCAAGTCTTTTTACGTTTAGCGTCAGACGGTCAAGCAGCGAAGCCGCCGTTCCTTTATTGCGCTCGGCTTCGACATCGAGGGTATTGGCGCTGAGAATTTCCTGGCTATGCGCTATCAGCTCATCAGCTATGGCTAGGAGTGTAGCATTGCGCTCAGCTCGAGCCAGACCTCGGCTCGCTCGCCGGGCACGATCAAAAAGTTCCGATAAGTTGACATCTGGTTTAACAACGGCCATATTAAAGTATAGCCTAAGTCAATCTGGCAAATGCCATCCAGTGTTAGTTTATAAAAAGCCCAGCAGTTAAAGGAGGATTTATGTCCAGGACCGCCATCATCACCGGTGCAGGCGGTGCGATTGCCGCAGCCGTCACCAGAGTCTTTAAGCAGGCTGGTTGGCAGCTTGCGCTTTTTGTCTATAGCGAGGACAGTCTTAAAGAATTGCAACGGCAGTATCCCGACAGCCTGCTAAGACAAGTGGACCTTGGCGATGAAACTGCGACACAGCAGGCCGTTGACAGCGCAATTGCGCATTTTGGCAAACTCGATGCCCTGTTAAATATAGCGGGCGGTTTTGCTATGAACACGGCGGAAGACAGTTCTGCTAAAGAGCTCGAACAACAGCTAAACATAAACTTGCGCACGCTCGTTAACGCCAGCCAGGCAGTACTGCCGCAAATGCTAAAGCAAAACTCGGGTTTTATTTTGGGAGTAGGCGCCGCACCCGCCATTCGCGGTGGGGCCAAGATGTCTGCTTATGCCGCTTCCAAAGCCGCGGCCATGGCATATTTAAAATCCCTCGGGCTCGAGCTTGCTCCTAAAGGCATCGGCGTGAGCGTTATCATTCCCATGGGGACTGTCGATACCAAAGGCAACCGGGCCAGCATGCCCAAGAGCAATCCGCAGATGTGGATAGAGCCCCAAGACTTGGCCCAGAGTATGCTGCACCTTGCCAGCCGCGGTCCGCGTGGTCGCATTCCCGAATTAAAGGTCTACCCGCCGCAATAAGGATTGGAAGCAAAATTAAGGGCTTGGCTCTTTTGTCCAGCGCCCGGCCAGCATAGTTCCTTCAATTTGCAGGCCGTCCAGTTTTTCTGTAGGGTCATGCGAAAGCAAGACCAAATCAGCGTCAAAACCCGCCTGCAAACGACCCGAACTATTTTCGCGGCCAATAGCGTAGGCCGCGCCGCTGGTATAGCCTGCCAAAGCTTCCTCGACTGTGAGGCACTGTGCCGCATTGAGAACTTCGCCATCACTGCCTAAACGGCGACATGCCGCCAGCAATCCTTGGCGCACGTCCGGGCTGGCTACCGGTGTATCGGAACCAAGAGCCAGCACCGCTCCGCTATCTGCTAGCGAACGCATAGCATAGGCAGTACTCAGCCTGTCAGCCAAAAGCTTTCTGATGCGTGGGGCATCAAAAACCAGATGCAAAGGCTGCAGCGAGGCAATCACTTTAAGCCGGGCAAAGCTCATAAGATCAGCCGGGTGCAAATGCTGGGCGTGTTCTATCCGGGGACGCAAACCCCGGGCTTGCCACAACGGCTGACTGTTTTCAAGCGCGGCTAAAACCGCTCTGTTGGCCGCATCGCCAATGGCATGAATTACTGGCGTTAAACCTGCGTTAATGGCCAAGGGCAAACGTTCGGCCAAAACTTCAGGCCCATGCACCGCCATACCGGTCTCAGACGTTCCGGCATAGGGTTTAAGCATCCAGGCGGTGAGGCTGCCCAGCGCCCCGTCGGCAAAGAACTTAGCTCCGCCGACGATAAAACGGCTCCCGCCCTGCCCTGTCGCTAGGCCAAGCGCGGCAGCGTGTTCAATATCTTCTTGCGGGATACAGGCCCAAACTCTAAGTGGATAGTCCTCGCGGCTGGCCGTTAGCGCCATTTGCCGCCACTGCGCCGCCGGTTCATAGGCCATGTGATGCACGGTGGTAATACCTTGCCCGGCGAGGCTTTCACCAGCTTCGTGCAGTGCCCCGGCAATTTCCTGATCGCTGGGCCGGGGCACGACACGCGCTATAAGCTGCGCGGCCTGCTCGAGCAACAAACCACTCGGCTCGCCGTTTTCCTCTCTGACAATGACGCCGTTTTTTGGAGCGGTGCTGCCGCTGTGGACATTAGCCAAGCGCAAAGCCAGGCTATTCGCCCAGGCGCTGTGATGGTCCCGAGACAGCAAAAACACCGGATGATTTGGTGCAACATCATCTAGCTGCGTCTTGCTTATCGTCTCTAACTGCCAGCGTTCTAAAGCAAAACCCGAACCCAAAATCCAGGAACCTGTCGGCAGTTCCTTAGCTCTGGCAGCGACCTGTGCCAGAGCTTGCTTAAGCGTGGGCGTATCTTGTAAATGCAATCTCTTTAGCTCGAGCCCATGTTGGCCTAAATGCACGTGACTGTCGTGAAAACCCGGCAGTAAAGCACGTCCGGACAAATCGATATGCTCGCTGTCTTGTCGAGACAAGGCGCGGATTTCTTCTAAGTCACCAGCAGCCAGGATGCGCCCACCACGAACCGCCAAAGCCTCCACTCGCGGCCTTAAAAAATCCATGGTGAGAATCGGACCGCCGCTAAAGATGAAATCGGGCACTACTTAGCCTTAAAGCGCGGAGGACGTTTTTCGGCAAAAGCCGCCACGCCCTCGGCAAAATCCGCCGTGCGGCTGGCTTTACCCTGCAGGGCGGCTTCTAGTTCAAGTTGTTCGGCAAGGCTGTTTTGCGCCGAGGCGTTTATAGTCTCTTTGATACCGCCATAGGCCACAGTCGGCCCCTGGGCCAGACGCTTAGCTACCGCTAATACAGCTTCGTGAAAACCCTCTGCCGGCAACAGCATTTCAGCCAAACCAAGGCGAACCGCTTCTTTGGCCTCCACCTTGCGAGCCGAATAAGCCAGTTCAAAGGCTCTACCCCGCCCCACCAAACGCGGCAGAAAATAGCTCGAGCCCGCATCCATCACCAGACCGATACCAGCAAAAGCAGTAGAAAACACGGCCCCAGCGGAAGCCAGACGCATATCGCAAGCCAGCGCCAGACTCAGACCCGCACCGGCAACCGGCCCGTTAACTGCAGCCAGCACGGGCTTGGGCATAGAGACGATAGTCTGGGCTACCGGGTGGTAGTAGCTATCGAGCATGTTTTGCACGTCACCCTCTAAACCTGCACCACTGAGGTCGGCACCAGCGCAAAAGGCGCGCCCCGCACCGGTTAAGACCAAGCAACGCACCGAGTCGTCCTCTTTGGCTTGGCTAAGTGCCTCGCGAAGCTCGCTAAGCAGTGCTACGGACAAAGCATTGAGCACTTTCGGACGGTTTAAGGCAATAATACGAACCGCTCCATCTTGGCGTATTTCCAACATCTGATAGCTCATAACGGCCTCTTTTCTTGGTTTATTGTCCAGAGGTGTCGCACTAAGTTGGTAGTTTGTGGTAGTGGGAAAATCACTTTCCACTTTTTACTTTTTACTTATTGAACCACCTTCATTAGCCAGATTATCAAAATTCAGGTTTGCGGCTCAGCTCGAGCAAAAGTTCGTAATCATCGGCTGCCGCCGGGTCATCCAAGGCGGCCTTGTTGCGGCGAAGCTCCCCACAACGCTCACAGCGGCTGATGATGATCCAACCCTTTTTGCCCGAGTAGTCAACTCCGACAGGTTTTAGCAACCCGCCACAGTCACTGGCCCGGTCTCCTGGACTTACATCCAAATGCTGTGAATAAAGACAAAAGGGGCAGTGATTACGATAACTGCCATTAGCTAAAGGCGGTACCTCTTGGCCGCAGTGCAAGCAGGTAAACGAGCTGTTCTTCCCCTGGGCAATAAACCGTCTCACACTTTAGCTTAACGCAGTTTGTCAAAATTACGGGTTTTGCCTTAGCAAAACCATAATAGCAACAATCTTGCTATGATAAAGCAGCCATTTAGGGCCAAACGACCCTATAAACATAGAATTTCGCCGAGTTAGCATAAAAAGCTTATGAAGATCCTGGCTATCGCCGATGCAGTGTCACCATTTATTTATACGCAAAACTTTCCGGGCAATTTACCCGAATTTGACTTGCTGTTAAGCGCGGGTGATATGCCGGGTTATGTCCTCGAGTTTTTGGCTACCAAACTCAAAGTGCCGCCGGTCTATGTGCTGGGTAATCACTGCAACGGCTACCTGCGCGACCCGGAAACGGATGAACAGCATTTACCGGGCGGCTGCATCAACGTTCATAACCGGGTAGTCAATATCGGCGGAGTCCTGATTGCCGGTTTTGAAGGCAGCGCCCGCTATCGCTCGGGGCCACACCAGTACTCAGAAATGGAAATGCAATGGATGGTTTCGCGCTTGGCTCCCCGTTTGCTATGGAACAAGCGGCGCTATGGCCGAGCGGTAGACATTCTGCTTACTCACGCCCCACCCAAAGGACCACATGAGGGTCCTGACTATCCCCATCGGGGAATTGCAGCCTTTAATCGCTTTACCAGAATCTGGAAACCAAAGCTACATGTTCACGGCCACGTCCATCTAAATGGCGCCAACGCACCTCGGGAATATGTGACCGAGACAGGTGTGCGCGTGATCAACGCCTTTGAATTCACACTCATCGACATCAATATCTAGCTACGCGGTACTCCGTGAATGCGAGCGGATATAAAACGTCACTTTGGTATAAGAACGTTAATATCACAAACATTTGCAAGCAAGAAGCTATGCTAAGCTGTCAAAGCCTCGGATAATTTGATAGCTGTATCTGCCGAGGTAATCGTGTGCAAGTTTTAGCTGGCACATAACGTAAAAACTCATAAAACTGTCGGCAAAGCTCACACTGTCATGATCAAATGGCAGTAAGCTAGCCCCGAAAGGAGGTATCACCATGAGCCAAACAACCAGACAACGCGCCAAACTAGATGCAGAACGAGCCCGCAGCAAGGCCTTTTGGCATCAGGTGCTTCACAACCTCCGCGGCATGCCCAATGAACTCATTCCCTTTAGTGCCGTCAAACAACTCCATCCAAAATCCGAGCGTTATGGTGGTATCAAGCCGATCCCCATTCAAAAAATTGTTGGTTCGGTTGATCGCTATCGCGATTTTGATCATTTTTTCCTGCCGCGTTTTCAGCACACCCTAGATCGCTGGGCCGGTATCCGTCAGGCGGGTCTTGAGGGCAAAGAGCTGCCACCCATCCAGGTTTATAAGGTCGGCGAGGTTTTCTTTGTCAAAGATGGTCATCACCGCGTTTCCGTTGCCCGCAACGCCGGACAGAAGTTTATTGATGCCGAGGTCATCGAGCTTAATGTCATCGTGCCACCTGATTCGAATGATACGGTTAAAGACTTAATCATCAAGGGTGAGTACGCTGGTTTTTTGGAAGAAACCGGTCTAGACAGGTTGCGCCCCGGGCACTACGAAATTCTCTTTACGGTACCGGGACGCTACGACATTTTGCTCGAGCACATCCGCACCCGCCAGTACTACCTCGGCCTGAACCTAGAACGTGAGGTCTCCTGGCCCGAAGCCGTGGAGTCCTGGTATGACCGCCTTTATAAACGCGTGGTCGACGAATCCCGTGAGCATCGCATCTTAGAGAGGTTCCCAGGACGTACCGAGGCCGATCTGTACTTGTGGATAATGGACCACCGCTATTACCTGACTCAGAAGTTCGGAGTCGATGTAGGCTCGGAGCAAGCCGCCCGAGACTTTGCCGAGCATTTTTCACCCTTTGCCCTTAAACGAGTCTGGCAAAGGGTTGTGCAGCGCTGGCGCGGTGAATAAGTCTATGACTGTTAAGCACCTAGCGCTAGTTGTGCTAGTTTCATGCTAAGACTATGACCATGACCAACTGGTTAGAGCATTTGACCACGCATGGCGCAGACATTGTCGGGGGTCGTGTGCTGGCCTTTGGCGAGCATCCTAAACAAGCCTTGCAGGCCTTTTATGACCAGGGCTCTGCCGCTTTAGTACCCCTCTTGTCTCTAACACCGCTACGGGTCAGCGGCACTGACCGCCTGGATTTTCTTCACGGTCAGCTAAGCAACGAAGTAAAGAGGCTTAAGCCGGGCCACAGTAATAGCTCACTTATGCTAAACGTCAAGGGACATGCGCTGGCACTCATGCGCGTTTTTCGCCGCCAGGACGATGTCTACCTCGCTATTGAAGACGGCGCGGGCAAGCTGGTCAAGACGCAGCTAAAGGCTCACATCATCTTTGATCAGGTTGAGCTTGAGGATTTGAGCAAAAAGATCAGCACCATGACCTTACAGGGTTCGGGGGCAAGAAAAATCTTGCAGGCAATGTTTGGCAATCTTCCTGACGATGGGGAATTTATCGAATTGCCTTTCGCCGCTGCCAAGTTGCTGATTAGCCCTGCCAGACGCAGTCACTCAGGCGGTTTTGACCTGCATGTTTTAAGTCGCGACGCCGCCGGTCTTTTTGATACGCTGATAGATGCCGGGGCAAGTCCGGTCGGTGAAGAGGCGCTGGAGACGGCCCGGGTCAGCGCAGGCATCGCTACGACTGCCGGTGAAGGCGGCGAGGGTGTACTACCCCAGGAAGCAGGGCTCGAGCAGGCCGTTTCTTACCACAAAGGCTGCTATCTGGGTCAGGAGATAATGGCGCGTATCGAGGCCCGAGGTAAGTTGCACAAAATGCTTAGGGGAGTGACTTTAAGTGATTTCCCCGCGGGACAGGGGCTCGAGCTGAAGCTGGCCGGTAAAACTGTGGGTCGCTTGGGCACAGTGGTTCGTCACCCTGAACTAGGGGTCATCGCCTTAGCCAGTCTCCGCCACGAGATAAACCCGGCGGATAAACTGGAAGTCGGCGGTACCGTGGCTACGGTAAGCGAACTCCCCTTTGACGCCAATTTGACGACAAGGTGAGCACATGAGTGATTTTGATGCTGAAAAAATAGCTAAAGGCCTTTACTATCTCAGACGCACAGGTGCGGATACTCAGCATCCAGTAATGAGCGTAGCTGGTGTGCAGGCCATGCTGGTCTATTCTGATGCCGCCGGGGCACAACAAGCTGCAATTGCGCTGGGCGGAGCCGACGTGCTTTTTGAGGCCGAGCCCAAAATTCTCTTTCCAGGTCTACCCGAAGCCGTCACACACCTGCTGCTCGATTATGACCCCGAGAGTGGCGAAGGTTGGCTGCTCAGCAAAGAGGATGTCTAGCCACGTACAAAACGCTATTTCTGCTTAGCCTCGCTATAATGAGGCCATGAAATCAAAAAAGGCCTGGCTGGCGCAAGACTACTCCAAGAAAACCGCTGACCTTCCTGAGCGCTCTTATCCCTTTCGCACCCTCTCGGATATCGAGGCGGAACCGCTTTACACCGGCGAAGACCTGGCCGATTTTGACGAGGCAAATCAACTGGCCTATCCCGGCGAATATCCTTTTACACGCGGCGTACAGACATCTATGTATCGCGGCAAGCTCTGGACTATGCGGCAATTTGCCGGTTTTGGCAGCGCCGAGCAAACCAACGAGCGCTTCAAAAAATTACTAGAGGCCGGTCAGCATGGTTTATCGACTGCCTTTGATCTGCCCACCTTGATGGGTTACGACTCGGATCATCCTTTTAGCCAAGGCGAGGTGGGCAAGTGTGGTGTGGCTGTTTCGAGCTTGGCCGACATGGAACTGCTTTTTGAGAGTATCAATCCTGAAGACGTCACCACTTCGATGACCATAAACAGCCCTGCCAATGCTATCTGGGCTATGTATCTGGCAATGGCTGAAAACAAAGGGGCAGACTTGCGCAAAGTCGGTGGCACCATCCAAAACGATATCCTAAAGGAATTTATTGCGCAAAAAGAATATATTTTTCCACCGGCTCCCAGCGTCAAGTTAGTGATTGACACCTTCGAGTGGGGGCCAAGATATGTGCCCAAGTGGAATTTTATTTCGGTCTCGGGCTATCACATTCGCGAAGCAGGCTCTACAGCCGTCCAGGAACTGGCCTTTACGCTAGCCGACGGTATTCACTATGTTCAAAAGGCGCTCGAGCGAGGTCTGGATATCGATGAATTTGCACCCCGCATCAGCTTTTTCTTCAATGTCCATAACGACTTTTTTGAAGAAATCGCCAAGTTCCGGGCGGCGCGGCGCATCTGGGCTAAGCAAATGCGCGAAGTCTTTGGCGCCAAAGACCCCAAATCCTGGATGCTGCGTACTCACGCGCAAACCGCCGGCGTATCCTTGACCGCACAACAGCCGCTGGTCAATATCGCCCGGGTAGCCATTCAGGCTCTAGCGGGTGTGCTGGGCGGCACTAACAGCCTGCATACCGATTCCTATGATGAAGCTCTTGCTCTCCCTACCGAGGAGGCAGCTAAAATCGCTTTGCGCACCCAGCAGGTTATCGCCTTTGAAACGGGTGTGTGCAATACAATAGACCCCTTAGCGGGCTCTTATTATCTGGAAACGCTGACCAGTGAAATGGAGCGGCAATGCCTGGCCTATTTTGAGCGAATCGACGCCTTGGGCGGCGTCGAAAAGGCCATTGACGCCGGCTTTTTTGCTCATGAAATCGGTGACGCCAGCTACCAGCAGCAGCGCGAGATTGACAGCAAAGAGCGTATCATCGTGGGTGTAAACGAATTTGTCGACGACAGCCCGGAAACCCCGATTTTGCTGGTAGATAAAGAGGTTGAGCGCCTTCAGCACGAACGCTTGGCCAGAGTCAGGCGAGAGCGCGACCCAAACGCTGTGGCACAAGCCCTAGAGGCACTGAGAAAAGCGGCCATAAATGATCAGAACACCATGCCGGCTTTCTTGGCTGCGGCACATGCTTATTGCACGCTGGGTGAACAAATGGACGTACTGCGCGAAGTTTATGGTGTTTATGAAGAACCAATTCTGATATGAAAACAGGAGGCATGATGGCAGAGCGCAAGATTCGCGTTCTTATTGCGAAACCAGGTTTAGACGGCCATGATCGTGGCGCCAAAGTTATTGCTCGAGCCCTACGAGACGCCGGTATGGAAGTCATCTATACCGGGCTTAGACAAACCAGCGAGATGATCATCAATGCGGCCATACAAGAGGATGTCGATGCCGTGGGCTTGTCAATTCTTTCTGGCGCTCACATGCACTATTTCGGCGAGGTAATCGAGGGTCTAAAAGCCCGCAACGCTGCTGACATCTTAGTATTTGGTGGTGGCATCGTGCCCGATCAAGATTTAGCCAAACTTAAAGAGCTCGGTGTCAGTGCTGTTTTTACTCCCGGGACCAGCACCCAGGAGGTTGTTGAATTCTTGCGTAACGCCGTTACAGAGCGCTGGGCAGAGCAAGTTTAAGCAAGAACTTGGACGCGGTACAAAATATATATACAATAAGGTCGTGTCAATCACCTTAACCGTACGCGAGCAGCAGAAGCGCGACCGCCAGGCGCGCATCTATAATGAAGCCTTACGGCTGTTTAAAGAACGAGGTTTTCAAAAGACCACGGTCTTGGCCATCGCCAAGGCGGCCAGGGTTTCCCGTGGAACCGTCTTTAACTATTATCCGTATAAAGAAGCCTTGCTACTCGAGTATGTGGCCTTTTGCCTAAAAGGGCTCGAGCAAGCTGCACAGGACCAATTGGCAAGCGGCGCTGCCCCCACCGAAGTTCTCTATGTAGTTTTTGATGAACTCGCTGGTTTTGTCGAAAACAACAAGCACCTGGTTCTGCCGCTTAGCTACGAACTCTTAAACCCCGACCCGGAGCGCTCTAAGGCGGCTTTTAAGGCGCTGCCTTTAGCTAGGCTGGTGCAAACGCTGCTCACACACGGGGCCGATCTTGGTTTAGTGCGCACCGATTTTTCTCGGGAACGTTTAGCACGCACCGTTGCCAACAGCTATTTCCTGACGGCTTTACAATGGGCGGCTTATCGCTCGGACCGCTCTATCAAAGAAGAACTGCGCAAGACGCTTAAACTCACTTTAGAAGGTATCTTGACTGTAAATTAGTGCAAAAAAAATAACTTTGAGAGGATCTCCGCTGGGGGGGCAGCGGGGTACGGAGATACGACTCTCAAAGTTGGCTATATCCTAACAATAAATAAGACTTGCTGTCTAGTCCTTTGTCACAAACTGCCGGGACAAAATACAAGCTTTGTTCAAACAACGTTCTGCTCTATAAACGTCCCGGGGCGCGAAAACCGCTCATAGCGAAACCTGCTTATGTCAAAGCTTTTTACATCGCCAAGCATCAGCTCCTCGGCAATGATTAAACCCGTGGCAGGGCTGTGCTGCACTCCATGACCAGAGAAACCGCAGGCATTGACAAAACCGGGTGCGGCAGGCATCTCACCTAAGATTGGCAGGTGATCCGGCGTGATGGCGTAAAGCCCCGCCCAACAAGACTTAGCATCCAAAGCAGCAGACTCTAAAAAGGGAAATCTCGGCAGGGCAAGCTCTAGGACTTGCTCGAGCCATTGCCAATCAACGGCCTGCTCAAAACCAGGTGGCTCATCTCTCTTGGCCAGACCCATTATGAACCTCTGGCCTTCGCTGCGCAGCCATACACCAGTCGCCATATCCACCATCAGCGGGCTGGGGTGTGGGTAAGTGGGCAAGGGTCCAGTCACATAAACATTACGACGGTAGGGCTGCAGGGGTATTTCCAGACCGGCACGCCCGGCAATTTCGGCGGCAAAGGGCCCCGCTGCATTGACCACAAAGTCAGCTCGCCAGTTGGTGTTTTGATTGGCAGTTTTGGTACTGACCTGCCACATCCCTGCTTTGGCCCGCAACTTAAGCACCTCAGAGTTAAGACGTAAATTTGCACCCAGCGCCTTGGCCGCTCGCAGATAGCCCAGCGTAACGCTATGCGGATCAATCACACCATCATCCGGGCCAAAACTAGCTCCGGCGAGCTGCGCGGTCGCCACAGCCGGAAAACGCCCCTTTAACTCCTCTTTGTCCAGCACCTCTACTCTGGCTCCTAAATGCCGCTGCATATCTACTTGCTTAAGCCAGTTTGGCCAGTGCTCGCTCTTAAGCAAAAAGAGATAGCCCGAACGACGAAATCCGGCCTTCACGCCGGTCAAGTTCTCAAACTGCTTAAAGACCGCGGCGCTATAGAGCGACATCCTGACATTTTCCGGATGGCTGAACTGATGACGCAAGCCGGCGGCTGATTTTGCCGTCGAGCCTGTCGCCGGGTTAGCCGCTTTTTCAAGCACGGTCACATCGGCGCCATGTTCGGCCAGATAATAGGCACAACTTGCCCCGACGATGCCCGCCCCAATAACGATGACCCTAGGCTGCACCATAGCCCAGTTTACACGGCAAGCCCGGAATAAGGCCTGGAGCCTAAGAATGGGTATGATGGAACAATGCGAGTTTTAGATGGCTTAGCACAAGCAAAACCTATTTTTCAAAAGCGCAGCCACTGGCAACACGACAGTCAGGATCGTCGCGCCGTAGACGAGATTATCAGCGCGGTGCGCAACGAGGGTGATGCGGCGTTGCAGCGTTTTACTCAGCAGTTTGACGGTGCCAATCTTGATGATTTTCGGCTGCCGTTCACCGCCTTTCACGAAGCCGCCTTAGCAGTGCCCGCGGAATTAAAAATGGCAATTAAGTTAGCGGCAAAACGCGTACGCGAGTTTTACGAACACCAACCCAAAGAGGGTTTTATCCAGCAGGCCAACGGCGCGCTCTTGGGTCAGTTGGTCAGACCGCTCGAGCACGTGGCCTGTTATATTCCTGGTGGCACCGCACCGCTGTTCAGCACCGTGTTAATGACCGCCATTCCAGCACAGGTTGCCGGAGTTCCCGACATAGTGCTGGCTACCCCACCACGCCCAGATGGTACCGTCGCCCCGGAAATCCTGGTGGCCGCCCGCGAAATCGGTCTGAAGACCGTCTACCGTTTGGGGGGCGCACAGGCTATTGCCGCCCTAGCTTACGGCACTGAGTCCGTTCCCAAAGTGGATAAAATCGTTGGCCCTGGCAACCGCTTTGTGGTTTTGGCCAAACAGGCGGTTTATGGTGTGGTAGATATTGAATCTTTACCTGGGCCCACCGAGACGCTGGTACTTGCCGACGGCTCGGCCAATGTGCATCACGTAGTCGCCGATTTGCTGGCCCAAGCCGAGCACCTTGGCGCTCAACCGGTACTGGTTACTAGCAGCCGCGAGCTGGTGGGTCTCATCAATAAGGAGCTTGAGCGGCAACTAAGCAATCTGAGTACGGCTGCTGCTGCCCGGGAGTCCATTGCCAAACGAGGTTATATCGTAGTGGTGTCTGACCTTGATGAGGCCGTTCAGATCGCTAATGCCTATGCCCCGGAGCATCTTTGTTTACTGGTTGCAGAACCCTGGTCACTGCTGCCGCAAGTCAAAAACGCCGGGGGGATTTTCGTCGGCGAGAACAGTATGGAAGCGCTTGGTGACTATATCGCCGGACCCAGCCACGTCATGCCTACTGGCGGCACAGCGCGGTTTTCAAGTGCTGTTAATGTACGTGACTTTCAAAAAGTCATTCATGTGGTTAATCTGAGTGCCGGACTCGTGCAGGAAATTGGCCCGGCTGCTGCACGCATGGCTCGAGCCGAGGGCCTCGAAGCCCATGCCAGGGCCATAGAATCCCGCTTAAGCACAGCAATCAAAAACCCGGATGACTAGGCTACTGCCCGTAGCTGCGATCTTGCCCGCACTGCTGGCCTTGCTGATAAGCCAGGACGCGCTCAATATCTGGGCTTTCCCAGCAGACCGGCAGCCCTGCCCTGCCGACACGCTGCTCATTATGGGAGCCGCCCAATACGATGGTGTGCCCTCGCCGGTTTTTAGGCGCCGTTTAGATAAAGCGCTCGAGCTTTACCAGACGGGTTGCTCTGAGCGCATTCTGGTAACCGGTGGCAAGCAGCCGGGAGATAGATATAGCGAGGGCGACACGGGTGTTCGTTATCTGACCGAGCGTGGTGTTGAACCCAGTGCTCTGCTAACAGAGGCTAAAAGCAGCACCAGCTTTGAAAACTTGAGCTTTAGCCAACCGCTTATCAGCAGCAGTCGTCTGCTGATTATCACCGATGATCTGCACAGTTACCGCAGCAAATGGCTGGCGCAATATCTTGGTTATGAAGCCGTGATCGCTCCGGTTAAGACCAGAGAAGGCCGCTTGCTATATGGCCTGCGCGAACTGATAATTTTAAGCGCCTACCGATTGGGGATTATCAGATAGCCATGCTTAGCTCGCACAGATTAAAACAAGAAATCTCTTATCACTACGATCTTTTTATCCCTGCTACAGGACCGGCCCCGCTGCTGATCTGCCTGCACGGCTATGGTCAAAATAAAGAAATCGCCATGCAGTTTGGCCGTCAGATTCGCAGTGATTGGCCTATTGCCGTTTTACAAGCCCCGCATCCGCATCACCGCAATGCCAGACCCGGGCAGGAAACCGGTTTTGGCTGGGTTAGCGCCTATAAGCCACAAGAGGATATCGACAATCACCATCGCTTTATCAGCCAGGTGATACAGGAGGCTTTTAGCAAGGGAATCACTGATAAACCCGCGGCTTTTTTGTTTGGATTTTCGCAGTCAGTTAGCTTGAATTATCGTTTTGCCGCGGCCCAACCACAAAATCTTCGGGGAGTCATTGCCGTTGCTGGGGCTGCGCCTTCAGACTGGCTTACTGGCTCGAGCACCCCCGCACTTAAACCGCCGATTTTGCACATCTCCACTAGTGAAGATAACTACTATCCAGCTAAAGTCGCTCAGCTCTTTAAGCAAAAGCTCACAGCTCGCGCGTCAGACTTAAGCTGGCATGACGCTAAGGGCGGTCACCGCGTTCCAAAATCCGCCTATCCGCTCATCAAACAGTGGCTTGACGCCAGGGTTTAGCCAGGCATCCTGAGCTATCTAAAATAACATCCGTACGACACTTTTTGGCTCAGACACCGTTGACCGAATAATCGAAAGTAAGTCGATTTTTTACTAACGTTATTTATGCCCCTGAATTTATACTTGAAAGCCCGTGACAAAAGTCCTGGTCTTGTCTTAGTGCCAGTGAGGTAAATACAGAGCCCTCAACGACTCATAGGCTGTGCATTATATTTTACTAAACCGGGTCTAAGTTCATGCTGTATACTGTTGTACGCTATTAAGCGTTGCTAGGAATTTTTCCTAAAAAGCAACGTGTGCAAACAATAAATCGGGAGCAGTCAGACCTTGATAAACTATATCGTCCGTAGATTCATAAATCTTATTCCGACTTTTATCCTCGCTACCTTGCTGGCCTGGATCGTCGTCGAATTGGCTCCTGGCGATTTCGCCAGTCAATTTGCCTTTGACCAGGTTGACCCCAACAAAGCAGAGCGCATCAGAGAACTCTTAGGGCTTAATCTACCCTGGTGGAAACGCTATTTTTTCTGGTTGCGCAATCTGGTCACAGATTTCAACTTGGGCATCAGCATGACCACCAAAAACGACGTGACTATTCTAGTCATACCACGCATGCTCAACAGTCTTTATCTAGCGCTGCCGGCGCTGATTTTAGTTTATATTATCGCCATTCCTATAGGCGTTTACTCGGCCTTACGCCAATACTCCATTGGCGATCGCTTTTTAACGGTTTTCAGTCTTATCGGCCTGGCCATTCCTAACTTTTTCTTAGCGCTGATCGTACTGGCTTTTTCGGTGCAGTGGTTCCAGGCTTACGGCTTTTTCCTGATTCCCACCGGCGGCATGACCAGTACCAATTTCAGCGAGCTCAGTTTCTGGGGCAAAACACTTGACTTTGGCTGGCATCTCATTGCCCCGGTGCTAGTGGTGGCCTTATCAGGTCTGGCTGGTCTTACCCGTATCATGCGTGGGCAAATGCTGGATGTTATGGGGCAGGACTACATCCGCACGGCCAGGGCCAAAGGCTTACCGGAAAAATCTGTGACTTATAAACACGGTTTGCGCAACGCCATTTTGGTTATCATCGCCACCATCGGCAGCACCCTGCCCGACCTGTTACTGGGTGCGGGAACGGTTGAGTTCGTCATGCGCTGGCCGGGTATCACGCCACTGTTTATCCGCTCTATTTTTGCCGCCGATGTCTATGTCGTCATGGCTCTTTTGACTATTGCCGTCGTCTTGCTCATGATTGGCAATCTTATTTCGGACCTGGCCTTAGCCCTAGTCGACCCAAGGATTCGTTACTAACATGGCTGATATCACGAAACCCCAAACCAAGCAAGAGATCGAAACCGCCGAAGCCAAGGCCGTCCGCTCGGCTAAGAGCGAAAGTCTTTACTCGATTGCCTGGAAACAGTTCCGCAAGCACCCCTTAGCCAGATTGGCTCTGACTATCCTGGCCATTCTCTATACCGTGTCGGCCTTTGCTGATTTCATTGCCCCTTACCCCGAGCGCTATCTCAATGCTCGAGCCACCTTCCAACCCCCCACCAAAATCCAGTTCCGGGATGCCGATGGACGCTTAACCAGACCCTATGTCTATAAGCAAACCAAGTCCATTGATATGGAAACCTTTCAGGAAGTCTGGACCGTAGACACCTCGCGTCAATACCCGATAAAGTTCTTTGTCAGACGCGACAACGTCTTGGATCGCTACGTGCCGTTCCCGGTAAATTTAATCCCCGTAGGTATCCGCAATCGACTCGGCATCAAACCCTGGGCCAGCTTGCACCTCTTTGGGGTTGATGACCCCAGCGATCAGGTCAAGATTTATCTCTGGGGCTCAGATGACGTGGGTGGAGACGTTTTTGGCAAAATCCTTTTTGGTGGCCGCATCAGCTTAACTATCGGCATTATCGGCAGCTTGGTAGCTATTGCCATCGGCATGGCCATGGGTGGCTTGGCCGGCTTTTTTGGGGGCTGGATCGACGAGTTGATCATGCGTTTAGTCGAGGCACTTTCGGCCATTCCCACTATCTTTTTGTTGCTGGCGCTTTCGGCTATCTTCTATCCACTAAACTGGCCACCTATCTATGTCTTTGTAGCCATCGTCGTGTCATTAGCACTCATTGGCTGGGGCGGCATCGCCCGCTCGGTGCGGGGATTGGTGTTGTCTTTGCGTGAACAGGAGTTCACCTTTGCGGCTAAGGCCTTAGGAGCCAACAACTGGCGGGTGATTTTGCGCCACCTCTTGCCGCAAACATTCAGCTATGTCATCGTCGTGATGAGTCTGATTATCCCCGGTTATATCCTCTTTGAGTCTGTACTCAGCTTTTATGGTCTAGGTATTCAGCCGCCGGCAACCAGTTGGGGGCTGATGTTAAATACCGCGCAATCATTTGCCGGTGTAACCGGACTGACCGAACGCTGGTGGATTTTTATTCCGGGTATCTTTATCTTTGTTTCGGTACTTACCTGGAACCTGCTCGGCGACGGGCTGCGTGATGCTTTTGACCCGAGAAGCCGAAAATAAACCAAAGGCTGGTGGTTAATTAGCAACCCTGCCCCCCTCCCCCGCCATCATCGGGTCAAAATCAGTTACAATGTGCTGTCATGAGGAGCCAAAAGATATATGTCTAATCAAAGACTGTTAGAGGTAAAAGGTTTAAAGACGTACTTCGATACCGACGAGGGCACGGTTAAGGCCGTTGACGGTGTCAGCTTTCATATCGACAAAGGCGAAACCCTGGGTGTTGTCGGTGAATCGGGCTCTGGCAAATCCGTTACCAGCCTGTCAATCATGCGCCTCATCCCTCAACCACCGGGCCGTATTGCCGAGGGGCAAATGCTCTTTAACGGTGAAGACCTGGTTAAGAAGAGCGAACGGGCTATGCGCAAGATTCGCGGCAATGACATCTCCATGATTTTCCAGGAACCCATGACCAGCCTTAATCCGGTCTATACCGTGGGTGATCAAATCGCCGAAGCCATCGTGCTGCACCAGGGTAAAACCTATAGGCAAGCACTCAAACTGGCTACGGAGATGTTGGATTTGGTGGGTATTCCTGAACCTGCTAAGCGTATTAAAAACTACCCCCATCAGATGTCTGGTGGTATGCGGCAACGTGTCATGATCGCCATGGCTCTCTCCTGCGGCCCCAAGTTGCTTATTGCCGACGAACCAACCACGGCTTTGGACGTTACCATTCAGGCTCAGATTCTTGATTTGATGCGCAAGCTGCAAAAAGAAATTGGCATGAGCATTCTCTTTATCACCCACGATTTGGGCGTAGTTGCCGAGATTGCCGACCGCGTTGTGGTGATGTATGCAGGCCGCGCTGTCGAAGAAGCGGATGTAAAAAGCATCTACGCCAAGCCCAAGATGCCTTATACCATGGGCCTGCTCAACTCTATTCCCCGCGTCGATAAGGCCGCCACACATCAGGAGCGGCTCGAGGCCATTCCCGGCAACGTGCCGAACCCGCTATATCTACCACCGGGTTGCTCATTTCATCCCCGCTGTAAATTTGCCATCGAAGACTGCAAGAAAGCCATCCCGTCACTAGAGGATAGCGGTGACGGTCATATGGTGCGCTGCATTCGCTGGCAGGAACTCACCCTTAAGGAAGAGGTTGTTGCGTGACCATGGCAACAGAATCAACCGCAAAACAAGACAAGGCTGTGGCAAACGGCAACTTGCTAGAAATCAAAAATCTGCGCAAGTACTTCCCGATTCGCGGTGGTATTTTTTCAAGAGTGGTAGCCAACGTTAAGGCTGTTCAGGACATTTCCTTTGATATTAAGCCAGGCGAGGTTGTCGGCTTAGTAGGCGAGTCTGGCTCGGGTAAAACTACTGCCGGGCGTGCCATTTTGCGCTTGATTGAACCGACCGCCGGAGAAATTTACTTTGATGGCGTTGACGTCGCCAAGCTAAAAAAGCCCCAACTTAGAGAGTACCGCAAGAAGATGCAGATCATCTTCCAGGATCCCTTTGCCAGCCTTAACCCCAGGATGACGGTCGGTGACATCATTGGCGAGGCTCTGCAAATACACAATCTGGCCAAGGGTAAAGCCCGCGAAGAGCGTGTGGCTGATCTGCTCGAGCGCACCGGTTTATCACCCACACACATGCGCCGTTATCCTCACGAGTTTTCCGGTGGTCAGCGGCAACGCATCGGCATTGCTCGAGCCCTGGCGGTGGATCCACAGTTTATTGTCGCCGACGAGCCAGTTTCGGCCCTAGACGTGTCCATCCAGGCTCAGGTAGTCAACTTGCTGCAAGACCTCAAAGAAGAACTCGGTCTCACCTTGCTCTTTATCGCCCACGATCTGGGGGTTGTAGAATACATCTCCGACCGGGTCGTTGTCATGTATCTGGGTAAGATCATGGAGATTGCGCCTTCAAAAGAGCTGTACAGCAATCCGGTTCATCCTTATACCGAGGCGTTGCTAACAGCGGTGCCAATCCCCGACCCCACTATTAAGCGCGAACGCATACTCTTGCAAGGTGACATCCCTAGCCCGATCAACCCGCCTTCCGGCTGCGTCTTCCGCACTCGCTGCCCCATTGCCATCGAGGATTGCAAGCACATTGATCCGCCTTTAGAAGAAGTTGGCCCCGGGCACTTCAAGGCCTGTATCCGTCGGCCTTAAAACCAGCTAATTCGAAGGTGTCCCAAATTGTGTATTGAAATTTTGAAATAGCGTCTGTTACACAATTTGTGGTACACCGCCCTAATTCAGACAAGAAAAAGCCAGTGCGTTTGCGCTGGCTTTTTGCATCCCGCAATTTGCTTTAGCAGAAAGCCTTTATGCAAGGAGTTGACAACCCCTTGCTGGGATCAAGGATTGGAGGGCAGAGATATCCTTACCGTAATTGCTAGTCCAGTTCATGCAAGTTCGTGCAAATGAGAGCAAGTAAAGAAGCGCGGACTTTGATGAAGAAACCTTCGTTAGTACGCGCCCGCAAGCGCTGAACACCCATGCTTTCAAGCTGAGAGTTCACC
>JASBUK010000012.1 GCA_030147925.1 Trueperaceae bacterium
AACTCACCTGGTGCCATTAGGCTTAAGTTGTTCGGCTATAACCCCCAGGGGTTAGCCAAAACCAGCATGTTAAGGAGTGTTTATGAAGATAAGACGTTTTCTTATTCCCATCGCCGCGACTGTCTTTATTGGCCTTGGCGCCATAAGTTATTTCAGCAGCAACTCGTTTACGCCTCAAACCGCTCAGGCCCAGGCCGTCAGTCCTCTAGACGAATCCCAGGCTCTTTTAGCAGATGAGCTAAACACTATTGAAATAGTGGACCTTTATGGCCCCAGCGTTGTGGCTGTCAATGTCGAAGTGCGGGGTCAGCGGATGGACCCGTTCGGGGATTTACTGGAGCAGATTCCCCCACAGTTCCGGGACCAGTTTCGCTTTATGATTCCGCCCTCTACACCCCAGGAGCAGGTGCAGCGTGGCAGCGGCAGCGGTTTTGTGGTCAATGAGCAGGGGCAGATAATAACTAATTATCATGTGGTGCGAAATGCCCTGCAATCCGGCGGCGTCGAACTGCTCGAAGGGGCTAATATATCCGTTAGCTTCCCCAACCAAAACGAAGCACAAAAGGTACGTGTTATCGGCGTTAATCCGTCTTATGACCTGGCGCTCTTGGAACTGGAAAACGGCGCCGCCTTACCAGAGGGTGTACAGGCCATTCCCATGACAGACTCGGAAACCGCTCAGGTAGGTCAAAAAGTTATTGCCATTGGCAATCCCTTTGGCTTACAATCCACGGTCACTACGGGCATCGTTTCGGCCATCGGGCGCGATGTTCCCTCGATTGGCCGCATCAATGTACCCATGATTCAAACCGATGCCGCCATTAATCCCGGTAATTCCGGCGGACCGCTGCTAAACTCTCGCGGCGAGCTGCTGGGCATAAATACCGCCATCATTCCAGGCATAGGGGCTAATGGTCAGCGTGGCTTTTTGGGTATTGGCTTTGCCACCCCCAGTTCGCTAATTAGCGAAACTTTGCCGACTCTACAAGAAGGTGGTTATCAGGATGTCTTCAGCTCCAGACCACGCTTAGGCGTCACGATTCAGGACTTGCGGGCCTATCCTGAAAGCGTCCGGCAATCTCTAAATCTGCCTAGTCAAGGTTTAGCCATCGTCGCAGTGCAGGAAGGCAGTCCGGCAGAAAAGGCTGGTCTGCTTGGCGCTCAGTTTGACATCAATGTTGAGGGCCTGCCAGAACCTTTACCCGCCGGCGGCGATATAATTACTGCAATTGACGGTGAAGCCGTCACCAGCGGGCAGCAAGTTCAGGATATCGTCTTTAACAAAAACCCCGGCGATGTCGTCACAGTCACTATAATCCGCGACGGTAAAGAACAAACTGTTGAGGTGACCTTAGAAGTTGTGCCGCTCGAGCCCGCCAATTAAGTATGAACACCCGGGCGGGAGTTTTGCTCCCGCTCATTTTTTTATTTCAGGTCAGACAGCTCAGTCAGGGCATAAATGCAGGTCGAACGCAATGAGCCGTCTTTGGCTCGAGCCTCGTTTTTTAAAGTACCCTCTAGGGCAAAACCACAACTTTCAGCCAGCCGGTAACTACGAAAATTTCGTTCATCACATCGTATTTCGACACGTACCGCCATAAACTGCCCAAAGGCCAGGTGCGTTAAGGCTCGCACCGTCTCAGTGACATAGCCTTGTCCCGCTTTACTGCTGCGCACCCAATAACCAATTTCAAACTTGGGCACATGCCAGTCAATACGGTGCAGACCGCTGCTACCCAAAAAAATGCCGCTCTGCTTGTCATGAAAGTGATAGCGCAGATCCTTACGAGTTATAAAAGCCGCAATAGCCGCGCGGGTGTTTTGCTCGGCCCCCGGCAAAGAGTAGGCCGGGGTCGCCCAGTTCATCCAGGGGCTTAACTCGGCTAAAGATTCATGCACCGCGGCATGAAGTTCTACTACGTCAGTAACCTTGGGGCAACGGATGATCAAGCGCTCGGTCTCAATTTCTGCAGGCACTTTAGGCAGTGTAATCATGTTAGTGAGTATAAGCCAGAAGGTGATAGATTTAAGCCATGGAAATTTTTGCCTTTCACGCCCCCATGCCTGGTTTTCTGGATGAGACCGCCAAGGGCTTTAGCGTCAGTTTGCGTGTTCCCGTGGGGCTCGAGCTCGACTCGGCCTGGGTGCGCAGCGAACCGGACAACGAAGAATTTTTAAGCCCGCTGAAAAAAGTGCCAGGCACTGCTAAGTGGACGCTGTGGCAAGGACCACTGCGCCTTAACAGCGCCGAGGAGGTAACTCTTTACAGCTTTAAGTTTCTGGTTAATAACCGTCAATACTGGCTGAGCAGCGCCGGGATTAGCTCATATTTTCCCGAACGTGATTTACATTTTCACTTCAATCCACATTATCAACCGGCTAAGTGGGTCTACTCGCAGGTCTTTTACCAAATTTTCCCAGAACGTTTTTTTGACGGTAATCCAGATAATAACGTCACCAACGGCGAATATCTCTATGATGGCAAACCGGTGGTAGCCAAAGCCTGGAATGAGTTGCCCGAGCGCAAACAAGGGCCGCGCGAGTTTTACGGCGGTGACTTAGCGGGTATCCAACAAAAAATCCCCTACTTACAGGAGCTTGGCGTCACGGCGCTTTATTTAAACCCCATTTTCGAGTCACCCAGCAGCCATAAGTACGACACCATGGACTATTATCGCATCGATCCACATTTTGGCAGCAACGAAGATTTTGCTCGGCTCTGCCAGGAATTGCACGAACAGGATATGCGCATAGTGCTAGATGCCGTGGTTAATCACACGTCGGAGAGGCATCCCTGGTTTGACCGCCAGGGCGAACACGGCAATACGGGGGCTTATCAATCACAGAGCTCACCCACGCGCGACTTTTACAGCTTTAGGGATAATGAAGACCCGGAAAGCTATCACGGTTGGTATGACGTTAAGACCTTACCCGTCCTTAACTTTGCCAGCAAGGAACTGCAAGAGCGCGTTTTTGCCGCCGATGACGCCATCTTGCGCTACTGGCTACGCCCTCCCTATGCTATTGACGGCTGGCGCTTCGATGTCATCCACATGCTTGGCGAAGGTCCGGGAGCTGTTAACAACGCCACTTATGCCCGTCACTTCCGCGAAACTTTGCGCCAGGAAAACCCCGAGGCTTATTTTCTCGGTGAGCACTTCTTTGAAGCCACAAAGTGGCTGCAAGGCGATCAGGAAGACGCCGCTATGAACTACTACGGTTTCGGTATGCCCCTGCGGGCTTTTTTAGCCGGGATTGACCATCGCCAGCACCCTGTGCACATCGAGGCCGAAGACCTAAAGCATCAATTGGCTCGAGCCCGGGTGCGCATTCCCTTTGAAATACAGCTTTCACAGTTTAATTTGCTCGACTCGCACGACACTCCACGCTTTTTAACGGCGCTAAACAGTGACAAAAAATTAATGAAGCTGGCCGTTAGCATGCAATTTAGTTATATCGGCGTACCCTCGGTTTATTACGGCGACGAAGTGGGCCTTGAAGGTGGCAAAGACCCCGACTCTCGCCGCAGTTTTCCTTGGGATAAAGCTGCTTGGGGCCTTGAACTATATGAGCATTACCGGCAGTTAATCGCCTTTAGGCGCAAGCACAAAGTCTTGCAGGAGGGGGCGTTTTTAGACCTGATCGCCAAGGGCGACATCTACGCTTTTGCCCGTTTGCTGGTCGATGACGTGGTGATAACCGTCATTAACCGGGGTCAGCAAGCCAGTCTCAGCTTGCCGCTATGGCAACTGGGCCTAAAGGATGAAACGCTCGTTTCACTCTTTGACGGTGAAAGTTACAAGCCACAGCAAGGGTATTTAAAAATCGAGCTCGAGCCCAAATCCAGTCAGATTTTGTACCGCTTTGCCAATTCTGAGCGCAAACCTGACTAAAACACCGGGAGGAAAACCAGCATGTATACAGCAATTAACTTAAAGCAAAAGCTCGATTTATTCTCAGAACAATGGTCGCCAAAAATCATTGCCAAGCTAAACGACTGCCATTTTAAGCTGGTCAAACTACAAGGGGACTTTGTCTGGCACAGCCACAAAGACACTGATGAAGCCTTCTTGGTCGTAGACGGCAACTTGCGTATTCATTTCAGGGACGGTCACGTTGACTTAGCAGCCGGTGAACTCTTGGTAGTGCCCAAAGGGGTTGAACACAAACCGTTCGCAGAAGCGGAGTGCAGCGTCATGCTTGTCGAAACGGCGGGTACGGTAAACACTGGTGACGCGAGCGGAAACTTGACGGCAAAAAACGACATTTGGATTTAAAGCCGTTGGCAAACGCTCGAAGATCACACCATAGGTTTTCGGGAGTCGGCTGAGTATCAGGAGTGGCGAGCTTTGCTGCATCATTTTTATGAGCCATTTCCACAAGTTGAACATTACCGTCTGGTGTCTACTACATCCAAATAATGAAATGGGCTGACGGTCAGCAAGTCTTTGTGGCCTTAATCCACCACTGCGGATAAAGTCTGCTAAGTTTGGCCGCAGCAAGCTTGGCGGCGGCTTCATCTGTCGCCAGACCAAAACAGGTCGAACCGGAGCCAGACATAAGCACACCGTTTAAACCCGCCTCGTTAAGCACAGTGCTGACATTATTAATTACAGGCTCGAGCTTAGTCACCCCTGCCTGCAAGTCATTGACATAGCTTGGTTGCTCACCACTGCGCAGTTGCTTTAGCAATAAATCCAGCTCGAGCCCCGGGCTAAAACTCTGCAAATTTGCGTAAGCATCTGCTGCGCTCACGGCAATCCCAGGATTGACCAAGACCAGATAAAGCGTGGGCAAGTCCACGGGTTTTAGCAGTTCTCCCCTACCCTGTGCCCTCGCCGCAGTTATGTTCTGCACAAAAAAGGACACATCCGAACCCAAGTTAGCGGCCAGAGCCATAAGGTCAAGCTCTGCTGGATAAAGTTTTGCCAAACCTCGTAACACAGCGGCGGCGTCCGAGGAGCCGCCACCGAGTCCGGCGGCGATAGGAATCTGCTTTTCCAAGACAAGACGGACACCCCGCGACTCATCACCAGCACGTAAATACGCTTCTGCAGCCCGAAAAGCTAAGTTTTTAGCGTCAGTGGGTAAGTCAGTATTGATCAGCTCTAGTTCTATGCCGCTGGCCAAGGGCTCGAGCCTCAGCCGGTCATGCAGTTCCAAACGGACAAAGAGCGTGTCTATCTCATGAAAACCATCGGCCCGTTTAGCGGTGACGCTCAAACCCAAGTTGACCTTGGCTTGGGCTTTAATTAGCACGCTCATCCCAAAGAAAAGCCAGGGCGGTGGCCATCTCAAAATCAGCCGGGGTGGTTACTTTCATCAGCCAACTGCTACCGGCAACAAGCGAAACCTCATGACCCAGCAGTCTGACCAGGCCAGCATCATCGGTGGCAGTGAGTTGCTGTTTTAAGGCATATTCCTGCGCCTTTAAAATCAAAGAACGTCTAAAACCTTGTGGCGTCTGCACCGCCCGCAATAATTCCCGCGCCACCACCTTGCCACTCTTAGCCTCAATCAAGGTGTCGGCCACCGGCATAGCTACCGAGGCCGCGCCGCTTTGCTGCACCCGAGAAATCAGGTCTTTGATGATAACTCTGCTCACAAAGGGCCGGGCGGCATCGTGAATCAGCACCATATCAGCATCGCTGGACAACAGCAAACGATGTACGCTCTTTTGCCGGGTCTCTCCGCCCACAATCACCCGGGCACGTCCGGAAAGCCGTTGTTGTGCCTCGTCTAGCATAGTGGGTGAAACCGCCACCACGACCTCGGCTACTTCGTCTTGAAACGCCTCTACAGAACGCAGCAGCAAACTCTTACCGGCCAGTTCGACAAAGGCTTTGGGGCCACGCCCCAAGCGCGAGCCCTCACCAGCAGCCGGTATCAACGCCGCAATCTTTAAACTTTCCAACGTTTTGACCTCGAATTGGCAATGCCCAGCAAATCCAGAGTGCGGGAGGTGATGCCGCCAATTAGCTCTTCGATGCTTTGTGGACGATGATAAAACCCAGGCGAAGCAGGCATAATGATTGCTCCGGCATCGTGAGCGGCAAGCATATTGTTTAGCATGGGCCGCGAAAAGGGCGCTTCTCGCAAGGTCAAAACTAAGGGGCGACGCTCTTTGAGTTGCACGTGAGCCGCCCTGGAAATCAGGTTGTCCGTCATGCCGTTAGCGACCTTGGAGAGAGTACCGGCAGAGCAAGGCACAATCACCATGCCTTCAAGCGGATAAGAGCCCGAGGCAACAGCCGCGCCCAAATCCGTGTCTTTATAAACCACCTCGGCTAGGGCTGACAAGTCCTGGGCAGTTTCGTCAAGCTCGGTGGGAATGACCTGCTTAGCCCCGTTACTGATAACTAGATGCGTTTCTATGTCCAGCGGTTCTAAGGTCTTTAGCAAATCAAGGGCGTATATCATGCCGCTTGCCCCGGTGATGGCTACGAGCAAACGTTGACTAGACATGATAATCCCAGCGGAAAAGATAATGATACCAACTCACATCTTTAAAGATACCGTATTAAAACCGAAGGGGTGCGTCCAAGAAATCGGGGCAGACGGAAGAAAAAGCTAAAGTAAGGGATGAAGCGAACGAAAGCAGAGATAAAAGCGAACTTGATAGCCCAGTATAGTGAGGCTGTAGATAAGCTACTCGAAGCGAGCGAAAGCCTAGACGACTTTGCCGAGTTAGAACAAGCGGTGAGTGAG
>JASBUK010000027.1 GCA_030147925.1 Trueperaceae bacterium
CAGGCGCTTTTAAGGGAATTTGAAACTATTGCCCAAAAACTAGCAGCCCAAAACGAGGGTGTGCAAATAAGGCTCGAGCTAATCGAAGAACGTCCCTGGACCGAAACCCCGGCAAACGACCCGCTGGTCACTGCCGTTGAAAAGGCCTCTAATCTGATTTTGGGAACACGCCGCTACGGCGGCGTCCCCGGCGCTACCGACGGCACCTTTTTACGTGCCTCGGCAGGGATTCCCATCGTTACCATTGGCCCGGGCTTGCGCACCATCCCCCATCAACGCGATGAGTATGTCAATATAAATGATCTCCAAAAAGCTGCCGAACTCTATGCGGCGGCGGCAATTTACTTCTTAGATGAATCACACGAAGTCTGAGTACCAAGGTAAACTGTGCCCGAGATATTTTCGCCTGAACCAGCTAGGATAAAGAGTAGTTACAAAAGTCTGGCTAAAGAATTAAAGTCGAACCTGCTCTGTTTTAAGCATATTACTTGAGAAGCTTAATAATTAGGAGGATGCCATGAAACGATTAACCATACTAGTCACCGTGCTTATCATCATCTTAGGCCTCAGCTCGAGCTTTGCGCAAAGCGAACCCGCCCCACAATACGGCGGTGAGGTAGCAGTCGCCATCGTTGCCGACCCACCGGGCTGGGACCCAACGATATCTACTTCACAAGAAATTGCCCGCGTCACTTACAACAACGTCTATCAGGGTTTAGTCCGCATTGACCGTAATGGCGATATTGTCCCGGCGCTGGCTACCTCCTGGGAAATTTCCGACGATGGCCTAAGTTGGACTTTTACGCTGCGCGAAGGCGTCAAGTTCCACGACGGCAGCGACTTTAGCGCTGAAGATGTCGTCGCTAAATTCCAACGCGCCATCGACCCCGATGCAGGTCACACCAACCCCGCTTATTACGCCGCTATAGAAAGCATCAGTGGCGAAGGCAATCAGGTCACCTTTAAGCTGAGCCAGCCTAATGCCAGCCTGCTTTATAATCTGGCCCGCCCCGATTCAATCATCTACCCTGCTGGCAAAGCAGACAGCCAGCGTAGCCAGCCTATTGGCACCGGTCCCTTTAAGTTTGCACAGTATATAGAAGGCAGCGAAGTGAGGCTGGAAAAGTTTGAGGATTACTATGAAGACGGGGTTCCTTATTTAGACGCCGTAACCTTTAAGATCATCAGCGACCCCAACGCTCAACTCGCCGCTCTTCGTGCCGGTGACATCGACATGGTCGGGGTGGCGCTAAGCCCCGAAAATGCCTTGCAGGTACAGAGTGACCCCAGTCTAAAACTCAGTTCAGGCGCAAATACAACTGAGATAACCATGGCGCTTAACAATGCCCGCCCACCTCTAAACAACCCACTGGTGCGGCAGGCTATAACCTACGCCATTGACAAAGAGGCCATCGTAAACGGTGCCATGTTTGGCTTTGGCACACCTATAGGCACGCACGCCACTCCCGCCGAAGCTTATTTCTTCGATGCTAACCCCTATCCTTACAACCCCGAAAAGGCTCGAGCCCTCTTGGCCGAAGCCGGTTACCCTGACGGTCTAAACCTCAAGTTTGAACTGCCCGAGCCCTACAATATTGAGCGGCGCAGCGGCGAAGTTATTGCTCAACAACTGGCCGAAGTCGGCATAAATGTCGATCTCAGCGTAGTCGAATGGGCCACCTGGATTCAGCGCATCTTTTTAGGCGGCGACTATGACATGACCATTATCGGTCACTCAGAACCGCGTGATATCGGTATTTACGGCAACCCCGACTATTACTACAAATACGACAGTCCAGCCGTGCAACAGCTCTTAAAAGTTGCCGAGGAAGTCACCGACCAGCGAGCCCAAAACGCCATTTATCAGGCTGTCGCTAGAATCATTGCCGAAGACGCAGTGAACGTCTGGATTTTTAACCCGCCCTACTTAGTTGCGGCCCAGCAAGACCTTTATGGCTACTGGACCAGCCAGCCCATCGTAGCAATTGATATGACCGAGGCTTATCTGGATCGTTAGGTTTACCAGGGGACGCAATTTTAACGTCCCCTGCTTGTTTTTTTAATGACTTCTTATATCCTGCGTCGTTTTGTAACCGCTCTTATCAGCATCTTTTTAGCTTCGCTGCTGGTCTTTGCTGCGCTTTTAGCCGTACCGGGTGACCCAGCCGAAGTGATTTTGGGTATAAACGCCAGCCCGCAGGCTTTAGCCGCCCTAAGAGAGCAACTTGGCCTCAATGTGCCGGCTCCACAACGCTTTTTTAACTGGTTCAGTGGCATCATCCAAGGAGACTTCGGCGAGTCGCTCAACTATCAAAAGCCTGTCGGGCAACTAATTGCCGCGCGTTTGGCCGTTTCCATTCCGCTGGCACTGGGGGGCATTCTCGTTGCCTGCCTAATCGCCTTGCCGCTGGGTATTATAGCGGCTGTTAAGCGCGGTAGCTGGCTTGATCCCGTCATTACCTCGCTGGCTCAGCTAGGTGCAGCCGTCCCGTCTTTTTGGCTTGGTCTTATGCTCATTTTACTTTTCGGC
>JASBUK010000022.1 GCA_030147925.1 Trueperaceae bacterium
CCCAACCTTCTCTTGGAAGCAAGCTCAAAAGCTTGCCGCTGAAAAGGCAAAATATGCCTTGGTGACCGAGCAAACTCAGTTAGCAGCCTGACAATGAATGTCTAGGACAAAGGTCGGAGATTATGGAACATTCCTGGTAAAAAGAGAAAAGTAGAGATTTTCCTACTAATACCAAATCGATTTAACGGTGTCGTAGTTTGAATCATCTAAGGATACGCTCTCACAAGCGGTTTTAATGTCACAAGGTGACATTAAAACGTCACTTTGGTATAACCACCAACCACCAGCTACAAACCACTAGCTCAGCTAAAGTATTCTATTGCCCGGCGCTGCTCCTCGGCACATTTTTCCTTGTCCCAGTTTAACTCTTCGGTCAAGAGCTCCACAACGCGTAGAATGGCCTTGAGGGTGGCTTCGCGGTCCAAAAAGCCCAGACGCGCTCGGCGCGCCAAGATGTCTTCAACCGTGCGTGCTCCCTCGGACTGTACGCCATAGACAACCTCGGCCTCCAGATAGGGATGTTCTGGGGCTAAACGCGCACCATAGCCGGAGATAGCAAACTGCGCGACCTGCTCTGCCTGGTCGCCGTAGGCGCGGTTGAGATAGCTGGCGACATCAAGATCAAGAAGATAGTCTTCCTGGAGCCGCCCCGTGCCCGTGGGGCTGTAATTCTCTGCGCCGATTAGCATGAGGTTCTCTGTTTGACAGCCACGCTCAGGATTTAGCTTGCCCAACTCAATTGCGTGATCTACTGCGTCTAAAGCCATCTTGCGATAGGTGGTCCACTTGCCACCGGCAATGGTGAGCAAACCGGAATCGCTGATATTGATCACGTGATCACGTGAGAGCTTGGCGGTATCGGCGGCATGTGGGTCGGAAACCAGCGGTCTTAAACCCGACCAGGCGGCTAAGACATCACCACGGCTGACCGGTACGGAGAAATACTTATGCAAGTGCCGCAAAATGTATTCGATGTCTTCTTCTTGCGCCTTGGGATGTGCTTCTATGGGCGCGGGGTTGTCAGTGGTGCCAACTAAGGTGTGACCCAACCAGGGCAGCAAGAAGAGCACCCGGCCATCTTCGGTTTGTGGAATGAGCAGCCCTGTTTCTGGAGGCGAAAAACGTTCGTCCAAAATGATGTGCACGCCCGAGCTGGCCGTGAGCATCTTAGTGGCGTTAGGATCGTCGAGATGACGAATTTCATCTGTAAACGGCCCGGTGGCGTTGATGACGACTTTAGCGGAAAGCTCCCAGGATTCATCGCTGAGCGTGTCACGTAAAACAGCACCTGAAATTTTTCCGTCGGTTTTCTTAAGGGCGGTAACTTCGACATGATTGGCCACGGTTGCGCCGTTTTTGGCGGCGGTTAGGGCGATGGCTACGTTCATGCGGGCATCGTCAAATTGCCCGTCATAGTAAATGACGCCACCACGCAGCCCTTCGGCTTTGAGCATGGGAAAACGGTTTAGGGCTTCTTTAGCATCTACAAAGCGGCTGGGGCGCAAATTAGCCTTGCCGGCTAAGGCGTCGTAGAGTTTGAGGCCGGTCATAAAATATGGCACTTCGAGCAGGTTGTAAAGCGGGGTCACAATGGGCAAAGGCTTGCTTAGATGCGGAGCGATTTTTATGAGCACCGCCCGTTCTTTAAGCGCGTCACGCACCAGGTTGAACTGGCTGCGGTCAAGTCGCTTGACGGCCTGCTCAAGATAGCGCACACCGCCGTGAATCAGCTTGGTGCTACGGCTGGAAGTCCCGGCGGAAAAGTCGTCGCGTTCAACCATGGCGACCTTGAGCCCGCGACTGGCCGCGTCCAGCGCAATTCCTGCGCCGGTAGCTCCACCGCCAATGACCAGCATGTCAAAAGAGTTAGATTTGAGTTTGGCGACTTGTTCTTCACGATTCATCTTGCTCTCCTAATCCTGTGCCCAGGCTTGTGAACGCTTTAATGCTTCTTGCCAATGCATAAGCAGGTCACGACGCAACGGTTCGCTCATAGTTGGCTCAAAACGCTTATCTTGTGACCACTGCTCGGCAATATCATCTTTGCTCTGCCAATAACCGACTGCCAAACCCGCTAAATAAGCGGCGCCAAGGGCTGTGGTTTCGGTAATTTTGGGCCTTACTACCGGCACGCCTAAAATATCCGCCTGGAACTGCATTAGCAGATTGTTCTTAGCAGCGCCGCCGTCAACACGCAATTCTTTTAGTTTGATGCCGGAATCCGCTTCCATTGCCTTGATGACATCGCTCACCTGATAGGCGATGCCTTCTAGGGCGGCTCGAGCAATATGTCCGGCGTTGCTGCCCCGGGTAAGGCCAAGAATGGTGCCACGAGCGTACTGATCCCAGTGGGGAGCACCCAGACCGGCAAAGGCCGGCACCAGATAGACGCCGCCATTGTCACTGACTGAGGCCGCCAGATGTTCGATATCCCCGGAATTACGAATGATTTGCAACCCGTCACGCAGCCATTGCACCACCGCACCGGCGATAAAAATGCTGCCTTCGAGCGCATAATTTAGCTCACTACCTTGCTGCCAGGCGATGGTCGTGAGCAGTTTGCTGGGCGAAGCCACGGCCTCGTTACTGGTGTTCATGACCATAAAGCTGCCGGTGCCATAGGTGTTCTTACCCTGACCCTTTTCAAAACAGGCCTGACCAAAAGTGGCTGCTTGCTGGTCTCCGGCGATTCCGGCAATGGGCACAGAGCTGCGTAGCACGCCCTGGCTGGCTTCACCGTAAATTTCGCTTGAGGATTTCACTTCCGGCAGCAGGGCGCGCGGAATTTTAAGAATGTCTAAAAGCTCATCATCCCAATCTAAGCTGTGGATGTTGAACATCATGGTGCGGCTGGCATTTGATACGTCGGTAACGTGAACTTCGCCATGTGTTAACTTGCTGACCAACCAACTGTCAATAGTGCCAAAGGCCAGCGCGCCTGCTTCCGCCTGCTCTCTGGCTCCGGAGACATTGTCCAAAATCCAGGCCAGCTTGCTGGCCGAGAAATATGCGTCTAAGACCAGGCCGGTTTTTTGGCGAAAGGTTTCCTCTAGACCTTCGGCCTTTAGCCGGTCAATATATCTAGCGGTACGGCGGTCTTGCCAGACAACGGCATTGTAAATTGGCCGCCGCGTTTTGCGATTCCAGACGACGGTGGTTTCACGTTGGTTGGTTATGCCTATACCGGCAATATCAGCCGAACTGACCTTGGCGTTGGCAATCGCTTCGGCAGCTACACCGGACTGGCTTGACCAGATGACGTCCGGGTCATGCTCGACCCAGCCCGGTTGCGGAAATATCTGCGGAAATTCCTTTTGGGCAACAGCCCGCACGGTGCCACTTTGATCAAAAAGAATGGCGCGTGAGCTAGTCGTGCCCTGATCTAGAGCGAGTATGTATTTGGCCACAAAGTTCACCTCACGAGCGTTAAGCTTGTTGGTGAAGCCTACCATAGCCAAACAGGGTCAGAAAGGGACATTTGTGATACTGATAGGTTGCGAATGCAGTGAGAACGATGAGTCGAGAAAAATGAGACGAGTGCCTTTCACAACGTTAAGAAATTAATCAGATTCAGTATTAGAGAGCGTTTCGGTGGTATTGACAACTGTCAATACCATCCGAGAAGCTGCCGACGTAGTCGAGACTGATTCCGAGTAGAAAATTAGGCAGTCAGTCTACTGTCAACGAGAATGAAACGGACTATAATCTGGTCGATTAGCTATTTACAGGTTTAAGACCCGTTGTTAACAGGGATTCATCAAGCCGCACGTCGGCGTAGTCACGGTCACCAAGGAGATTGCGTTTGAGCTCGAGCTTTTGGCGTGGCATGACTTTTGCCCGGCTACTCAAATGACTTTCTATGCGTCCGGGTTTTAAAGCCTCCCTGACCTTCTGGCTTATGTCCGAGAACTCGAGGTCTTTGCGTGAGAACAACTGAAACGACCAGCACTGCCGCTTAGGGAAGGTGTGAATGGTGGCGTAAGATTCGGCCAGGACCACGGCTGCGGATATGCCTTGGTCTTCGCCTTGTTTGAGTACGGCGGAAACATTGGCTTCGGGCTCGAGCTGCTTAGCAAGTTCCTCTAATAAGGAACGTAACACGGCGTCATCGCTTAGGCGCTCTGCTCTGCTCTGATAACCGTCGATAACCAGGTGGGTGCCAAATCCGAGTCTTTCCAAGACGAACCTCCGCGTTAGCTAGCCTAACACGGTCTGATGTAGCCGCCAATACCAGATTTAAGACTTGATTAACGCCGCTTTCGGCCCAGCAGCAGACCATCCTTAAACAGATGCGAGGCGAAACCGACGGCAAAAAAAGCACTGCTGGCCACTGCGGCAATGACCGCCACTCTGCTGCTCTGCGCAAAGGTCAGCAAGGCTGCATAGACCAACAAACCCAGCAACGAGGCTACACTTAAACCAAGGGGCCAGCGGTGGGTTATGCCTCGGTGACGGGGCAGTAACACCGCTAAAATTGCAACAGCCACGGCTCCGCTAATAAGCGCCAGCAACACGGCTCCGACAGGTGCAAAACTAGCCGAGAACTTAAGCTCTGTAAGCGCCGCCGTTATTACTTGCAGGGCTTTGTCGCTAAAAAGAGGTCGCAAACTTAACGCCGCTATACTAAAAAACAGGAGCAGACGAAAACGGCGATGTGGAATGCTCGAGGCCAAATCAATATCAGGGAAGCCTGCGCCCAGCAAGCTGCTTGGCAAGCCCACAGCAATCATGATAAGCACGTCACCCTCGCTTAGCCCCAGACGGCTGCGTCCGAGCAGAAGCAATAACGATACGACCAGCCACCAGCCTAGCGAGGTGGACCTGTGCTCCTTATAATTAGCCACCTTTAGCGCTTGCTAAGGTTTAGGTCGCCTGGTAATGGCAACCTAGGCACCAAGCCATTAGCCCTTTACGCCACCGGCCTGATGTTGACCGGTAAGAGCGCCCTGGAAGGAATAGAAGATGGCTAAAATCGGCAGGCTGCCCAGCACGGCGCTGGCCGCCAACAGACCCCATTGGGTGTTAAAGCGATTGAAGGTGAAGCTGCGCAAGGCGATACCGACCGTCCACTTGTCCTCACCAGTGAGCAAGACGTTAGCTAAGATGAACTCGCTGTAGGTGCCGATAAACTGCAAGAGGAAGATAAATAGCAACATGGGAATGCTAATGGGCAAAATGATACGCCAGAATGCTCCCCAGCGCGTGGTGCCGTCAACTAAAGCGGCTTCTTCTAAACTGGGACTGATTGACTCCAGATAACCCTTGAAAATCCACGAGGCAAAGGAAATCGCGCCACCGGAGTAAGCCAGGATAAGACCTATGTAGCTGTTTAAGAGGTCCAGGGCGTTCATCAGAAAAAATATGGCCACCAGGGCCATAAAACCCGGGAACATCTGAATAAAGACAAAGGTGAGCAGGGTCTGATAACGTCCCTCAAACTTCATACGGGCAAAGGCATAGCCAGCTGTGGTGCTGATTAGCACGGCGAAGATGCCGGTCAAGCCGGAGACCAAGAGCGTATTGCGGATAAACAGAACTATCTTGCGTTCACTGCTCGAGCGCACCCTTTCGCCGGCTTCGTTGATGGTGTAGAACTGATCTGCGGTAATGCTTAAAACCAGTACCCCAACGCTTAAAAACAGTACCCAACCGGTATAGGTGCGCCAGCGCTCGAGCCTATAGGGATCAAAACCACCCCTTTGCGCGACAAATAGAGCAATCATAGCAACCAGGGCCAGAATGAAAACACCGATTAAAACCCACTGGTACCAAAAAAGATTGGTTTCGCCTAAGACCGTCTGATACTGAATCAGTGAGAATTTGCTTGGGTCAGGCAACACGCCGGAGCGAAACAGGACGTTACCGGTTGTGGGTAGAGCGGCGGTGATGGAGTTATTGCGATTTAACGACACAGCCAGCAGATAAATCACTGGATAAAAGGTGAGCAGAATCGCCAGCCAGATAAACATGTGAGTAGCGGCGGTTCCGGCATATTGTAAGGCCTTGCCAGGCCGGGTGAAGCGGCCATAGAGATAAGCTGCTAAGGCAATGCCTCCGGTTATGAGTACAAAGGCAATCAGAAATTTTAGCCATCCATAAGGAATGGTGACAAAACGTGTCGTCTCGCTTTGCGCCATTGCCGCTGCGGCAACAGCAAGCAAGCTGATAATGCCCAAAAATCTTGGAACAAGGCGCATCATGTGTTTGACTCCTCTTTGAGTGCTCCGGTGACACGGAAGTTAACAAGGCTGACGCCCAAGGTGATGATAAAAATGAGAATTGAAATGGCTGAACCCAAACCATAGGCATAGCCACCTTGCGCCCTAAAGGACTCGTTATAAGCCCAACTGATGAGAATGTCAGTACCCCTGGCAGTGGCGGTTCCCCAATCTACCGGTGGTCCTCCATCGGTCAGCAAAAAGATGATATTGAAGTTGTTGAAGTTAAAAGCAAAGCCGGTAAGGGTAATAGGGATGAGCGCGGTTCTTAAGAGCGGTGCGGTGACCCCCCAGAAACTTTGCCAGGCGCTGGCCCCGTCAATTTTGACGGCTTCATAGATATCTTTGGGAATTGCCGAAAGAGCGCCCAGTGTAGCAGTCATGACGAAAGGTAAACCCAACCACAAATTGACCAGTAGCACGGCCAACTTGGCGTATAGGGGGTCACCTAACCAATTTAAGGTGGGCAGGTCAAGCAAAGCCAAAACGCGATTTATTGCGCCAAAGTTAGTGTTCAAAAAGCCGCGCCAGACCTGGATGGTGATAATTGCTGGCAAGGCCCAGGGAACGATGAGTAGAGTTCGGTAAAGATTTCTAAAGCGCAGATTAGGATTATTCAACAAAACGGCAATGAATACGCCGATGATGGTGTTGATGATGATGGTGGAGACAGCAAAAATGATATTCCATCTGAATACCGGCCACAGTGCCCGGTTTGCCTGACGGATAATGGTGTTGAAGTTGGCAGCGCCAATATAACCAAAATCATTGTAGCGGGCGATAGCCACATATTCAAGATCAGTCGGCAATGGAACATTTATGGTGAGGGTGTTATCCTCCAGACTGAGAATTCTGCGCTCAATGCTGATGCGGTCCAGTGTGAGGCTGATGTCTTCAAGGCTGATTTCTCCTGGGGGGCTGCGGCCGAGGGTGAGTCGATTGCCTTCCACCGCAGTGACAGGAATCTGCGCCCGGAAACCAAAATCAGGCAGCAGCAGTTCTACAGCGGTAACGTTGCGCCCAGCGGGTGGGGCTGGTTCTACGGTTAAGATATTATCCTCTAAGCTGATCCCTTGTGTGGCGAAACGTCCGGAAGCATAAACAACGGCGCGGACATTATTACAACCCTTTCTGCTACCTTGCAGCGCATCGCAGTTAAGAGTCCGAGCGTTGTCAATAGTAAGTTGCTGGCCATCAACCGCTACAATTGCCGTTTCGGTACTGACGCTGAGTTCGCCGTTGCGGATGCCGGCATAATCGGTAAAGGCCAGAAAAATAGTCAGCACGACGGGGAAGACCGTAAAAGTAAACAGAAAGATAAGCGCGGGCAGTAAATAATACCAGGGCATGATCCACTCAAAGCGCTGCGCGATATATTGCAACACCAAAACGAGCGCCAGCAAGCCAAAGACCAGGCCTACATAAACCGGTACCTGAGGAGTAAACAGCTGTAAGACCCATACACCGGCAACGCCAACGATTGTGGCAATGCCTAAAGCCAGCAGCAACAAGGCTATCGATTGCCAGAGACCGGCTTTGCCCCCTTTACGTTTCTTGGCTAAAAAATCACTTGGCGGACGTGAAATATCTATGAAGATCAACCCCTCTCCTGTGTCGCTGACATTATAAACTCACTGACATTTTTATTCGACATCGGCAATAAAAATTAGTCTGGGTTTTTTAGCTTAAATAGCCTGGCTAAGAAAATAGCCGGGAGTATGCTCCCGGCTGGCATTATCGTTTTGCTTGACTTGGTTTAACAGGTATAAATGACCCGTTATCAATGGAACCTGTATTAGTTACCCAAAATTTGTGCGGCGGCGCGATCGAGAATTTCACTAACGTTGGAGTCCGGGCTTTCCAAGATGACGGTGAGCGAGTCGCCCATCGGACCCCAGACATTACCCATTTCGGGAATGTTGGGCATGGGTTCGGCGTTGGCCAAAGCAGCGGCAAAGCCAGCAATGACAGGGTCATCGGCTACTTGTGCGGCTGCGCTATTTGATGAAGGAATCTTACCGGTGAGTTGAGCCAGCGAAACCTGGGCATCGGGACGGATCAGCCACTTGGCAAAGTTGGCGGCGTCAACCTTGTTGGTGCTGAACTCGTTCATAAGAACGCCCTGCACACCCATAAAACCGCTGAATTCGGTGCCGTCGGCGGCAGCCGGAACCGGCATAACCTCGATATTGAGACCAGCATCGCGGTAGTTGGCAATGGCCCAAGGACCATTGTAGATCATGCCTAAGGCACCGTCGATAAACAGGCCGTCAGCTACGCCGTAGTCGGTACCTTCGGGGATGAGACCGTAGTCGTAGCGGAATTTCTTGATTAGCTCAGCGCCTTTGACCGCGCCTTCATTATTTACGCCGAGGGCGGTGGGAACAAGATCACCGTTGGCATCGCGGTCAAAAACGTAGCCACCGTTGCTGCGCAGCCAGATATAGGAAAAGTAGAAGTTGCCGATGTCATAAAGGAAGCCAAAGGTGTCGGCGGTGGTATTGGCCTGAGCCAAGGCAATAAAATCCTCAAAGGTTTGCGGTACTTCTGGAACAAGATCGGTATTGATGATCAGAGCTGGGCCCTCAACATACATTGGCAAACCAAAGAGTTTGTTGTTAAAGGTAAAGGCCAGACGTGCTTGATCGCTCAAATCCGCCAGATAGGAACTGGTGGCGAACTGAGTCATGTCGGCAAGTACACCACCTACTGCCATTTCGCCAATCTGATCGTGAGGGATGGGCACGATCAGGTCAGCCGCTTCGCCTTCGGGGGCGCTCAGTAGCATTTTTTGTTTGATTTCGCCCAAGTCAACCCGGACAATGTTAACAGGCACGCCAAAGGCCGCTTCGAAGGCAGTAGCCTCATTTTGCAACCATTCTAAGTCGGCGTCACCAAAGTGAGTCCAGACGGTAATGCCTTGCGCCAGCGCAAAGCCGGATGTGAGCAAGACGGTGACTAGAATAATCAGGTATTTTTTCATGAAAAGCTCCTTTCGTCGGTGCAAGCCAGTACACCATTCATGTGATCGTTTTTTTGTGGCACAAGCTTAGACGGCCCCTTGACCACTGGTATGGTTTGCGATGCTAAGTTTACCCTTTGACTCAACGTCTGTCCAGGGATTTCTGTAACTTGACATTCATTTAGTTTTTATTATGCTGCTGTCGTTTTAGCACATAAGGTCGAGCAGGGCCTATACCGAACCTATAACGATATAACGGCCCCCTGGAACAGTTTTGATAATCCCTTGAAGCTCTAAAAGTGTAAGCGTGGGCAATAGCTCGGCAGCGCTGAGCTTGCTGGCGTTAATCAGGTCGTCGAGCAGCGGGGTTTCAAATTGCTGGATAAGTTCAACGATTTTTCTTTGACCCTCGTTGAGCTGCGTTAGCGATGGACCAGTTGGGTTTAAGCCATCTTGTTCCCAGCCAAATTCGTTAAGGATGTCTTCTACAGACTGGGTTAAAACTGCGCCCTGTCTGATGAGCTCGAGCACCCCTTTAGTGTTGGGGTCACCCACCCGTCCTGGTACGGCAAAAACGGTGCGTCCTTCTTCAAGTGCATAATCAGCGGTTATTAGCGCGCCGGACTTGTGGCCCGCCTCTACCACCACGACCCCACGCGCCAGCCCGTTGATGATACGGTTGCGCCCGGGAAAGTGCTGTGCACGCGGTTCGGTACCCAGCGGATACTCGCTGACAATAGCGCCGTGCCCCGCCAGGATTTTCTTGGCTAGTGCCTGGTTTTGTCGTGGGTAAATGACATCTACGCCGGAGCCAAGCACAGCTACGGTTTGCCCGGCCTCGGTGTTGATACTGCCCTGGTGGGCGGCACTGTCAACCCCCAGGGCCAAACCCGAAACAACTGCTACCCCGGCCTTGGCAAGCTGCTTACCCAGCGCCCCGCTAAAGCTCAGGGCATAGTGGCTGGCGTTGCGAGTACCTACAATGCCGATAGCGCGGACCTTACTGATCTCGCCTTTGAGAGTGACCGGTAACTGGCCGCGAACATAAAGCACCGTCGGTGGGTCAAAAATTTGCCTTAAGGCCTCGGGATACTCCGGGTGACTGAGTGGCAGGATGGTGACTCCTAGATGCCGGGCTCGAGCCAGTTCTTTGTCGGCTTCGGGGGAATCTTGCGCTCTTAGAATAGCCTCGATGAGCTTGTTGCCAATACCCTCTACTTCACGCAAATCAGCAGCGCTGGCCGCCAGTATCTTCTCGGCGTCGCCCAAGTGCTCGGTCAACAGTTTGATCTTGCGTGGCCCCAAACCAGGGGTCAGCGCCAGACTTAGATAGGCTTTCGCAAGATTATCCATAAGCAGAATTTCGTATTCAGCCTAAGCAAGCTTCCAGCGACTGCCTTCGGGTGTGTCTTTCAGTACGATGCCTAAGTCTGCCAGGCGTTCACGAATGGCGTCGGCAGTATCAAAATCACGTCTTAGACGAGCTTCTTGCCTTTGTTCGCTGATAAGGGCAAGCAAGCCGTCGAGCATTTCCACGTTCACTTCGGCCTGAGCCTGTTCATCGACACCGAGAATGCCGAGGGCCTCACTGGCATATTCTTCAAAAAAAGATTTGGCTGCTTGTAAATAGCTCATTTCAACTTTCCCGGCTAGCTTAGCGTTTATTTCCCGGGTGGCCTCAAAGAGTACGGCAATGGCCTGCGGTGTATTAAAGTCGTCATTCATGGCTTTAGCAAAGCGTTTTTGATAGTCAGCAAAAATCCCGCTGTCTGCTTCCGCCGTTTCTTTTGCCTCGCCTTTAAGCCGCAGCAATTCCAGATAACTGTCCTGTAAGCGCTTTAGACCCTGGGTCGAGGCCTGCAAACCTTCGTCGCTAAAGTCGCTGAGGCTGCGGTAGTGTGAACTGAGCAGATTAAAGCGCACCGCCAAGGGGTCATGCTCCTTAAAGAGATCGGCCAGAGTGACAAAATGACCCCTTGACTTAGCCATTTTTTCGCCTGAGAGGGTGAGCATATTCCAGTGCAACCAGTAGTGGGCAAAAGGCTTACCGGCGGCTCGAGCCTGTGCCAGTTCGCATTCGTGATGCGGAAAGATGAGATCTAAACCACCGCCGTGAATATCAAACTCGTCGCCAAGGTATTTGGTGCTCATGACCGAGCACTCCAAGTGCCAGCCGGGGTAGCCGTCACCCCAGGGGCTGGGCCAGCGCATGATGTGGCCGCCCTCGGCTTTTTTCCACAACGCAAAGTCGCGCGGGTCATCCTTGTCGCTGCGCACGGTTACGCGGGTGCCTTCGACCAAGTCATCGGGGTTACGACCAGAGAGTTCGCCGTAATCCTCATAAGCGGAAACATCGAAATAAACGCTGCCGTCACGCTCATAGGCCAGCTGGCGTGCCAACAGTTCTTGCGCCAATTCAATCTGTTCAATGATGTGTCCCGAAGCGCGGGGTACGATGTCGGGGCGGCGCACATTTAATTTGGCCATGGCGTCAAAATATGCCCAGAAGTACTTTTCGGCGACTTCCATGGGCTCGAGCTGCTCGAGCTTGGCACGCTTGATAAGTTTGTCTTCGCCATCGTCCATGTCATCGGTAAGATGACCCACATCGGTGATATTCGAGACCATGCGCACTTTATAACCCTCGTGCACCAGCCAACGTTTGACCACATCAAAAAAAATCGGGCCACGGGCATGACCAAGATGAGGTTCGGAATAGACCGTCGGGCCGCAGTAATAAATACCCACCCGGCCCGGCGTGACCGGCTTAAAAACTTCCTTTTTTCGTGTAAGGCTGTTGTAAAGCTGTAATGACATGGTTTCTCCCCAAACCTATGGTGACATATTTAAACGTGACACAGTCTTTGCTGGCTATTTTTAAACGGAACAGGGTGCGCCCAATAAACTCTTAGTAACACCGCCTTGAATAGACTATTTTTGGCGCACGCATCATATTGCTATTTTACCGGGCGATAAGGCTACTGGGCTAGACTAGGTGACGTGTCCTATCTGACTATTGCCCGAGAGCTTGAACTTAAAGAGCTTATAAAGGGCTCGAGCTTTGTAGCCCGCTTAAAAAAAGTCGCCGATGTCTCAGAGGCGAGGGCGTTTTTAGAAAAAACCTCGCGGCGCTTTCCCGACGCCACGCATCACTGCTGGGCCTATCGCATTGACGATGCCTACCGTTTTTCCGACGATGGTGAACCGGGTGGCACGGCGGGTCGGCCCATGTTGGAGGTTTTGACCAGACGTCAGCTAAACCGGGTTATGGCGGTGGTGACTCGCTATTATGGCGGCACCAAACTGGGTGCCGGTGGTTTGGTCAGGGCCTATGGCGGCACTTTAGCTAAAGCCCTCGATCTAGCAGGCGTAACCGAGGTCAAACCACGCAGCAATGTTGTCCTGAAAGTTCCTTTTGCCCATATGGATGCCGTACACCGTTTTTTGAACGCCTGGCCTGAATTGCAAAAAGGTGAAGTTACCTATGATGAAAAAGGCATGGTGCTTCAGCTTAGTTTGCTGCAAGATCAGCGGGACAGCTTTAACCAAGACCTGCGCAACATTAGCCGTGGTGAGGCCAGCTTGCTTTTTCTTGCTGAAGACTGACTTTCTCCAATCACTGTGATGTATATGATGTAAGTATGATTCGTAAGCAGCTGTATATAAAAAAAGCGCAAGACAAAGCACTCAAGCGGCGTGCCAAGAAGCTTGGCGTGTCTGAAGCTGAGGTAGTACGGCGACTGCTCGATCAAGCCCTGTAAGGCAAGAAAGCGGACTTAACCAAACTTTGGTATTAGCGGGCTATCAGGCGCTTGAGGCGTTTCTAAAACGCGCCGATGAGCTTGCTAAGACCTTACCAACTCCCCGAGGGTTACCGCTTCGACCGCCAGGCGCTCTACGAAGACGACACCTGTTAAGGCCTCTCACGCATTGTGAGCATAGTTGTGCTCAAATAAATTTAGAGAAATTATGATTGTTTTTAGAACTTTGGCATTTTTGCTGCTACTATTTGTGCTCGCTGCTTGTGTGCCTGCTGTGACTACAGCTGAGCCAGACAAGCCTACTGTGGCTCTTATCAATGCCCCTACCGAATTGAGAGTTGATGTTTTGGCAGATGAGCTCGAGCTGGCACTTCGCGCTGACCCGGCCTCGGCTGCCTATGACTTTTCACGTAGTTTCAGCGTGCGTTTTCAGGAGACACACCGCGACATGTACCGTAGCCGCGCACCTTTACAGGCGGCCTTTATCGCGCGGGTCTTGGGTGCTGACTATGCGGTGATGATTGCCGCGCCACTCTATGAACGCGAGGTGAAGCTACTAGACTTTCCTTTTGCAGGCAAGCGGAAGATCAACATAACTGTAGAGCTGCAAGCACAAATCGTCGACCCTGAAACGGCTTTGGTACTGGCAAGTTTTCGCTCGCCCGAGATTCGCACCCTGCGCATTGAGTCGGTTGATTTGCCTTTGCTAAGTAAAGAAGACGACCCCGACTTTGAAAGGGCACGTGAGGAGGCTTTGCAGGATTTGGCTATGCCGCTGGCAACGGAGTTGGCAATTTTGGTATTGCCCTGACAGTTAGCGAAAGTAATTCCTGAGAATCTCCTGGTATTCAACGGGAATTCGCCCTTCGGTAATGGCGCGCTCGAGCGCGCGCTCATAGCTTTCGCTGGTGCTGCCACCGCGAACTTCCGATTCGTTTACGCCCGGCGCCCGCACTTCGCCACCACGACTGGCCGATCCGGCGCCAAGCTGTCCCGGTAAAAATTCGGGTTCGCCTTGCGGCTCGCCCTCCAAGCCGGTGTCGGGTAGCGGAGCCGTACCCAAGGCTCCGGCTTCTGTATTGCTGCCCTCGTCTAAACGACTGTCATCAGCGCCTTCATTATCCTGAGGAGCGCTGGAGCTCTGCCCGCCGTTAGCGCCGTTATCCTGTTGACCGTCTTCTGTGGGGCTCTGCTGGCTGTCGTCGGCAAATTCAGAGGCGTCCTCCGGTGCTTGCTGGCCACCGTTGGCTTCTCCATCCTCCGCCTCTTGACCCAATTGCTCGCCCTGCTGGGCATCCTCCTGACCACTTTCTCCCTCAGTGCCGGTCTCGTTAGTTGTGGTTTCATCGCCATCGGTTTCGCTCTGAGTACTCTCGCTAAGCGTAGAACCTGTTGTTTCCTGGAGCGAATCCGGTGATATTTCACGCTCCTGGATGTTTTCCAAAAAGCGCGTCAGCGCCTCGCTATCAGCCGCCGATCCGGTTGTCGCGTCCTGAGATTCGCGGCTGCCAGGGGAATCAACATCAGGCAAATCTTCTGGTATGTCGGCAAGCGAGGGGCTTTCCGGCGTTGCATCAGCGGGCTGCTGTTCTTCGGCTTCGTTGCTTTCTGTTGCCAACGCGCTATCTTCGTCTGTTGGCGGGGTTTCGGGTTCTGTGCTGGCGCCGCCGTTAACGCTTGGCGGCGACGGAAAAACCAAACCCTGATTTTGCGGTGCACCAATATTGGGCAATAGCGCCAGACCCAGGGCCAAGGCCAACAGAGGTAACCACCATGGTTGTGCTGCTGGTGGCTCGAGCCGTGCAACTTTTTCTTCTGCATCCACTTTGACTCGTTCTGCAAAGCCGTAGGGGTCGGCTGGTTTGCTGCTTAGCTCGAGCGCGGTCTCATAGCTCAGACCACTGTGCGTGGCAATCCAGGACATAGCCCAGCGGCGGGCTGAGGCAACGGGCCACAAAAAGCCGAGCAAAAAACCTGCTAGAACGCTGAGTAAATGCCAGACAAGACCCAAACCCAAAAACCAGGCCAGCAGCGAGACCGCCAAGGCCGCCGTACTTGAGGCAAACAGACGTTTTTGCCAGTAGTGACGCTTGGCCAAGCGTTTGTGCAACTGCAGGGTTGGTGTTTGTTGTCCTTTTGCCGAGGAGCTGCGCTGCCTTTTGCTGGGGCCGATCATAGCGGACCTTCTTCCTTATTCTTATTACGCCGCCAGACAAGGCTCAAAATGGTTCCAGCAGCTAGGACTAGCATGATAATTAAATGAAGCGGAACCACGGTAGTGGTGGCCAAGAAGGGATTGAAAACTGTACGACCCAGCCAGGAATCTATCATTACCACTCCCAGCAGGACTAAAGGAATAAGCAAAGGCGACAAAAAGCGAATTCGCAAAAAAGCCAGCAAACGACCCAAAGTCAGCCCGACGCCGAAAAAGGCTATCAGGTTAGCAGGAACAATACTTAGTGACCACAGCAGCGGCACTTCTGGAAAGCTGGCCGCATAGCTGGCAATTTCTAAGGGCAGACTAAATAGCGCTAATAGCAGCAGTGCCAGTAAGACACTGGCCCGTTCAAAGCGGCTCCTAAGGGCACTCATTTCACCATAGCTGAACGCTATGAGCACGAGCGCAATGACCCTGGCTTGCACCAGCGAATACCAACTGTCATTAACGCGCTGGGAGCCAGCGGGCCAGGTGACCGCCAAAACCAGAATGAGTAGCGCTATAAAAGCCATAAAAAGCTGGATCATGTCCGAGCGGCGCAGCCGTTCACTGACGGCTATCAGTAGATTGCTATTCATGGCTGACTCCAGGCCAGACTGGTGAATTCTGGGGCCAGGGCCACATGGATTTGACCACCCCGGCGTGCCAAGGCCGTGCCCACAGGCAAAGCGGCACTGAGCGGCTGATAAAGCGCCGGAACCAGCCCATCGTCACTAAAGCGCAGCAGTAAGCTCGCCCCCGGGGGTAGTGTACCCTGTGGACCTAAGCCTAAAACAAAGACATCACTAAGATTCTGACTGCTGTTATTTACCAGCATTTCGCCTTGCCACTGAAGCTGAGCGTTGCTCAAGACGGGTCTTAATATCAGCGTAGCCTGTGACCAGCGCGGCATGGCAAAGCTGAGTTCAGTTGGGCTTTGCCGGTAGTTATCAACATCAAGTGGTCTGGCCTGTAAGTTTAAGCGCTCGAGCCCTTCGGGCAGACGAAAGAGTGTTTGCAATTCGGATGTCAGCGCCAGGTCGCCACTGCCCAGGTGCAGGCTACGTGCGCGGAGCAGCGTTTCTTGCTGGGGTCGGAAGTAACCCCAGGCGGCCAAAGACAGTACCAGGCTTAGCGACAGAGCCGCTAAGATGCCCGGGCCGCGACCAAAGCGGATCATGAGTAAGATCAGCACAAGATAAAGACCGGCAAGCAGCAGCACGATAAATTGTGGGATACCTGTTGGCTCCCGGGTCATCTCAGGGCTCAGCAGCGCCTCGGTTAGCGGTTTAAGCTCCAGGCTGGGCAAATCTGTTAGTACCTCGGCGGCGTTTGCTGCCGGGGCTCGAGCAATCCAGCCCGCGCCCAAGCGCTGACGCGGTTCCGGTGCCAACCTTAGCAAGGCTGTCCGCTCTGGTGTCAACGGCTCCAGAATCAAGGTTTTTACACCGGCGACAGTGGCGGCCACCACGGCTGCTAGGCGGGGATTGGCGGCTGAGCCGTCCAGCAACAGCGTGTTTACACCCTGATAGCTGGCCACGCGCTCCGGCAAATCATCGGCCTTAGCCTCAATTACCCGGGCTTCTTTATCAAAGAAAGTTCTGGCCGTGCCGATGTCGTTACTTAGGATGAGCTCGAGCGGACGCGGATCAAGCTGTCGCCTATCAAAACTGCCACTGGCTAAAATGACCTCGCCGCTTTGCACCAGCCAGCTAAAGCTGCGCCAGACCGGAATAAAAACATCATCTTCAAAAACACTGATGCCGCGCTGACCACTCAGAGGAGCTAGATAACGGAAAATCTTGCTACCTTCGCGCAGATTGCCGTGATCGATTTCCAGCACCAGTTCGGCATCGGGTTGGTCACGCATAGTCAAACGCAGCGGGTTCCAATTATCAGCAACTATCTCACCGGCAAAGCCCAGCTCGAGCTTAATATCTCGCTGCTGCGCCCAGACCGGTAGGCTGCCAAATATCAGTAAGACAGCTAAAATCAGCTTGCACCAGCGCTTTGCTGTCATACCTTAGTCTAGCAATTTTGGCTTTGCTTACTGCCCTTTAAAAGCACGTTCCTCGTTGGGAATATAGACGATGGCGCTGACAATTTGCCGCTCAAAACGACGGTTGAGGACTTCGCCATCGGCATACATTGTGGTGCTGCTGCCGCTATCCAGCCTCATGGCGCTTGTTGCGCCGAGTTGCAAAAAAACCGGGATGAGTTCGCGGGCGGTCATGGCGTCGGCGGTGAGAAAAATCACTGTACCGTCCCTTTTAAGCCCGATGGCGGCTTGTTGGGTCGCTTCATCAATGATGCGCGTACCTTCTTTAAAAGCCTCACGTGCCGGTTCATAAGCGGGCAGCCCGTTGCTTATTAGCAGCGGGCCAGCTTCTACGGCATAGCGGGCTCGCTGGAAGGTTTCGGGCGCCATTTTGAGCTCGAGCGCAGCAAAGTTATCGGAATCTACCAGCGCCAGGGCGCGAACCTCGGGCCCATAAACCAGGGCAAAGCCATCTTCGGGTACTCGGCGCGGACCGATCTTGTTTTCTAGCACCCGGCCCTCATTTACCACGATGACGCCCTGATCCGGCCTGCCGACTATTTGACCCCCGGCAGTGTAAACGTTAAATCTTGATTCGCTATCTTGTGTATTGGCATAAAAAAGCTGACCGTTGATGCGCACGTTCACTTCGGCGTTTACCCGGTCCAGCACGACCTCACCGGCGTCAAAACCAATGCTGGCACGACCCCGCGAAGGTAGTGAAAGCAGTGCATAATCGATGCGCAAAAGACCGATGGCCTCAAAGGTGCCGGTATTGAAATAACCGGCGTTAATTGCCGCAAAACCGCCACTGGCCAATTCGCTTAGTGTGTGGGGTGTAGTTGGTTCACCCACCACACGAAAATCACCCTGCCCGGGAGCAAATTCCAGGACGTGTATTCCCGTTGGTCCCCGCTGCGTTTGCACTGCAAAGCGCTTGTAAAGTACGCCGGGGCGTAACTGACGAGTTTGCTCGACAATATTTGTAGCCAGGGGCTGCAAATCTATGACCAGACGCGTGGGCTCTGCCAATGCAAAAACCCGGTAGGTCATGGCCGGACCGCTCACAGTCAAACGTGTTGACTGGGCTTCAGTTGTTAGCTCGAGCTCGATACCTTGGGGCAAATCGGGAATATGCAGCGGCACAAGCAGCGGCGGTAAACTGAGGTTTAAGCTCTCCTGCGCCGTTAAACTGCCTTCTGTCGCGAGTGTTTTAATATCTGTCGCAGGTAGATTGTCTATATCCATCACCAGACGAATGACGCTATCACTGCTGCTGCGAACACTTCTTAAGCGAGGCAAATTTAGCCCCAAAACAGCAAGAATTTCGGCGCTGACATAAACTTTGTCTTCAAGTAAAAGGGGAAGGTCGTTGAGGTTTTCATTGAGCCAGCCCAGACCGGCTACATAAGTCAAAGTATTGCCGCGATAACTTAATTGCACTGCCTCATCGACAAAACTCACGGCTGCAGCAGGGACTTGATAAAGATTGTTCTGGGCGTTCGCTAAGAAGCCAAAATAAAAAAACAACAAGGCGGCAAGAACTTTCACGCCACTAAGTCTAAAGAATCAGCCGCCTGTTTTTGTGAGGATAATCTAAAGCGAATGCAGGAGTTCTGCAAAGGGCCCTGGCTCGAGCCTGCCACCCAGCACATGCCCTAAGGATAAAGCTAATTGCTGCGCTTGTACCTCGCGCACACCTACGGTCAAGGCGCCTAAGTTAAGAGCACGCTGTCTGAGCGGGGACATTGCTTCTTTAGCCAGGTCAACCAGGGTCAAATGTGGGCCCAATAGCGTATCGCTGACAGCCATGGTCGAATCAACCCGCACCAGTAGATCGGCACGCTCAATTAAACCTGCAGCCAAGGGGTCGCCCTCTGCTTTAGCAGTTATTTCGGTGTTGGCGGCCAACTGCTGCACGGTGGTTTCCGCTAAAGGACGGTTAGCCGCTAAGACCGTGAGATGTGTAGCACCCAGGCTGGAAAGCTCGCGGCTGATGGCTCTGGCCGGCGCTCCGGTTCCCAAGATAACCACATTGGCTTCACGCGGATTCCACAAGACAGTATGCAAGGCGGCGCCCACCGCTCGGCCCAGATTGTATTCGGCAATCAAGCCGCCCGGCGTGACGGTAAGCGCGTCGGCGGCGGCAACTTCCTGGGCATCCAAACTGCGGCGGCTGGCTAGCTGAAAGGCTTGTGGTTGCAAAGACGGCTCGAGCACCAGCAGACCGGCAAAATCAAGGGGCTCGAGCCCGGCAGCCACCCGCTCGAGCGGGCTATGTGCCGGAATGGGGTGCAGATAAATATCGTGCTCTGGATGCTTGAAGCTACTGAGCGCTTGATTCAGGGCTTGATCATGAGAAGCTAGGGCGACGAGATGCATAATCCTGAGTATAAAACTAAAAGGAGGGCGGCGCAGCAGTATTTACAATTTTGTTTGCAAGCGGCGTGAGCGCCCATGCCTAATACTCTGTGATACATTAACCAGCATGAAGCTGTCAGTCATCCGATTATTAAGCGGGTTTTACATAAGTCGAGTCCAGCCAGCTCCCATTTCTCGCTGGCTCACGACGCGAACGCGCAGTTGAGTGCTTTATTCGGATACGACCATCCCGCTGTAAACCAAGCTAAATAATTATGAGGTGAATCATGAACGTAACTCTTCCCGACGGTAAACGTCTGGAGCTTCCCGCACACGCAACCCCAAATGACGTGGCTCAGGCAATTGGCCCTGGTCTGGCTAAGGCTGCCTTGGGCGCTACCATCAACGGTGAACTCAGTGACCTGATGACTGAAATTCCAGAAAACGCCGCAGTGTCAATCGTGACCAAACGTGACACTGACGCCATTAAACTCATGCGTCATACCTTGGCGCACGTTATGGCCCAGGCGGTTATCGACTTTTTTGTGGCCGAGGGTCATGAGCGCAGCGAAGTACGCATGGGTGTGGGGCCGGTGATTGAGAATGGTTTTTACTACGATTTTGATGTTCCTCGCAGTTTGCATCCCGAAGACTTAGAAAAGATTGAAGCGCGTATGCGGGAGATCATCAAGGCCAAGCTGCCGCTGCGCAAATATGAACTTTCGCGTAGCGAAGCGCTCGAGCGCTACCGCGCCATCAATGATCCCTATAAGCTCGAGCTTATAGAAGATTTGCCGGCAGACGAGGCCATTACCTTTTATGAACAGGGTGGGGCAGAGGGCTTTACCGACTTGTGTCGTGGTCCGCATGTGCCCAATACTGGGCTAATCCCGCCACATTTTAAGTTGATGAGCATAGCCGGAGCCTATTGGCGTGGTGACGAAAACCGCCCCATGCTGCAGCGGATTTACGGCGTGGCCTTTTTAAGCAAAGAAGAACTCAATAAGCACCTCTGGATGTTAGAGGAAGCCAAAAAACGCGATCACCGCAAGCTTGGCAAAGAACTGGATATTTACACTCTGGACGAAGAAGTCGGCCCGGGTTTGCCGCTGTGGTTACCCCGAGGTGCGGTCTTAATTGAAGAACTCGAAGAACTGGCCAAAGAAATGGAACGCAAAGCGAGCTATGAGCGAGTGCGCACCCCACACCTGAGCAAAGAAGGCTTGTTTTTAAAGAGCGGTCACTTGCCCTATTACGCCGAGAGCATGTATCCGCCGATGGACCTTGAGGGCATCCGCTATTACGTCAAGCCCATGAATTGCCCGTTTCACCACAAGATTTTTGCCAGTCGCCCACGCAGCTATCGCGATTTGCCGATACGCTATGCCGAGTACGGCACCTGCTACCGCTACGAAAAAAGCGGTGAGCTGTTCGGCCTGATGCGGGTGCGCTCGATGCAGATGAATGACGCCCATATCTACTGCAGCGAGGAGCAGTTTGAGCAGGAATTTTTAGCGGTTATTGAGATGTACCAGCAATACTTTGAAGTCTTTGGCATTGACAATTATGTGATGCGCTTAAGCACTCACGGCAAAGACGGTCTGGGCAAGAAATATGTCGATAACGAGCGACTGTGGCTAAAAACCGAAGAAATGGTGCGCAACGCTATGACCAACGGCGGCGTACCCTTTGTCGAGGTAGCAGACGAAGCGGCCTTTTATGGCCCTAAGATCGACGTGCAGATTTATAGCGCTATAGGTCGGGAATTTACCTTGGCGACCAATCAAGTGGATTTTGCTGTGCCGGAGCGTTTTGAGCTGAGCTATATCAACGAGCATAACGAAGCCGAAACACCGCTTTGTATTCACCGGGCCCCACTTTCCACCCATGAACGCATGATTGGCTTTTTGATTGAACACTTTGCCGGTGACTTCCCGCTGTGGCTGGCCCCCGAACAGGTGCGCATCGTGCCGATTGCCGACCGTCACATTGAATATGCCGACAGTCTTAGGCAGCAACTTATCGCAGCCGGGCTTCGTGCCGAGATCGATACCCGTGGTGAACGCATGAACGCCAAAGTGCGCGACGCCGAGCTGTACAAGGTACCTTATATCGTGATTGTCGGCGATAAAGAGGTCGAGGCAGGCAGCGTATCTTTTAGAAGCCGCCAGGAACCGGATAAAAACGCCGTTCCCGTAGCTGCTTTTATCAAACATTTACAAGAGCACGCCAAAGCCCGTAGCCTCAAAATTCCAGCCTTGATCTAAACGGTGCGAGAAAGTATTTAAGGGTGGGTTTTCCCGCTCTTTTTGATAAAAATGGCAATTGCAAGAAGTATTCAAGCAATTTGGATGTAGTTACTGGTAGGTGGTAAATAGTTAGTGGTTTGTAGTTGGTGGTAGGTAGAAAGAACGTTTTTAAAAAGCATCCCTACAAAGCGAGGAGTAAGGTGTTAGGTGTGAGGGGTTATGCCAATTTTGTTAGTGGTAGGCAGCTTGTGGTGAGTAGGAAAGCGGTTTTAGAAAGTCCCCACTTTCCTCTTTTTACTGTCTTCTCAGTTTCTGCCTCCTACTGACTACTTTCCACTCACCTCTTTCCCTTTTTACTTTTCTACGACATAGACCTTTTGCATGACATCTGCTTTAGCGTCACCCGGACGCATGGGGTCGATGCGCTGCAACTTGTCCAAAACATCAATTCCCTCAATAACCCTGCCAAAAATGGTGTGCCTACCATCTAACCACGGCGTCGCCGTAAAGGTGAGAAAAAACTGCGAGCCATTGGTATTAGGCCCGGCATTGGCC
>JASBUK010000034.1 GCA_030147925.1 Trueperaceae bacterium
ACAGTTTGCTCTGAGCCTGCTCAGACAAGATGCCTCCAAAGGCTCGCTCAAAGGTAAGCGCAAAAGGGCGGCCTGGGATGACGACTTTCGTGCGCGTATCCTCAAGGGGCTTATCCCAAGTTAAGATGCGTCAGCCCTGCCTGGCGGGACTTTTGGCCCTAAAAATCACTGTGATAAGCAGATAATCTTTGACAGTTACATCCAGGTTTCATACCTGTCAAAAGGAGGAGTAGGTTCTATGAAGAAAAAGTCTGTCATTAAGCTTCTCACCATTCTAATTGTTGCTTTAGCTGGTCTGGCCCTGGCGCAAGCAGACCGGGATGCACTCATCACTGATTTTATCGAAGGCTTTACGGGCGGTACGGTGCCGCTTGAAGAGGCCACCGGCGAAGTGCGCGAGTTTACCCTGGAGGTGACTCGCATCAATACCGAGATTGCTCCTGACGTTTTTGTAGAACAGTGGGCTTTTGGCTTTACTGGTGAAGAGCCGAGCGTCCCTGGTCCTGAAATTCGTGTCAAGCAAGGGGATTTGGTCAGAATCACCTTGAATAATACTGACATCCTGCCGCACACTATCCACCCACACGGCATTATCTCTTTGGCACAGGAGATGGACGGGGTACCGGCCACCTCGCGCTATGTGATGCCCGGTGAGTCCTACACCTATGAGTTTGTAGCGACTAATCCCGGCACTCACGCCTATCACTGCCACGTGCAAACCAACTTGCACCTTGACTTTGGCATGTATGGTGCCATCATTGTCGAACCGAGTGACGATAGCGCTAAGGTTTGGGACAAAGAATTTTCCATGGTTGTCGATGAGTGGGATAGCAACCAGGACCCCAACGCTGCCATTCACGAATCGAACCCCAATTACTTCCTGGTTAATGGCAAAGCCTTCCCGCTGACCGAGCCTTTTGAAGTCTTGGAAGGCGAAACTGCACTTTTTCGTATCACCAACGTTGGCTATGAACCCCACGCCCTGCACTTACACGGTATGAGCTTTTTGGTGGTCGCCAAAGACGGTTACGATTTACCGCAGCCTTATCAGGGTGATATCTTAGCGATTGCTCCCGGTGAGCGCCTCGACATTCTTATTAAAGGCCGTGACGGCATTTTCCCCTTCCACGATCACCGCGTGGACATGGTGACTAACAACGGTGTTTACCCCGGTGGCATGCTGGCCCTGATTATCGGTAGTGAAGCCCGCACGGTTAGTGATTCGCCGCTGTCGATCTATGCTCAGGTTCAGGTGGAAGCTCAGGCTGAAGCAAGCACGATGATGACGGAAGTTGCCGCCGAAGGTCCGCTGGTGCGCATTGTCAACTTTGGCTTTGATACCCCAGAATTACGCATCAAAGCCGGTACCACCGTAACTTGGGTCAATGAAGATCCTGTGGGTCACACCGTTACCGAGGGCATCCCCGGCAATGATCCGGCAGGTCGCGCTTTTGACTCGAGCAGGCAAGCTGAAGGTGACCCCATCATGATGGAACAGGGCGACACCTGGAGCTATACCTTTAACGAGCCCGGCGAGTATGCTTACTACTGCTTACCGCACCCGTTTATGACGGCAAAAGTCATTATCGAATAAGTTTCTATAAAAGTGTTTTTGCTCTCGCGTCTATGTGCTAAACAGACGCGAGAGTCTTGCTAGAGTAGAGAAGAATTACGGGATAGTTTGAGAATAGGAGATAAATAAAAATGCCTACTGATTATCACTATCTTGCCGATATCATGACAGCGTTACCGGAAATTCCTAAAGGTAGCATCCTTAGCCATAGCTTGCACAAAGATGAAGATGTGAAGGTGACCCTCTTTAGTTTTGCTGCTGATCAGGAACTTACTGAGCATACTGCGTCCAAGCCCGCCATTATTCACTTTCTCAGTGGTGAGGCGACACTCAGTCTTGGTGATGACGTGCTGGAGGCAAAAGCCGGTACCTGGGTACAGATGCCGGCTCACTTAAAACACGGTATAGCTGCCAAAACGCCGGTGCTGATGCTGCTAACCATGTTCAATATGTCGACAGCTTAAAGATGGCGACAAGCAGAAGCGTGCCTCTAAGGGCGGTGGCTTTGCCCACCGAGCACGGGATCTGGGGTTTTTGGCTCGAGCCCTCCCTCTTAGGCTTATTGCTGGTTCCCTCGTTTAGTGGTCTATGGTTGGTTATAACGGTACTCGGGGCGCTACTGGCCCAACAACCTTTTAGCCTGGTTTTGGCGGACCGGCGACGGGGCAAGTATTACCCGCGCACAAAGTTAGCCAGCCGTTTTTTGCTGGCCTACGGATTATTAGCGCTGCTTAGCCTGCTCGTAGCGCTGTGGCTGGCCGATAGTGCTTATTTTTTGTTACCACTGCTGTTTGCCTTGCCTCTGGCACTAGTCCAAGTTGTTTATGACGCCCGCAACCAGGGGCGTAAACTCTTACCCGAACTTACCGGGGCCACGGCGCTAGGCGCGCTGGCGTCCAGTCTGGCGCTTGCCGGGGGTTGGTCGCTGCTGCCTGCTTTGTCGCTCTGGTTGGTTTTGGCGGCCCGCACCATACCCTCGATTCTCTATGTGCGTGCCCGCTTGCGACTTAGCCGGGGTGAGCAGCAAAGCCGGATTCCCAGTTTGCTGGCGAGTCTTCTGGCGTTTGTGCTTGTCCTGATTTTGGTTGTAACAAAACAACTGCCTATACTGGTGTTGTTTGCCTTTGCGTTGCTGCTGATCAGGGCTGCTTTGGGGCTTTCTAGCTTCCGCCGACCTATAGAAGCAAAAATCATTGGCTTTGCCGAACTTGCCTTTGGTTTGCTGCTGGTCCTGTCTTTTGTCATTGGTTACCGGATTGTGATCATCTGATGCTGTAAAGAATTGCTCGAGCCCTTATAGTTAATGATTAAGAATGCCTTGAAAGGAGAGAGACATATGCCTCATATCATTTGTGAACCCTGTATAGGTGTAAAAGATGCGGCTTGTGTAGAGGTCTGCCCGGTTGAGTGTATCTATGAAGCGGAAGACCAGTTCTATATTCATCCTGAGGAATGTATCGACTGTGGCGCTTGTATCCCCGTTTGTCCGGTGAGTGCTATTTATACCGAAGAAGACGTGCCGGAGGAGTGGGAGTCGTTTATCGCTAAAAACGCTGAGCTATCCGGCTTGTAATAACAGAGTGATTGCTTGCTGTCATGACAGCAAGCAATCAGCGCAGTTCCGAGCTGAAAGCGAGACGGCCCGTGCATTATATTTTGATAAACTCCGACTGTGACGAGATAAATTCGTTTTGGTGATAACTTGACCCGCTATGAATATCGCCTGATCAAGGCCTCACTTGTCTATCTGGTTTTGACCGGTTTGTTGGGCGTCCTTTTTTATATTTTTCCGCTTATGACGGTTTATTTTCGAACAAGCCATGTTCATCTTGGACTCGTGGGCTTTTTCCTTTCGATGGTTATGGGCGTGGCCTACTGGATGATGCCACGTCCGGGTCAGTTACGCCAGGATGGCTTTGAAGCTGCAACTTTTTATCTGCTCAATGCCGGGATTGTGCTTAGATTGATAGCCGAGCCCTGGTGGCGCTACAGCGGGGCCAACTGGTTGCAGGTGCTGGTGATTGCCAGCGGTATATTGCAACTGGCTGCCATTGTCACTTTTGCCTATGCCATGCAGGCCCGGGTGTTGACAGCTGAAATGCTGCGCAAACTAAGGGAAAAACGCGAACGGAATTCGTTAGGCCGCTGACGCGCTTGACTGACAGGGATCACATAGTTGAGCCAGTTTGATTTTGCCCAAGATTTCCCGGATACCCAGGGCTGCACCGATCCAGGCTAGTTTTAGATTGCAATGCCCTTTGTGCTCCTGGGTGGCGCATTGCTCTTGAGTCTGGCAGTTGTCGAGAATCACTTCGCCCGAGATGGCCTCGATGATATTGAGCAAAGAGATATCCCGAGGATCAACCTTTAAGCTGACGCCGCCGCTGCGTCCCATCTGGCTGTCGATATAACCAGCCATGACCAGCTTGCGCAGCACCTTGGCCATAAACGCAGGCGGCATCTTTAGGTGACTGGCGATATCGGCGGCATTAGTGCCGGGGTTTTCGGCAATGTTGACAAGCGCATGAATGGCGTAACTTTCCTCGCGTTTTAGAAGCGTTCTCAGATTATCCATAATTTCTCCACATAGCTTAAGCCTCAAAAGTGCGATAAGAACATCTGAATAAACCTTAGCACGTGCTGACTAGCCTTGGGCATAAAGAAGAAGACAGGCTTGTTTTGCCGCCGGGATGGCTCTTGCCGGGGACTTTTGTCTCTATGATTCGTGCTGGCAATGAGTTAATCTTGGATAATAGCATCGTAGTTAGTTTTTAGCCGCTTCTTTGCCTCTGGTGTATAGGGAGTTTTGCACAGGGCGGGTTGTATTGGCAGAACCGTCATTGGTAGGGGCTGACTAAGGCAGCAAGGTTAAGCAAGTTGCCGCTTAATCTTTTCAAGCTTAAGGAAGGAGAGGCGTAATGAAAAGGCTGTGGTTTATCATTATAAGTGTCCTGCTTTTTGCCGCCTGGTCGGCAGCGCAAAACGGGCCGGAGGCGCTTAGCCCTGAGGAGATGGTCAGGGCCAGTCAAATTTACTTTGACCGCTGCTCGGGTTGTCATGGAGCTACTCGCAAAGGCGCTACCGGCCCTTCGCTCGAGCCGGAACAATTTACAGTAAAAGGCCCGGAATACCTAAAAGCAGTTATCTGGGGTGGTTTGCCTGGCGGTATGCCCGATTGGGGGCGACAGGGCGTTCTGACCGATGAAGATATTGCCCTGATGACCTCGTATTTGCAAAGCCCGGTAGAGGCGCCGCCACAACTTTCATTTGGCGATATTCAGGAGACCTGGAAGCTCATCAAAGCACCCGAAGATCGCCCCGCTACTCCCCAGACAGAACGCGAATGGCAGGACTACATCGGCGTAATCTTGCGCGACGTCGGTAAAGTCGCCATTCTTGATGGTGACAGCAAAGACCTCATCACCATCCTCGACACGGGTTTTGCCACGCATATCCTGCGCTCGAGCAAATCGGGTCGTTACTTCATGGCTATTGGTCGAGATGGCAAAGCTAGCCTCATCGATTTGTGGCCGCAAGTACCCGAGGTGGTCGCCGAAGTGCGCCCCTGTTTGGATGCGCGGAGCATAGAATCCAGCAAGTATGAGGGTTTTGAAGACAGCCTGGCAATTGTCGGTTGCTACTGGCCCTCGCATTTTGTAGTGCTCGATGGCTTAACGCTCGAGCCCATCAAGGTAGTCTCGACGGTTTCTTACGCCAAGGGCGTAGGGGAGCGCATAGACGAGGCACGCGTAGCCGCTATCGTGGCCTCGGAATTCTTCCCCGAGTGGATCGTGAACATAAAAGAAGCCGGGCAGACCTGGCTGGTGGATTACAGCAGCGTGATGGAGCCGGGCAGGCCGCTTAAAATCACCATGATAGATACCGAGCTTTATCTTCATGATGGTGGCTGGGCGATGGGCCGCTATTTCATTGTGGCTGCCAATGCGGTAAACAAGCTCATCGTGATAGATACCAAGACACGCCAGGTAGCGGCAGAAATAGAGGCCGGTACACGTCCGCACCCAGGCCGTGGCGCTAACTGGGTGCATCCCGAACTGGGGCCTTTGTGGGCAACCGGTAACATTGGCAGCCCCGAAATGACGGTAGTGGCAGTCGATCCAGAGAACTATCCCGAGAACGCCTGGCAGGTGGTCGAGCGTATTGAAATGCCTTATACCGGTACGCTTTTTATCAAGACACATCCGAAGAGCCCCTGGGTAATCAGTGACTTTACCGTCAGCCCCAATCCCGAAGGCGCCGCTTCTTTGTGTGCTATTGACAAGGAATCTCTAGAGGTGAACAGTTGCTGGCAGGTGCCGGGTGCAGCGGAGGTCAATGCCCGTATGGTGCACACCGAATTTAACAAGGCCGGTACCGAATTCTGGGTATCTGCCTGGGCGCCGCTCGATAAACAAAGTTTCATTGTGGTCTATGACGCGCAGACTTTAGAGGAGAAAACCCGCATAAGCGGTGAATGGGCAATCACACCGACAGGTAAGTTCAACGTTTACAACACGGCTAATGACATTTACTAAAGTGGAAAGTAAAAAGTAAGTGGAAAGTGGTTGGTAGGAGGTAGAAGCCAGGGATTTTCCAGTGCTGGCAAGAATCAGGTAATTGAGAATTGACATAACCCCTCACACCTAACTTTGTCGGAATACTTTTCAGAAACGCTTTTCCTACCTACCACCGACTACTAACCACCGACTACTAACTACCAACCACTCACCACTAACCACCTACTAACAATCAGTTTTATACTTGCTTATGCCCCAAGATATCTTTGCGTTGTCGCTGACCGAATTAGCCGCTGCCTACCGCCGAGAGACCCTAAGCGCCTTGGAAGTGACCACGGCGTATTTGAATAAGCTTAGGCCCGGGCCGGTTTATCGCGTGGTGACAGCTGAGCGGGCGCTCAGACAGGCCAAGCGAGCCGACGAGCAGTTCAAAAAGAGGATTTATTTAGGGCCTTTACAGGGTATTCCCATTGCTCTAAAGGACTTGATAGACACCGCCGGAGAAGTGACGGCGGCGGGGTCGCCGGTATTGGCACAGCGGTCAGCGGCACAGCAGGATGCACCGATAGTGGCACGGCTTGATGCAGCCGGAGCGGTATTTCTAGGGAAAACCAATATGACCGAGCTGGCTTTTTCCGGAATCGGCATCAATCCGCATTACGGCACGCCCGGGAACGCGCTTGACCCCTCCCGGATTCCCGGCGGCTCCTCCTCGGGTTCGGCGGTGGCGGTGGCTTCGGGCTTGGCCTGTGCAGCGATTGGTTCCGATACCGGTGGCTCGGTACGCATTCCGGCCTCGTTTAATGGCCTTATAGGACTTAAAACCACTGACGGTGACATACCCACCGAGGGTTGTGTGCCACTATCGACCACGCTGGATACGATAGGGCCGCTGAGCAAAACAGTTGAGGACTGCTGGCATTTGTGGCGGGCTATGCGGGCGTTGCCACCCGCTAAATTTGAACCGCGTGCTGTCAAGGGACTCAAGCTGCTGATACCACAGACGGTCTTGTTAGAAGGGCTCGAGCCTGCGGTGGCTGCCGCCTTTACGCAAAGTTGCGAACGTTTAACTGAACTGGGGGCTGCTATTGAATATCGCGATGCTCCGGTACTCCAGGAAATTTTAGACAGCTATGCCAGTTACGGCAATTTTGCCGGTATGGAATCGCTGGCACTCTATGAGGACATTCTGGAGCAGCAGGGCGGCCTCGTTGACCCGCGCGTTTCGGCGCGTATCTTGCAACAACAAGACAGGAGAGCGAGCGACTATATTCGCCTGCAATATGCTCGAGCCCGTCTGCAAAGCAAATTCTGGACGAACTTTGGTAATTTCGACGCCGTCCTGGCGCCTACCGTCGCCATCTTGCCGCCAAAAACTCTGGATTTACAGGAAGACGAAGCCTATTTTCGTACCAATGGCCTGTGCCTGCGCAACACCATGATCTTTAACTTTTTGGCTGTTCCTGCTCTGAGCGTTCCCGCTGCTACTACCCCTGAAGGTTTGTCTATCGGCTTGATGATCGCCGGCAAGCCCCATGAGGAATACTTGCTGTTATCACTGGCTCGAGCCCTGGAAAAATTAACTTAAACCACCTCTTGAGGACAAAGTCGCCCCCGAATTTTTTTGATGGTTTGCCTAAAGGTCTGGACAAAAGAAGCCTGGGGCAATAGCGACAAGTCTTTTTGCACGATTAAATCCACTTGATAAGTGCCGCCCTTATCGCTGACAAGAGCGCCAAGCTCCCGGGGCTTGCTTATAGGTACCCTGTTTTCCGGCAAGATATTTGCCCTTAGGGTGCAAATACCCCGCACAGCGGCTTCTAGATAGAGAATGCCCAGCAGCACCGTCCATACGCCGCGCCGCTGATAAGCGTCAATAACCACAAAAGACATCTCGGCAATGCCGGACTGCTCCAATTGCTGAAAACGAGCCAAACCAATACCCGGAACTTGCGGTGCAGACAGATCAATTGCGCCCCAGGCCACATGGGAGCGCTGATCAATCGTTTGCAATTGCCGCAGCGAATCCTCAGGTAAGCGCTGTACGGGGGCAAAAAAACGCAGATAGCGCGACTCAGGCGACATCAGCTCAAAACCCTGTTTTATGCGCTCTAAATCATTTGACCGAGCCGGACGAAACAGAGCCGGTGTGCTGTCTTTCAGCGGCAGCTCAAACGCCGTGGGTTTTGGCATGTTGCGCTCCTTTCGACTGTCTATTATCCGGCCCCGGGTAACACCAGTCTAGGCTGCTTTGGGGTGAATCGTCATCACTCCAAAGGGTGATGATTGTCTAAATGTGAGTGGTTTGTAGTCGGTGGTTGGTAGGAAAAGCGTTTTTAGAAAACATTCCGACAAAGTTAGGTGTGGGGGCTTAGGCCAATTTTGTTAGTAGTTGGTGGTAAGTGGGAAAAACATTTCTATAAAGTCCCTCACCGAGTTCTTTTTGAACGTTAGTGCTTAAGAGCTGACCTCAATTCGGAAAAGGACGATAAAAAAGATGAATCTCTTTGAACGAGCAAGTTGAAAAGCGAGGAGGGTCGTGTAGACGTGAAGGGTGAAGCCTACTGTCGAGCGGTAAGGTCTATCCGAAAGTCCTAGTCTGTCAAGC
>JASBUK010000035.1 GCA_030147925.1 Trueperaceae bacterium
CGATAGACCGTTGCCACACCCACCTTAGCCTCAAGCGCAATCTGTTCCATTGTGGCAGCAGCCAGACCCTCACGACCAAAAACAGCACGTGCTGCTTTAAGAATGCTAAGTCTTATATCCAACCGTTCAAACGCTTCACCGCGTTCTTGGGCTAAATGCTTAAGCAGCGCTTCTTTATTGCCGACACGCCTATAGATAGTAGCTCTCGAAACATTGGCTTTGTCCTTAAGCTGCTCCATAGTGAAGGCCTCACCAAGATCATTGATAAGTGAACGGGCCGCCTTGAAAATTTTTTTGTCGATAGTTTTATCCTGACTTGACATGATAGATAGATTACTCTATCGTATCGTTTCAAGTCAACAATTACTTCAGAGATTTTGTTTTGACACTTAAACTCCAAACGCCTGTGCTAATTTTTCCAAGAGCTTAGTGAGTTCACGCTTTTGTGAGGCCGTAAGCATAGAGAGCAGTTCGTCCTCTGTTTCTAAGTGCGCCACAACTGCTTCATCGATAAGCTCCTGGCCTTTAACCGTTAGCTTGACCAGCGTCCCCCGCCGATCATCAGGGTCGGGCATACGTTCGATAAGACCACGTTTTTCAAGTAAGTCGATTCTGTGGGTTGTCGCGCCCGATGAAAGCATCATTTCGGCCTGAAGCTGTGTGGGTGTAAGTAGAAATGGTTCCCCATTGCGTCTCAAAGCGGCTAAAAGGTCGAAAGTTCCACTCTGAAGGTTGTAACGCTTGAAATTTGCCTCAAGTGCACGTTCTATATATCTCGTTAATCGTGATAGCCGACCAATAACTAACATAGATGAGGGGTCAAGGTCAGGACGTTCTTTTTTCCACTGGTCGATAATTGTCGCTACATGATCTGACATAACACATTATATCTTAATATCAAGATTCTTGACATTTACCTTTATATAAAGTATCTTTATATCGAGGTTTATAATGACTAACTTTATCCTGACTGCTATAGCTCCTATGATTTGGGGAAGCACTTATTTAGTTACGACAGAGCTGCTACCCCCTGATCGCCCCTTGCTCGTTGGAGCCTTACGTGCTTTACCCGTCGGACTGTGGATTGTTGCTGGCTATGGCCAACTACCCAAAGGTTGGTGGTGGTGGCGCGCTATTGTACTGGGCATACTGAACATTGGGCTTTTCTTTGCTCTTTTATTTATCTCAGCTTATCGGTTACCCGGTGGTGTAGCTGCGACGCTTGGGGCAATACAACCACTCCTTGTAGCGGGAATGGCTTGGCTTTTATTGTCACAGAAACCAAGTACCCTAACCTTTATCTCGGGCATCGGAGGCATTGTCGGTGTTGGCTTACTCGTGCTCGGTCCCGGTGTTGCGCTTGACCCCGTGGGAATATTAGCAGCACTTGGCGGTGCAGTAAGTATGGCGGTGGGCATCGTATTAGCCAAGCGCTGGGTATGCCCCGTATCCCTTTTGGTCTTCACGGGTTGGCAGCTTGTTGCAGGTGGAGTGTTTCTTGCTCTTTTATCACTACTCATTGAAGGGATGCCATTAAAACTTAGTGCTGCTAACTTAATGGGATTTGTTTATTTGGGGCTAATCGGAACGGGACTCGCTTACACATTATGGTTTCGAGGCATTGAGACGTTAGGCGTGTCAGTATCATTTTTTGGGTTGTTAAGCCCTGTTGTTGCGACTACTCTTGGCTACATGGTGCTTGACCAGAGTCTTACCCTTGTACAACTTATAGGGGCGGTGGGTGTTCTTGGCAGCGTTTTCATGGGTCAGTGGAGTAGTAAAGTTAAAAGCGGTTAAAAAGCCCATAGCAACATATGCTCCTTATTTTGCCCAGCCAAACGTTGGCTATAATCTGGGTAGATACAGGTTTGCGATCTAATTGTGATGGGGCTACCTGCTGTTAGGGGGTATAAGTTTGAGTTTTTACATCTTACAGGCCCAATTCGTCTTCACGCATTTTCAGATGTCTGCCAGATTAGCAAGATGGTTCAACTAAATAAAAAAGATAGCTGTTCTGTTCATCGTATAAATATTGACTAATACTGACGCAATGCGCTAAATTTATACATGCAATCGGACGAATTGCGTCATAATAAGGCTGCTAAAGGTATTATTTATCAGCAGCTTGATGTCACTGATCAACGTATTGTTGATTTCTTGCGCATTGATGGCCGCATGCCCTATCGTGAAATCGCACGTCAGCTTAATGTCTCCGAAAGTATGGTTCGCAAGCGGGTCAATAGGCTTTTAGAAAGTGGCTGGATGCGCATTCTGGCAATCAGTAATCCTTTGCAACTTGGTGTGCCCATTCTGGCGACCACTTATGCAACGGTAGTGCCGCAATATGTTGAGCGCATCACCGATGAACTTGCAGAATTAGAAGCTGTTCGTTATGTCGCTATCGGTGTTAGCAAGCCTAATGTCGTTATTGAGTCTATTCACGCCAGCAACGCCGAAGTCCATGAATTTATTCAGGGTGAGCTAACCAGGGAAGGAGTGATAAACAGCGAGACAATATTAGTCGTAGAAATCAAGAAAAGCATGTGGGATTGGAAAATCCCCGTAAAACTTGAAGGAGAGTCATAAGATGAAACGGATCCTGGTCTTATTAGCGCTATTAGCCTTTTCAGTGGGCCTGGCACAACAAAGTGGTGGCACCCTCATTGCTGCCTGGGCACAAGACCCTGTTGGGCTAGACCCGCACATCACCAGTGCGTACTCGAGCTTTCAAATTCTGGAAAACATCTTAGATACTCTAGTCACCTTAGATGCCGAACAGAACTTGCAGCCTTCACTAGCCGAAAGCTGGGAAGTCTCTGAAGACGGTTTAACGCTTACCTTTCGCTTGCGTGAGGGCGTTATGTTTAGTAATGGGCGCGCTTTGAGCGCTGATGATGTGGTTTATACCTACAACCGGGTGCTTGACCCTGAAACCGGTTCGGGTAGCGCCTGGAAACTAGGTGGCGTGACTGAAATTAGCGCACCGGATGACAGGACGGTTGTTTTTAGCTTAGAGAACCCCAACCCAGGGCTTATCACAAAACTTGCTGTGGATAAAACCATGGGCATTATTGCCAAAGAAAACGTAGAAGACGGTAGCATAAGCACGCAACCCATCGGCACAGGCCCTTTCATGATCACTGACTTCCAACCCGGTGTTAAAGTCGTGCTCGAGCACAACCCGAACTACTGGCAAGAAGGGCTGCCTTATCTTGACGCGATTGAAATTCGTATCATTACCGATGAGTCCGTACGCCGCACTGCACTCGTTACAGGCGACGTCGACTGGGCGATTTCGATTCCCGCGCAAAGTGTTGCCGAACTCAAAGGTCGTGATGACGTTGTCGTGGATGAAACCCCGGCAGGTTCTTACTGGTACATCGGTGTAAATACCAGGCGTGACCCCATTAGTGATGCTAAGGTACGTCAGGCAATTTCTTATGCTATCAATCGTGATCAGATTGTTCAGGCAGCCACCTTTGGTATTGCTCAGCCCACCCAAGACCCCATTCCTAGCTCGAGCGCCTGGAGCTATAATTACGCTCCTTATGAGCAAAGCTTGGAAAAGGCTAAAGAATTGCTGGCTGAGGCAGGTGTAGGGGACGGCTTTGAACTTGAAATCATGCCGACTACGCAGTACGAAGAGTCAATCCGCATTGCCCAGGTTTTGCAAGCCCAACTTGCCCCGCTTGGTATAAGCGCAAGCATTCGCACGCTCGAGTGGGCAGAGTGGCTTGAGGAGGAGGGTGCGGGCAATTACGATACTTACGTGTGCAGTTGGAATGTCTTGGTTGATCCCGATGACTTCTTTTATGCGCAGCAGCGCACAGGGGAGGTCTTTAATTTTACAGGTTACAGCAACCCCACCGTTGACGAGCTTTTAGATCAAGGCCGTCTGGCACAAAACCCCGATGAGCGCCGTGAAATATACGCACAGATCAACAAGCAAATTGTTGATGACGCCCCTTACATTTACCTTTACAATCCGCTCAACATCAACGCTTACAAACCTTATGTGAAAAATTATGCCGCTCGCCCAGATCAAGCGATCCGTTTCGTAAATACCTGGCTAGACAGATAAATTAAGCAGGTGGTGGATGGCTTTCCATCCACCACCCTGATCTTTTTCCTATGAGTCCAAACTACCTATTGCGCCGTCTAGGCACATTGTTGCTGGTACTTTTTGGCGTGTCGGTATTGACCTTTGCCATTATGCCACTCGTACCGGGTAGCCCAGCACGAGTTAAACTTGGCATTCAAGCCACACCCGAAAATGTTGCGGCTTTAGAAAAGCAATTAGGACTTGATAGGCCTTTAGTAAGCCAGTATTTCGACTGGATTTTGGGCATCGTTACGCGTTTTGATTTTGGCAATAGTTTAATTAGCGACAAACCCATTACCGGTGAAGTAGCTCGTCGTCTGCCTGCCACTTTGCAATTGGCTTTTGTTGCCTTGCTTATCGGGTTGATAATTGCTTTGCCCGCGGGTATCCTGGCAGCCTTACGCCCTGGGGGTAAGCGTGATCTTGCCGCCATGGTTTTTAGTCAAATTGGCGTATCCATTCCCGATTTTTGGATGGGTATTTTATTCATCGTGTTCTTTGCCGAGTATTTGCAGTGGTTACCCTCGAGCGGCTTTGTGCCTATCACTGAAGACTTTTTATCTTGGTTTAGACATATTATCTTGCCTGCCTTAACCGCCGGATTTATCAGCGGTGCTATTATGACGCGTTTTGTAAGAAGTGCCATGTTAGAAGTGCTTGGTCAAGATTATGTGCGTACGGCAAGGGCAAAAGGCCTTAACGAGCGCATCGTGATCAATAAGCATGCCCTAAGAAATGCCTCAATCTCGATAGCAACCATTGTGGGTTTGCAAATGGCAACTTTGTTAAGCGCAGTGGTAGTCGTCGAAATTATTTTTGCTTGGCCGGGCTTAGGCTCGCTTGCGCTTAATGCCACCTTGCAGCGTGATTACCCTGTATTACAAGCTTCCGTCCTGTTGTTCGCCACCGCCTTTGCCGTAGTGAATTTATTGACCGATTTGTCTTATGTTCTGTTAGACCCGAGTGTGGAATATGCATAAAAGCAGGAATCAGGCGCTAGATGGCAGAGGGCGGAATCTTAAACATGTCCTGCGAAGCAAATGGGGGAGTACCAGTTATTTGCTACTTTTCTACTTCCTTGGCCCTCTACGTCACAACTTGCACAACAACGAAATGCCTTTTGTATTTCTGCGAGCAGGGTTATGACATTGGCATCACAAACTATTGCCGAAAAACGCCAGTTGCGTGCCGTAGAGTTTTTGCGTAAAGCTATTAAACACCGTTTGCTTATGACAGGTTTTAGCATCATTGTGGTGCTGGGCGTGGTTGCGCTCTTTGGCCGGCAGCTTGCTCCTTATGACCCCAATGGCATGGATTTTTCGGTGCTCTTCTCGCCCCCAACCCTAGCCCATCCTTTTGGTACCGATGAGTTTGGGCGGGATGTTTTCTCGCGAGTGCTTTACGGTGCGGCAGTATCATTTCAGGTGGCATTTATTGCCGTGCTGATTTCGGGAAGCGCAGGGGTCATCTTGGGCGCAGTCGCGGGTTTTTATGGCCAATGGTTAGATGAAATCATCATGCGCTTTATGGATATTTTGTTTGCTTTTCCTGCGGTTTTAATGGCTATAACGATCATGGCTATATTGGGGCGTGGGGTTGGTAACGCCATGATTGCCATTGCCATTGTCTATATACCTATTTTTGCCAGGGTTGCCAGAGGTGCGGTCTTATCAGTTCGTGGGCGGGAATTTGTTACGGCGGCCAAAGCCTTAGGGCAGGATAACGGCAGCATTATCTTTAAACACATTTTGCCCAACGCACTGGGACCGATTATCGTGCAAACTTCGCTGAGTTTAGCCTTTGCTATTTTGGCTGAGGCCGCCCTGAGTTTTTTTGGTTTGGGCACACAACCCCCTGATCCAAGTTGGGGACGTATGCTTTCCGAAGGACGCTCTTTCTTAAGACAAGCCTGGTGGATGGGAGTTTTTCCAGGACTCGCCATTATGATTGCAGTCATGGGTTTTAACTTTTTTGGGGACGGCTTACGTGATCTCTTAGACCCACGCATGAAAAATCTGAACCAATAATGCAAGTCAATGCTCGAGCCCTCATTGCAACAGCTTTACTCTCAGCGGGTGCCTTGCTTTTAGAAATTGCGCTGGCTCGAGTCTTATCTGTCATTTTAGTGCAGTCCTATGTTTTCTTGATCTTGTCTGTCGCCGTTTTGGGAATGGGTATTGGTGCGGCTTTAGCGGTGCTATTTTCCGGCCTAAGGGCAGTAAACCGTTTATCTTTGTGGCTTGGCTTAGCGGCTGTAAGCACAGTTGTTTTGGCCGTGCTTATAGTCATGTTGGTGGGTTACGCCAGCTGGTTTTTGTTTGTTCTTGCCGGCATCCCCTACTTTTTTCTGGGTTTAGTCCTAGCAGCTTTATTCACATGGTTCTCGGCCCGGAGTCCTCTGTTTTATGCTTTTGATCTGGTGGGCGCAGGCCTAGCAGTTGTCTTATCGGTACCGTTGCTTAACTGGCTAGGAGGATTAAACGGGGTCTTGTTGGCAGCTGTGCTTCTGGCTTTGGCGGCTCTCGTCTTGTCAAGATCTCGGCGGCTCGCGACGGCTGTAACGATTTTGGTTTTGCTAATTTATTTGACGCAAGTCTTTGCCCCTTTTATGAAGCTCGATATGCAGCGTTTGAGTGTTGCAAAACCCATTTTAGAACAGTTCAATACAGGGGCGGAAATTCGCAAAACCCGCTGGGATGCCTTTGCTCGCACCGATCTTCTCTATCGAGCTGATCAAGATGCCTACTATTTGTATATAGACGGAGGGGCAGGCTCGGTTGTTCCTGATAAATCCCGGCCTGAGTTGTGGTCGCGAGATATCGGCAGCTTTCCTTTCTTTACTGATAAACCTCGCTCAGCTCTGCTCATTGGTGCAGGTGGTGGGCTTGATGTTGCTCTGGCACAGGAAGCCGCCGTGCCAGACATTACCGTTATAGAAGTTAACCGTGCCAGCATTGATCTTGTTAAAGAGCTCGAGCCCTATGCTGCTTCCCTTTATGCCCCTCCTGTAACGGTACTGGCAGATGAAGGTCGCAGTGCACTTAGGCGCAAGCAAAAAAGCTATGACCTCATCTTTTTATCGCAAGTCATGACACAAGCTTCCGAAGCCAGGGGGTTGGTATTAGCAGAAAACAAGCTCTATACCACAGAGGCCTTCTATGATTATTTGAATCGTCTCAATAATAAAGGGCAAATTGCCTTAAAACTTTATGATGAACTTACCCTGACCAGAGCTTTTTTTACGGCAGTACAAACCCTAGCGGGAACGGGTTTAAGTGAGGCGGAGGCCACGCGGCATCTTCTTGCGTTATTAGATACTCGCGTGAATCCTCCAATTCCCTTACTTATCATCAAAAAAGAAGCCATTGACCCAGATGAAGCTGTTCGTTTGGCTCGAGCCGCCGAAGAGCGAGGCTATGCCTTGTTGTTCATTCCTGGATTACTGGCAAATCCACCTTTGGATGCTCTTGCTGACGGGCAAATAAACCTTAAAACAATCATTAAAAATGCTACAGGCGTAGATTTGCGCCCGGTTAGCGATGACAGGCCTTTCTTTTATCAGTTTGCTAAGGGCTTACCGTCGTTTTTACAAAGGTTGGGATGGGGTCTTGTCGCACTAGGAGGGTTCGGGCTCATTGGTTGGTTGGCATTGCGTTCTAGGCTCGAGCCCTTCTTAAGGCCGTTCCCTTTAGTGTTTGCTTTGCTGGGTTTTGGTTTTATGGCACTGGAGATCAGCCTGCTTCAGCGCACGCAGTTGTTGCTGGGGCATCCTACTTTGGCGTTGAGTTTAACGCTGGGGGTTTTACTGGTTGGGAGTGGCCTGGGCAGTCTTATAGCGGCAAGGCTTTTTAAAACCAGGCAACGTCAAGGTATCTGGTTTGCCTCTGGCATGGTGGTCATTCTCTGGTTGGCTTGGACATTCCTTTGGCCCGTGCTGGAAACGAATTTACAAGCCCAGACGGTGCTGGCTCGAGCCCTTTTAACCGGCATAAGCATCTTACCTATAGCACTATTTTTAGGCATGCCTTTTCCGCTGTCTTTGCGCCTGGTGGGAGAACGCGGCATGAGACAGGTAGCCATCGCCTGGTCTGTCAATGGTGTAACTTCGGTGATGGGCAGTGTGGCAGCGACATCACTGGCGCTGGTTTTTGGTTTTCAGAGCGTGGTTTGGGTGGTGGCATTGAGTTATATACTTGTTGTTTTGTTAACAGCCTTTCCCGGCCAAGCTAAAATTAGCTGATACCGCTTTAGTCTATTCGATATCAGAGATTTTAAGCGGACTTTTTCTGTGCTGATTCTTTTTCGGTTAGGGTTCTCATTAAGGATTCTTACATTTAAGGGCCGAGTAGATTTCGGCCCTTAAATGTAGTTGGTATGAGAGGCGCAGTTACTTTATGCCAAATTTGCTTAAGGTGATACGGGTACTAATCTGACATCATCTATGGCGCCCCAATCAGCACCATTGACGTATTCACCACGAATACGAAGCTCACCGACATCTTGCAGCACAGCTTGAATTTCTGCTTTAGTGGCTACCTGACCCGTATTTTGGTTCATCCAGTTAGACGCTGAGGGCCCTGCGGTTTCGTCAAAGTTAAGGTAATAGTGCGTCCATCTATTAGATGTTGGCAGTGGGATATAGGCATATAAAGCCGTCCCATTCTTGCCTATTAAGCGGATACCTGGCCCCGTGGCATTTGCAGTGGCTGAGATTCTCAAGTGAAAGTGAAGCTCCGCACCGTAATATGCTGATTTGTCGCCCCTGTAAGTATCTGGCGCTTCAAAATACCAGATAGAACCATTGGCAGCATCTCTTGCCCAAGCGTAACCCCCAATAAAGCCAACATCTGAACCATCACTCCAGCGGGCATTAGCCGTATCGGCGTCGCCAAACGTCGTCCAGCCTTCGGCATCTGTGTCGAAGGTGCTTTCCATAACGCCACCTACTGTGCCCACTGCCTCACAGGTTTCGACATCGTATTCGGTGGTGTTGCTCACTTGAGCCAGGCTGTTATTGGCAAGATTGCGGATATTAAAAGAGATGGGTTCAACCTGATTGAGTTCGATTTCTGCCTCAAAGTAAGACTCTAAATTACCATCACGAATCAAGTTGGCAACACCTGTATTGGGTCCGCCAATGGCTAAAATTTCAATTTTGGCGTTTTGCAGGGTTTGTTCTAATTCCGCTGCGGCATAACCGTCGACGCCGCCAGCGGGGGCATTATAAGAAAACTCTAAGGCGGCTTCTATCTTTTCACGCTCTTCAGATGAGGTAAACGAGTACATGAGAATGCGGCCATATGACACGCTCGAGATGTACAGCGGTAGATTGTCGGCGCCGATGCCAAAGGCTTGTAGGTCTTGCGCCGTGGTGTTTGCCGTAAAGAAAGCCGCAGGGCTCTCGGGTAAATCAACCGAAATGGTAAAAAGGCGCTGAATAAAATAAGCGGTGTAAGTGTACTCATTGACGTCACGTTCGTAGTTGAGTTCGGCACTGGCCGAAGAACCCAGGTAACGACCGGATAAACCAAGCGCTAAGGTAGCTTGGGTAGCACTGTAACTTTCCACAGAGTCGAACTTGCTGTAGCCTGCACCTACCGCAACATTACTCTCGATGGCGTTAGCAATGAGCTGGTTGATGCCTTCACGCACGGTACTGCCCACGGGCTGATCAATCACCGTGCTCACACCTGCCCGAACACCCAAAACGCCGCCACCCTCGACAGAAATACCCAGGGGGGAGCGCCTGCTTTTATCAAGGGCCAAGGGGTTAAGTGCTGCTGATAGGTGTGACTTGCCATTTATAAGCGCGCCTGGCCAGATAACACTCGCATTAGGATTCATCATGACAATTTGCTCAGGGTTTTTGGTGATGCTATAGGTCTGAACTGAGCAGCTATAAACCTGATTGCCAACCAATTTTTCCTCGGGTGCACTTATGGTACCAACAGGCTCGCCATTATTACTTTCTTGCAGGGGCGAAACTTCCTGCCAGGAAGGAAGACCTTTGATATAAGCGGTCAGATCATTAGAGCCCCCTCCTGGACCGCTCACTCCGCCACAAGCCACCAGGCCGCTGAGGAGCACTATAGCAACAAAGTAGAGTAATCCTCGGATGGATCGTGTTGTTTTTGCCTTGGGGATTTGCTTTCCTGACATTTTTACCTCCTAGGGTCTATTGACTAATATTCAGGCAGTTTAGACAAGGAGGCATCATCAACTTATCAGTGCTCTATCAGTGACATTGATGATAGGAAAGTAAAAAGTAAAAAAGCAAAAAGTGGATTTTTGACTACAAACCACCTGCTACTCACCACAAACTACTTGCTATCCACTAAATCAAAAGACTCTCGGTTAGCATGTCAAGGGTGATGTTTTCCGTCTGCTTGTGAATATCTTGAATATCTTCATGGCTTAAGCTAGCCTCAACGGTCTTAAAAAGAAAAGCCACCTTCCTTTTGGTTTCAAGTTCCATATCGTGATGATCTTTGATGGCTAAAAGCAGTTTATATGCTTGTTCGTTGTCTTGTTTTAAGCTAGCAAGCTGGCAAATTTCAAAAAGGATATAAAGGGTTATTCTGGGTAGTTTAAGTGAAGCGGCAATTTTGAGGGCTGCTGATAAGTGTGAACTTGCTTCATCTAGTTGCCTGCGTTGCAAAGCCACCCTGGCTAAATCGGTTAATAAGATGGCTATGCGTGGCTGGGCGTTGGCGGCTCGAGCAAGCTCGAGCCCTTGTTTAAGATAACTTTCGGCTTTAGCCCAGTTGCCGCGCCCCAGTTCGATGTTGCCAAGAATTTTATAGTTGGTGCCAATATACTGGCGCTCTGCTATATCAGGCATTAGCGAAAGCCCTTCTAAACTGTGGCGTTCGGCCTCATCATATTGCTCGAGTATCCAGAAAATATCGGCCATTTGGGATAAAGCTCTAAAGTAGCTTCTCTCATCCGACATGTTCTTAAAGATGGCCAGGGCTTCTTCGGTGTGTTTTTTGGCTTCCTGATTATTACCCAGGGAGCGCAAAATCCAACCCAAATCAATGAGGCAATTGGCGATGGCCTGCTTATTTTTTAAAATCCGATAATAACCTAAGGCCGCTTCAAAAAAACCCTTGGCTTTTTCGTGCTGACCATGCTGTCTGGCCATAAAGCCTAAATTACTGAGAACGTTTGCTTTGCCCCAATGGTTGTCTTCTTGGCTAAAGATGGTTAGACTCTTTTGAAAGAGCTGCTGCGCTTCATTAAAATCACCTTCAAATAAAGCAACAACTGCCAGTTGATTAAAGCAGACGGCGGTTTCGGCCTCAGGAAGGCCCAAGCTAAGGCTTTCCAGCAGCATAGCTTTCGCCTTTTGATGCGAGGCTTGCTTGCGCTTAACCGAGGCGTAATGGCAAAGGGCTCGAGCATAAAGCTGCTGGTTGTGACTAAGTTTATAGCTGGCTTGTTCAAATACTTTGGCGGCCTCAGCCAATAGATTCTGAATATCAAAATAAAGCGCTAAGGATGACAAGGCCTTGTCCAAAAGGTCATCTTGTTTGTTCTGCAGCGCCCACCACCAGGCAAGACGGATGTTTTCAAGCTCTTGGCTTATAGCTGCTAAAGCTTCTGCCTGGCTTTCACTTGCGAGTGAGGCTTTTTTGGCTTCTAAGAAATCCGCGTAGTAGCTAGCATGTCTGGCTTGCAATTTGTGTAGATCGGTAGCTTTAGCCTTTTCCTGGATAAATTCATAGACCAGAGGATGCCTTTGATAGCGCCCCGAGGGGCTGCGGTAAATCATGGATTTATTGACCAAAGCTAAAATTGTTCGTAAAGATGTCTGACTGACTTTATCAGAGGCTTCTTTGCTAAAGCCGCCCCTAAAGACGCTGAGTTTAATAAGAGCATCGCGCTCTTGCTGGCTAAGCAGTGACCAGGATTGCTCAAAGACGCTACGCATGCTCTGATGCCTAGGTGGAACATCTCGCTGCTCGGTTTCAAGCAAATCAAGATTGTCAGCTAGCTCATTGGCAATATCTTCAAGCGAAAGCACCCTGAGCCAATTGGCAGCCAGCTCAAGCGCCAGAGGAACCCCGCCCAATAACCGGCAGATGCGAGCCACTAAGGCTCTATCTTTATCTTGCAGCATGAAGCTGGCCTGTACACGTCTGGCCCGACGTAAAAAAAGTTGCGGGGCGTCATGCAGTTCAACATGCTTATCTTCTTCACTTGCTGGAACACCCAAACCCTTAACTTCATACAGCCCCTCGCTCTGAAAACCAAGAGTTTCCCTAGAGGTGACAATCAGTTTTGATTTAGGGGACATTTCCAGGATGTCTAAAACAATCTCGGAACCGTCTAAGACATGCTCAAAATTATCAATCACCATGAGTATTTCTTTAGCTTTTAAGTAATCCAGCAGTGGTTCTTTTAGGCTGCTCCCGGCGGAAAAACTAAGTCCTAGAGAGCCAGTCAGTTCCTGAATTATGGCGTCCGCTGAATTTATGCTGGCCAGAGCCACAAAGACCGCGCCATCTGCAAACTGCTGGGCCTGCTCGAGCATGGTTTGAATGGCAAGTCTGGTTTTGCCTATGCCACCAGGACCCAATAAGGTGAGTAAGCGTGTATCCGCACTGTGTAAAAAACTGGCAATTTCAGCGAGATCCAGTTCTCGTCCGACAAAAGGGGTGAGTTGTGAGGGCAGGTTTCTAAGTTTTGCTCTTTTTGTGGGTTTTGCAGGTGTCCGGATGCTGTTTATTTCCGTTATCTCGGCGTTTCTGGTTTGAGGCTCTAAGCCTTTAGTTTGGTTCGCGGGTTCATTTGGGCTACTAAGTTGCGGCTGCTCGAGCTTAGTCGTGCGTATGGCTTGGGCTAACTGAATTGTCTCATCCAGCGGCAAGATATCCAGCTCTTCTTGCAACTGAAGCTTAAAAGCCTCAAAGGCTTTTAGCGCCTGTGTTCGCTGCCCTGCTTGGGGCGCTATGCGCATATATGCTTGCAAGACATCTTCGGCTAGGACATCTTCTTTAAGAACTTTTTGCAAAAGCTTGGTCGCCTGGCTAAACTCGCCCTTTTTCTCTAAGCTGGCCGCATACGTTAGGGCGGCTTCGCGCCAGGTGCTCTTTAGTGCTTCACGCTCGAGCGCTAACCACTCTTCATAATGAGTTGACAAGCCCCTAAACGAACCCTCTAGCAAATTCCCACAGTAGCGCTCACAGGCTTGTGCCCAATCCCCTTTACCCACAGCCTCACGAAACGCTCTAACGTCGGAGTTAATTACATAGCGAAGCCCTGACTGACCAGACTCGAGCCCTATAAACCAGTCTGATTTTTTTAATTTATATAAAAGCTGACTTAGATTATGGCGCGCTTTGCCTTCACTTTCATCAGGCCAAAAAAGTGCCACAATATCATCTCGCCGCACCCAGTCCTCTTGATAGGCCAGATAAGCCGCCAGTAAAAACGACTGATTACCGGGCAAACCCTGCCACTCACCTTCAAGATAGACTTGCGGAATACCAAGAAGCCGCAAACTGAAGACCACGGCTCATAATACCGAATCCCATTCGGCTTTTTAATGAAATTAGTTTGATACTCAAGTTTTTACAAAAAACTAAGTGATATGCACGACTTACTAACGGGCTCGAGCCCGGATCAAGTGGTTTTTAGTGGAAACTCAATGCGCGTCTGTAAGTCTTCGGATTTACTCGAGCACAATCACCGCCCGCTCGTTTTTCGCCGTGCTCAATGCCAGTATGTACATAAATGCACAAATGATGCTAGAGACGGATGTCCCAAAGTTTGCAGCCGTCTTTTTAGCCGTGGCATTAAGCCGCAAATTGCGTTTGCCAATCTGGCGCAGCGCCCAGTTTATAGCCTTTTTGACATAATTTCGCTGATCTGCAGCCTCGCGCTTAATTAAAGCTAAAAACGCCAGAAAGTACCTATCGTCGACCTTTTTATCGTGGACGGCCAGCCAGGCCATCAGCGCAAAGGCGGCCCGTTTGACAAACTCCTCAGGGCGGTTGCTCCACTCCAGTGCCTTGTCATAGGCAAAAGCCGTCTTATCCAGCAGCTTGCCGGTAAGCTGGTCGCAGAGATCCCAGCTATCCAAATCCTTAACCCAGCGTTCTATTTGCGCCTCGCTCACCTGCTTGGGGTCAGCGATCAGACAGGCTAAAACTTGCGCTTCGTGGATGCCGGAGTCCCAAAGCTTTAAGGCCAGGGCGTGATCCCTGCCAATTTCTTTGGCCAGTTGGTGCAGGGTGGGTTTGGCTATGCCGTAGGCCTTTTTGGGGCGAATCCCAAAGCGGGCCATGCCGACAACATTGTCGGGGTTAGCGGCCAAGGCCAGTTGGCGCATGATTTTGTCGTAGCGACTGTTTGCGGTCATGATTCTCAACCCGCCTGTGGACGCAAGCTAAGCTGAGAGGCCGCAGAAAAGGCATGCTTGCGAATAAGCAGGGTGCTTATCACCGTCGTTAAACCAGATGAAGCATAGATCATGGCGATAATGACAAACTGGTAGATGCCCGCATAGACAGGGTCGGCGCCGGAGAGCACCATCCCGGCCATGATGCCGGGAATCCAGACGATACCTAGTGAGCGTAGCGAATCGATTCGCGGAATCAGGCTGGCCTTTACTGCCGCTTGCACATAAGGCTGAACCGTAACTCCGGGGTCGGCACCCAGGGCCAGACCAGCCTCGATAAAACCCACATGTGATTCTACTTCCGCTCGAAAGCGCTCGAGCGCCAGTGCATTGGCGTTCATGGAATTGGCAATAATCATGCTGCCAACCGGAATAATTGAGGTAATGGTTGGGTCTATTACCCCAAGCGCGGTCATGATGATGATGATGGCCCCGGCGCCTAAGCTGATGCCATAAAAAGACACTTGTAGCGCCCCCGGCAAGCCTTTAGCACGTCTGGCTGAAATGGACGAAGCGGTGAGCATCATGGCCAGCAGCACAAAAATGCTGGTCCAAGACGAGCCTCTTAGTAGCAAGACCAGGACCAGGCCGACGGCAATGATTTGCAAAAAACCACGTAGCAAGGAAAATATGGTTTCGCGTTCGACATGAATTTGCCGCTGTCTGGCCAGCAGCATGACCCCCAAAGCCAACAGCGCGGTAGCTCCGGCCTGGGCGAGACCTAGGGGAATACCGGGATTAAAGAACTGAGCCAGCACCAAGGACCTCCTTAGCGGTTCCGATTTTTTTGAGCCCGCCCTGCGCCATGACCATGACCCGGTTGGCCAGGCGTTTGGCCTGGGCAAGGTCATGGGTAACGATCAGGCAGCCTAAGCGCCTTTCACGGATGATGTCTAAGATGAGTTTTTCCACCTCGCGCTCGGCGGCGCTGTCCAGTGCCGAGGTGGGTTCATCTAACAGCAGCACACTGGGGCTGTTGGCCAGGGTGCGGGCCAGCGATACCCGCTGCGCCTCGCCACCCGAGAGGTAACTGACATCTTCCTGGGCAAAATCGCTTAGGCCCACACTTGCCAACAAGTGCTTGATGTCACTCTCACTCAATGTCTCACCGCGCTGGCGGGGACCAAAACACAGGTTATAGGCTACCGTGCCCGGAAAGAGAAAGGGTGATTGCATAACCATGCCGATGCGACGCCGCAGTTCGCTGGGTGGAATATTTTGATAATCCCTTCCTTCTAGGTAGACCGTGCCGCTATCTGGCTCATCGAGGCGATTGATAAGGCGTAGAAACGACGATTTACCGGCGCCACTCGGCCCGACAACGGCCAATATGTCGCCCTGGTTAAGCGTGATGGAGATATCCGCTACTAGCACCCGGTCTTTGACACTGCGGCTTAAGTTTTCGGTACGGAGCAGGGGAGGCTGGTTTTCTGTCATTGTGCTTCCTAGGGAGTAAGGCTTGGTTTACGTTTTAACATTATGCCTTAGAACTTTCGCCCCATCACCAAATGCACAGCGTCTCGCCCTAGCCAGGGTCGCCACAGGGGGCTGGAGTGCTCGAGCACCACCTCAAAACCCAGGTTCTTATAAAGCGCCTGGGAAAGAAAACCTCGGCTGAATCGCCAAAATAAGCGGTGACATAGGCGATATGACCAAGGGTGTCAAGGTCGCTATGTTCAGCAAAGCGGAGCATGATTGTTATAAACCATCATTGTTTTCCCTGTTTTTGTCCCAAATAAAGCCACTTTATGCCTTCGGGGACAATAAAGAGAGGCAGTGCCACGAGCAGGATCAGCCGCCACTCGGCCCAGGTCAGGGCGGTGGTGTGCAGCGCCCGTTGCAAGACAGGCAGATAAACAGCGGCAATTTGTAGGCCCAGCGTAAACAGCACCGCTAAAAGCAACCAGGGATTGGAGAAAAAACCGATTTTGGGCAGGGGATCGCGCAGTGAGCGAAAGTTAAAGACATTGACTTTTTCCAGAACTACCAGTCCGGTAAAGGCCACCGTTTGCGCCAGGACCAGGTTGTCCGCAAAGCGATTAAAGAGAAATAGTGTGGCCAAACCCAGATAACTGCCGTAAAGAAGGATGAGATAAAGCTGTCTGCGGCTGAGGATTGGTTCGCGTGGCTTAAGCGGTTGGCGTTGCATGAGGTTTGGTTCGGCGGGCTCGAGCCCCAGGGCCAAGGCGCTAAGCCCATCGGTGACTAAGTTCATCCACAGGATTTGCACCGGCAGCAAGATGAGCGGGCCGCCCAGCAAAAGCCCCAGGGCGATGGCGATGACTTCGCCGGTGTTGGAAGTCAGCAAATAACGCACAAATTTCTGGATGTTGTCGTACTGGCGGCGACCTTCTTCCACGCCGCCAATGATGGAGGCAAAGTTGTCATCGGTCAGCAGCATATCCGCCGCACTTTGGGCGACATCGGTGCCGCGTTTGCCCATGGCAATGCCGATATCGGCCTTTTTAAGCGCCGGGGCGTCATTGACCCCGTCGCCGGTCATGCCGACGATTTCGCCTGCGCTTTGCAGCAGCGAAACGATACGCATCTTGTGCTCTGGTGTGGTACGCGCAAAGACCGCAGCTTTGCCCAGGGCTTTTTCTAATTCTGCGTCGGTCATGTTGCTAAGGTCATTGCCACTTAGGACAAGTTCAGCCGGTAGGCCGATCATCCGGGCGATAGCCAGCGCGGTTTCGGGTGCGTCCCCGGTGATCATCAACACCCTGATACCGGCAGCTCGAGCCATTTTGAGAGCCGCAGGCACTTCAGGTCTTGGCGGGTCGATTATGCCCACTATGCCTAAAAGCGTAAGCTGCTGTTCAACTTCTTCGATTTGCAGAGCTTGATCGGCTCTTAGCTGACGCCGCGCCAGTGCCAGCGTGCGTTGGCCACTGGCGGCCATCTGGCGATAGGCAGCCTTAGCCCGGGATAAATCCTGCTCATTTAGAGGCCGCACCACGTCGCCATCCAGAATCGAATCACAAAGTTCAAGCACTACCTCCGGAGCGCCTTTGACGTGGGCAACGAGACCGTCCTTAGAGGTCTTTTCTATGACGGTCATGCGTTTGCGCTTAGAGTCAAAGGAGAATTCGGCCATGTCCGGCACATCGTCCGGTGCCAACCAGGCCTTATAAGCAGCGGTGATTAGGGCGGCTTCGGTCGGGTCACCCACGGCGTGCCAACCTTCTTTATCCCGGTAAACCTCTGCATGATTGCAATGCAAACCGGTCTCTAACAGCGCCAAGAGGTCGGTTTGTCGGCGGTAGTCAAGGGGCTGGCCGTCTCTTTCGACGTGTCCGGCGGGGTCGTAGCCGCTGCCGGTAAGACTGACGCTACCCGAGGCTAAGTAAATTTGCTGCACCGTCATTTCGTTTTTTGTGAGCGTGCCGGTTTTGTCGGTACAGATAACCGTGGCCGCGCCGATAGCCTCGGTTACTTGCAGGCGGCGCAAGAGTACATTGCGCCTGACCATGGCCCTAATACCTAGCGCCATAGTGATGGTTACTACTGCTGGCAGGCCCTCGGGAACTACGGCGACAGCTAAAGAGATACCAACTAAGAACATATCGATAAGCGCCTTGCCGCTCAGCCAGCCAAAGACCGCAATCAGTGCCGACACGGCGATAGCCAGCAAACCCAGCAATTTGCCCAGGCCTAGCAGTTTGCGCTGCAGCGGGGTCGTTTCCTGACCGATAGCCTGAGTCATATCGGCAATGCGCCCAAATTCGGTGTGCATCCCGGTAGCTATAACCACACCACGCGCTAAACCGTTGCTGGCTACTGTACCCATCCAGGCCATCGAGCGGCGTTCGGCAAGAGGGCTGTCTTCTGCAACTGCGGTGATAGTCTTAGCAACCGATACGGATTCGCCGGTTAAGGCCGATTCGTCAACCCTAAAGTTGACTACTTCTATAAGCCTGAGGTCGGCGGGCACCTGATCACCGAGCTCGAGCACCACAATATCGCCGGGTACCAATTCACCGGCGTCTATATCTTTAAGATGCCCGTCACGAAGCACCCGCGCCCGGGGTGAGAGCATGCGCTGCAGAGCCTCTATGGCCCGCTCGGCACGCCATTCCTGAATAAAACCAAGACCGCCGTTAAGTATGATGATGGCCAAAATGGTGAGCGCGTCGGCGACCTCCCCGATCAGCAGCGAAACCGCTGCGGCCACAAAGAGAATAAGTACCAGCGCATCGGTAAACTGCCGACCCAAGACCAGATACCAGCGGGTTTTAGCCTGGAGTTCAAGCTTGTTGGCTCCGTATTCTGCAAGTCGGCGCGTGGCCTCCGTTTCGCTTAAGCCGTGCAGCGCATTACTATCTAACTGCCTGATGACCAGCTCGACAGGGCTGGCGTGGTAGCTGCCGTTTTTACCGGGAGTTGTAAGACTAGGAATCACTGACTGTTTCATAGATCACCTTGCCTGCGAAACCCAAAGATGAGAAGGTTATAAATTTACCTCAATTCGGAAAAGGACGATAAAAAAGATGAATCTCTTTGAACGAGCAAGTTGAAAAGCGAGGAGGGTCGTGTAGACGTGAAGGGTGAAGCCTACTGTCGAGCGGTAAGGTCTATCCGAAAGTCCTAGTCTGTCAAGC
>JASBUK010000047.1 GCA_030147925.1 Trueperaceae bacterium
CTGAATGGCTTAGCATAAGGGATGAGAAAAGAGAAGCAAACGATTGAAGAAGAGCAGCTCATCGATGAGCTGCCCGAGCTACTGGCTCACTTTACGGTTGTGCCCGACCCAAGGGCGCACAACGTCCAGCATAAGCTGACAGATATTTTGGCGATAGCTATCTGTGCGGTGATCTGCGGGGCGAATACGTTTACGGAGATAGTGCAATACGGACAGGGTAAGCAAGCCAGCTTAAGAAAGTTCTTGGAGCTGAAGAACGGCATCCCCAGTCACGACACGTTCAGGCGGGTGTTTATGGTGCTGGATGCTAGCGCGTGGCAGGGAGTGTTTTTCTCGTGGACACGCAGTTTAGTGCTTGAGCAAACGGACAGTTCCACAGAGGTACGAGCCGTAGATGGTAAGTTCTCACGTGCCAGTGGGCTACACACGGTAAGCGTATGGGCGAGCGAGCATCACGTGGTGCTGGCCCAAGAGCAGGTGCCTGATAAAACCAATGAAATCACGGTCATACCTGAACTGTTAGAGGTACTCGATATCGCCGGAACCACGGTAACGGTTGACGCGGTAGGCACCCAAAAGCAGATTGCTTGGACCGTTAGAGAGCATCATGCAGACTATGTCTTAGCGCTCAAAGGCAACCATCCTAAGCTGTTTGAAGATGTCAAGTGGCTGTTCACTCAGCACGACGAGTCCGCTGACTGGTTCAGCCAAGAGAAAGGACACGGACGAACAGAAACCCGAGAGGTGTGGCTCTTAAATGACCTTAGTTTTCTGGAAGATATCTCAGCTTGGCGCGACTTAGCAGGTGTAGCACGGGTTAGAAGTAGCAGGGAGATAAAGGGCGAAGTGACCATGAATGACCGTTACTTCCTCACCAGTCACACCGACGTCACACTCCTCGCCTATGCGGTACGCGCCCACTGGGGTCTGCACTGGATACTCGATGTCGCTTTCGATGAAGATGCTAACCGCGCCAGAACTGAGCATGCCCAAGCTAATCTCGTGACTCTGCGTCATCTCGCCTTAAACCAGCTCAAGCGGGAGACCTCGCTCAAGGCAAGTATCAAAACCAAGCGTATGAGGGCCGGCTGGGATGATGACTATCTCCTTAAAGTTCTACATGCGTAAGCCCTGGGCAGCTTTGAGTTTTTGCTGTGACGCGTCAAGTTCTAAACGCGGGTCAAAAGCAAAATATTTTAGTATGAGTTCGGCTAAGTCATCCGGCGTGTTGACCTTAAGAATTTGCTCACGCGGCACGTCAGCAGAAGAAATGTCTTGGAAATACTTAAGGAGCTGACTGCGCATGGCACGCAGGTCTTTTGTGCCGTACCAGTCACAGTGCATGACGCTGTGACGGTAGCCAATTAAGACAATGTCTTTAGCTGCTAATGCCGAACCGCCACGAAGCTCCTGGAAAATCCAGGGCTTACCTAAGCTTGCCCGGCCAACCATCACCCCTAAGCCCCAGCTTTGATAAAGATCAAATTGCGTTTTGCTGACCGCATCTCCCGAGCCAATGACCGGGACGGCAACGGCCTCGGCAATTTCGCGAATCGCTTCCCAGTTGGCTTCACCGCTGTACTTTTGCGTGGCAGTGCGGCCATGGATGGCAAGTGCCGAAGCTCCGGCCTCTGCCAGCGCCAGCGCTACTTCCTGGGCGTTGATGTGGTCAAAACCCAGACGCAGCTTAGCGCTTATGGGCAACGCTACGGCCTGGCTGAGTGAACGGATGATACTGGCGGCCAATTCGGGCTTGCGCATGAGTTGTGCGCCGCTGCCCCGGTTGATGATCTTTTTAACGGGACAGCCCATGTTTAGGTCAAGCGCGGCAGGTTGATAGCGGTCGCTAAGCATCCTTCCGGCTTCGGCCACCAGCTCCGGATTACTGCCAAAAATCTGGATAACCAAATCAGGTTCACCCGGGTAGGGTTCGCCAATTTCGATACCACGCTGATTGCCGAGAACCAGGGCTTTGGCGCTGACCATTTCAGTAACCGCCCAGGCGCTGCCAAATTCGCGACAAAGTTTGCGAAAAGGCGCGTCCGTATAGCCGGCCATCGGGGCCAAGACGGCCCGGCCTTGCGCCAAGCGCGTTTTAAAGAAATCCTGCGGCATAGTAAATTTTAGCGCACCTGGTTTTAGGGTAAGGCCTGGCGCAGAAAACGCAGCCAGTTTTCGCCCAAAAAGCCTGCTTTTGCTTTTTCAGGCACCGCTTCGCCAAGTTTAGCAAAGTCGGCTCCACGTGTGATCTCTAGCGGGGTTTCCTCGACGCCAAAGCCTCCGTCAAAGTCTGAACCGATAGCTAGATGTTGCCAGCTTGACAGCCCGGCTATGTGCTTAGCGTGTTTGCGCACATCCGCCAGAGAACTGTGGCCGGGAGATTTCGTTTTAAAGGGGTCGCCTTTGGCCTTTAGAAAAGGACTGCCCAAAACCAAGCCGATGATGCCACCCCGTGTGGCGATGGCTTTAATCATGTCGTCGCTTAACTGTCGGTCACTAGCTACGAATTTGCGGGCATTGCTGTGGCTGGCGATAAGGTGCTGAGGATTTAGCTGAAGCGCCTGCCAAAAACTTTCCTCGGCCAAGTGACTGCTGTCTAACGTTAGCTTTAGTTCGTTGATGGCCTGCACCAGTTCGACACCAAGTTCGCTGAGCGGGCCGGGTTCATGGGTACCACCGGCATAGCGCGTAGCCCGCCAGGCTGGGCCTACAATCCTTAGCCCACGCCGAGCCCAGCTTTCTAAGTCTTCCGGTTTGATAATCGGGTCGGCGTTTTCCATCAGCAAGACGACGCCGGTTTTGTCGTTTGGGTTCTCTTGTAATTGCGTTTCAAGGTTTGCTCGCGTGCGCAGGATGCGTATAAGTCCCGCATCCTCCCAGCGCTCATAGAGCTCGAGCTGTGCTAGGCCTTGCTGCTGCGCTTCTTTTGCAGAACTATAAGCACCTTCAAAATTTTTACCAGGCCTTGATGGGTAAGTGAATGTGGTGGCAAAAACAACCGAGATGCCTGCTTGGCGTAATTCGGGCAAGGTCACTAAGGCGGTTTCGCTGCTGCGTTGCTCGAGCCTTCGCAAATCATCAAGTGGCTGGCTTAGGTCTCGCCCTTTGTTAAGGGCATTGAAAGCTAAGTCGAGATGTCCGTCAATCAAAACTGGCATGGCATAGTGTAATACCTGTTAAGCATTTAGACAGTTCAAAGTGATTTTTACACAACTTAAACACGCCTTAAGGAAGATATAATAAGCCAACATGGAAAATGACTTTGTCGACGGTGTGTCCGTTGCGAGCACTATTCAATTAGAAGGGGGAAGCATGTTCACAGCGGATGCGATGTCAACGCGCCCCGCGACAGTTGATGACGCTACCTTGGTGCACGCACTTTATCAAGGAACTCCACAATATTTTGAGATTATCTCTATTCCCATTCCCAGCAAGCAAGAGGTCGCTCGTGAACTAGAAGTTGCTATGAGCGACCACAGAAGACATATCGAACTGGTCTTGGCTGCCAAAGACGCGGCTTTTACCAACGGCGTTTATGACGAAAAAACCGGGCGGCAAGTGGTGGGTTACTTAGACTATAAGCTTGATTACCCCAATAAGGGTGAAGTCATGGTGAATCTGCTGCTGGTCCCCGAGCGCTTGCAAAGCCGTGGTTTTGGCCGCCAAGCCGTGCGCAATCTCGAATTGCGTCTGCGCGGACGTGCCAAACGTGTGTTGGCAAGTATTTATGGTCAAAATCCCAGAGCGGAAAGATTTTGGCGGGCCTTGGGTTACCGTTTCGCCATCGATGCCAAACCCGTTCTGGAGTGGTATGCCAAAGAACTTAGGGTAGACCTATAAAGGTAATGATTGATTGTAGTGGTGGATGAAGAACCAGATAGCACCAATATGGTTTTGGAGTTTTTTGGAGAAAGAGAGTGTTTTCCTGACTAAGCGCGAACAACGTTGTCTTAAAGTGTTATTGAA
>JASBUK010000049.1 GCA_030147925.1 Trueperaceae bacterium
AGTAGATGCTGTTTGCTCCGTTCTATCCTTGGGTCGGGTAAAGCTGAAAAGTGTAGGACTGCTAAGCGTAGTTGCTCCGTTGCTGGGTCTTCTGTCATCCCTCAAGACTAGCGTCTTTGGTTTTGATGCGTCAGCCCTGTCCCGCCAGGGACATTTGTCCCAAAGACTAAAGAATTGCGCTAGACTAAGGACGCCGTGAACGCCGAAGAATTGCTGATAAGGCTCAAAAAGCGTACTCGCTTTCAGTCTTGCCACGAAGTCACCTTGCAAGAGTTGAGCAAGACCATGTGCCCTATTGCCCAGGAAGTGGCCCTGGCCTTTTATGATTATTTAGGGCTTGACGAAGAAACGCACCGGCTAATTTGGGCCGTGCCGGGACGGGTGGAAAGGCTTTATACCACCTTTGCCAACTGGTATCAGGAGCTTTTTTCTGGCTGTTATGACGCGGCTTATGCTAAGCGCCGTTTCCGTATCGGTCTGGTGCATGCCCGCTTTGGCATAGGACCACGCTACTTAATTCCGGCTATGGGTATAGTTCAGGAGCTATCTTTAGAACATCTTAGCGAAGTGCTCAAACTTCATCAGACGCTTGAAGCCGTCAAGGCCTTTGAAAAGATCATCACCATAGAAATTGCCCTAATCGAAGAAAGCTATTTGGCTGCGCTCGAGCACGGCCTTAGCTTAGGTCACAACAATATCCCCAGCGCCTTAAAACGAGGCGCCACCGCCCTGTTGCAAGATTTCCAGACGTAAAAATTAAGAAGACAAGGAAAAGTTGAAGGCCCTAGCTAAACAGATCACTACCCAATCCCGATCTGCTCATTAACTCATTCACCAATCCCCTACCCCGCTAAATCGTTATTAGTACTCAAAAACCCCACAGACAATACGCTAAAATAGTTTCGAGACAAAAACATGTTCCCCAAGGCTTTGTCGGCGTCTGCTTAAAAAGCAATAGGGACATATGTCATCTGTCAACGCCAATTCCTCATGCGTAGAATCAATCCAGATGAAATTCCTCATGTTTTGAGGGTTCACGCCGGCGAACGACCTTCCTTAAGGCCTTTTTAGGGCTGAGTAGTCTCTAAATTTCTTGCTCTAGCAAGAGAAATCAAGATTAAGGAGGTACAACGATAAGGAATCAATCGGCTAACACAGCCTCGCCAACCGCGTTAGCAATTATTGCGGCTGGCCAAAGATTGCTGTGTGTCTGGTCAAAAGGCTGGCTTTAGAATAAGGCGTGATAAACCTTTTGTATCGAGAAAGGATTTAACCCCGTTATGCCCTTGGCCGGATCGGCTGCAATTAAATGCTTATAGTTCCGATACTAATCTTGATCTCAGCAATTAACTTAAAGCGCTTTTCAATCCTATGACTTGGGATATCCAGGCAAAACTTGAATGAGGATGATAGATGATGGCAAAGAAGTGGGTTTATTTATTTAACGAAGTTGAGCAGGCCGAAGCTTACGCCGGCGATTGGGAAAGTGTTCGGGCGCTCTTAGGTGGCAAAGGCGCGAACCTTGCCGATATGACCCGGATCGGCGTACCCGTACCTCCGGGCTTCACCGTCTCGACCGAAGCCTGTAACGCCTATCTGGCCGCAGGCGAAACCTTCCCTGAAGGGGTCTGGGAACAAGAACTCGAAGCCCTAAGTAGCATTGAGCAAATGACCGGCAAGAAACTTGGCGACGCCGGCAATCCGCTACTTGTCTCCTGTCGCTCGGGAGCGAAATTCTCTATGCCCGGCATGATGGACACCATTCTCAACATCGGCCTCAATGATGAAGTGGCCAAGGGGCTTATCAAGCAAACGGGCGACGCACGCTTTGTTTATGATTCTTACCGCCGCTTGGTACAAATGTTTGGCAGCGTGGTGCTCGGCGTCCCCGATGAAGTCTTCGAGGCCGTCATTACCGCCCGCCGCAAACGTGCAAACGTTAATAGCGATTCAGAGTTGAGCGCCGAAGACTGGCAAGGTGTCACTCAGAAATTTAAGGAGCTGGTACGCACCTATACGGGTAACGACTTCCCCGAAGACCCTTTCGATCAGCTCAAGTTAGCCACCGAAGCGGTCTTTAAATCCTGGAACGGCAAGCGCGCCTTTGACTACCGCAACGCCGCCGGCATCAGACACGATCTTGGTACGGCGGTAAACATCGTGACCATGGTCTTTGGCAACATGGGTGACGACAGCGCCACAGGTGTCGCCATGTCCCGTAACGCCTCAACCGGCGAAATAGAACTCGAAGGTGACTTCTTAATCAACGCCCAGGGTGAGGACGTTGTGGCCGGTATTCGCCAGACCGAACCAATCAGCCATCTCAAGACCACCATGCCTGAACTCTATAAAGAGTTCGAAGACATCGCCAAGCGCCTGGAAAAACACTATCGCAACATGCAGGACATGGAATTCACCATCGAGCACGGCAAACTTTGGCTGCTACAAACTCGCGACGGCAAACGCACCGCGCAAGCCGAAGTGCGTATTGCCGCCGATATGGTGGAAGAAGGCTTAATTAGTAAAGAAGAGGCCGTAAAACGCGTACAACCCGAGCAAGTGGATTTCTTCTTGCACCCGCAGTTAGACGCCAGGGCCCGCAAGGAAGCTCAGTTGGTCGCCACGGGCCTAAATGTTTCACCAGGGGCAGCCGTCGGCGTGGTGGCTTTTGACGCCGACACCGCCGAACGCTGGGCCAAAGAAGAGGGTCGCGCCGTGATTATGGTGCGCCCTGAAACAAAACCTGATGACGTACACGGCATGTTGGCCGCCAAAGGCATTCTGACCAGTCGTGGTGGCCGCACCAGCCACGCGGCATTAGTAGCGCGCCAGTTCGGTACGCCTGCCGTAGTCGGTGTAAGCGAGCTCGATATCGACTTAGATACTCGTGAAATGACCGTTGGTGAACTCGTCATCAAGGAAGGCGACTACATTTCGCTCGACGGCAACACCGGCGAGGTTTTCCTTGGTAAACTGCCCACCTTTATACCGGACATGAACAATCCTTACCTCCTAAAAGTCCTCAGTTGGGCCGACGAAGTCCGCACGCTAGATGTCTGGGCCAATGCAGATTATCCCAGCGACGCGAAACGCGCCCGCGAATATGGTGCGCAGGGCTTGGGTCTGGTACGCACCGAGCACATGTTCTTCGAAACCGAACGTCTACCTATCGTCCAGCGGATGATCATGGCCAAGAACAGCACCGAGCGCAACGAAGCCATCGAGCATCTGCTGCCTATGCAGCGCGGCGATTTTGAAGGCTTATTCAGAGCCATGGACAATCTGCCCGTTATCATCCGCCTGATTGACCCACCACTGCACGAATTCCTGCCTGCTTACGAAGAGCTGGTTCAGGATTTAGCCGACCTTAAAGTGCGCTTGCAACACTACCACACCATGAGTGAAATAGACGGAGCCTTGGCAGACATCCGCACCAAGCAACACTATCTCGAAGGCGTCGAAAGCCTGCGCGAGGCCAACCCCATGCTCGGTACGCGTGGTGTTCGTCTGGGCATCCTCATTCCTGAACTCACCAAGATGCAGGTCCGCGCCATTTTTGAGGCAGCCTGCACCTGCGCTAAAGAAGGCATCACCGTTCACCCCGAGGTCATGATTCCACTCACCTCACATGTCAATGAGCTCAAGGTACAGCAAAATGCCTTAGAAGCAGTTGCTAAAGAGGTCATGGAAGAGCAAGGTATTACGATCAGCTATAAGTTTGGCACCATGATCGAAATCCCTCGCGCCGCCTTAACCGCCGATGAAATCGCCGATGTGGCCCAGTTCTTCTCCTTTGGCACCAACGACTTAACCCAAACAACCTTCGGCATTTCCCGTGACGACGCCGAAGCCGGTTTCTTGGTGGAGTACTTAAATCGGGGCATCTTACCCGACAATCCCTTTGCCACCATTGACGAGAACGGCGTTGGCAAACTCATGGACTTAGGCGTCAAGCTTGGCCGTGAAACCAGGCCGGACTTAGAAGTCGGTATTTGTGGTGAGCATGGGGGCGATCCCAAGACCGTTGACTTCTGTCACCGTCTGGGACTCAACTATGTAAGTTGCTCGCCCTTTAGAGTGCCCATTGCTCGCTTAGCCGCCGCCCACGCCGCCTTGCGCGATAAGCAAAACAACGCCGTGGAAGATAAGGAAGTTATCGCGACAGCCTAAGCAGGCATGCAGCGGGAGGTCTTAAGGTGAATGTAGCAGAGCGCCGTCACAAACGTAGCCAGCTTTATAAGCTATTAGCCGCCCTACATGCTGGCCCCTTGGGCTACGCTCTGCTCGACAAAATCAAGAGCCAGGCAGCGGAACTGCTCGAGCTTTCAGACCTCCCCGAAACCCATCCGGAGCCACCTGCGGATTTGTATAACTGGGCTTATGGCTTTTGTCAGGGCAATCCGGACTTAGGCTGCGGCTCAAACCCGCCTTCGACCTGTTTGCCGGCAAAACTATCACAGCTTTCCTATAGCGCCAGCAAAGGAGCCGTCCAGAGGCGACTAAGAGAAGTCAGCTATATTGAAGATGAGGTCTTACCTTGTCTGGATATGCTGCTCTCACAAATGAAGGTCGAAGCCTACCGCAGCATTCTCGAATTGACCCGGCAAATCGTTATGGCCGACGCCCAACAAGTACGTCATGAGCCTGCGATAAGCTGAATCCTACCCGACATTAGCTTAGAGTGCATGAGGCTTAAACTAAGCCTCATGTTTCCTTTGCGCTCGAGCCTTGTGTCCTTAAGTTTCTGGCGGCGCTTTTTGCAACTCAACTCAGGACTGATGATCTTTGGTCTGGCTATCTCGCTAATGCTCAAGGCCGGTATTGGCTTAGACCCCTGGTCAGTGTTTCACGAAGGCATGAGCAAACAAACAGGACTGAGCTTTGGGCGCATCACCCAATTGGTGGGCTTGCTGCTGATTGTCCTTAGCTATCTGCTGCTGCGCAGCAAACCGGGTCTGGGCACGGCGCTAAACATGCTGCTGGTTGGCCCCTGGGTTGACTTTTATAGGCTGCAACCCTGGATTCCCGAGGCGCAAGGCTGGCTCTGGGGTATCAGCCAGTTTATGGTCGGCGTCATACTGATTGGTTTGGCCAGCGGTCTTTACATCGCCGCAAATTTTGGCGCGGGGCCCCGCGACGGCTTTGTTCTGGGTTTGGCGCTCAGGCTAAAGCGTAGTATTCGCCTAAGCCGCGCAGGGCTCGAGCTCTTGGTGCTAACAGCTGGCTTTTCGCTCGGCGGACCACCCGGACTGGGGACGGTGCTGTTTGCGCTTACTGTCGGTGTGTTTATGCAGTTTTTCCTAAGGCTGTTTCGCTACCAAGCAAGCGCCCTGCAAACCTCTCAGACAAGCGTTCCCGCGACTGAAACATAGCATTTTTAACAATTTGTCCCTTTCGATAAAAGACGATAAAATCTTGGCATGCCAAAAGCCGCCAACTACTGGCTGATCAAAAGCGAACCGGATGTCTTTAGCTTTGACGACCTCTTAAATAGCCCGGGGCAATGCACCCTCTGGGACGGCGTGCGCAATTATCAGGCCCGCAATTATATGCGTGATGGTATGAAGTGTGGCGACAAAGTACTTTTTTATCATTCTAACTGCCAGCCACCCGCCGTAGTCGGCATTGCCGAAGTAGTCCGCGAAGCTTACCCCGACCCCAGCCAATTTGACCCGGAAAGCAAATATTTCGACGCCAAGGCCAGCCCGGAAAAGCCACGTTGGCTGGCGGTGGACGTAAAAGCCTTGAGCAAATTAAAGCGTCCTGTCAGCTTAGCTGCCTTAAAACAAGAACCTGAACTAGCCGGGCTAAAACTGCTGCAACGGGGCAACCGCCTAAGTGTTATGCCACTTGAGCACAAGGATTTTGTAAAGATTGTAGCTATGGCCGAGCAAAGCCCTTGACTGTGGGAAGCGAGGATTGGGGAATAGGTTTTATATAGCTTTTGCGTTAAACATAACCTCAATCAGAATTGACACACCTTATGCCTATCTCCTCACACCGCACTTTTGCAGCATAATTGAAAGCTAAGTTGCCATGCTATAATTTCACTAGCATGAATGAGCGCAGAGCGCATATTTTGGACCTTGTCACCGAAAATTATATTAGCTCGGCTCATCCGGTGCCTTCTGCAGTCATCGCGCAACAACTCCAGGTCAGTAGCGCCACCGTGCGCAATGACTTTAGCATGCTGGAGGAGCGCGGCTATCTTAAACAACCCCACCCCTCGGCAGGGCGTGTACCAACGCGCCTTAGCTATGATCGTTATGCTCGCAAGTTCATCCCGCCCTTTCCTCTGCCGCCGGGCCAGCAAGAATTCTTAGCAAGTCGTCTTAAAGGCGTACACGGCGATAATCTATTGCAACAAATCGCCAATGTCACCGCCGAGTTATCGGGTTATGCCGTGGTGGTCAGTCTGCCGGCAAGCGATGAGCTTTACGCGCACGAAATTCATTTATCAGCCTTATCAGATTCCAGGGTGCTGGCAGTAATCGTGCTGGAAAACGGCCTTGTCCGCCAACTGATGCTCGAGCTAAACCCTGCACCCAGCAATGCCACCTTAAACGAAGTCGAGCACAGCTTAAGACAACTCACCTTGCCAATAACCAAAGTGCCTGTCGCCCTAAAAGACATTGCCAAACGTGTCGAGGCAGAACTCGCCCGCACTTTTTTAGCACTGGCTAAAGCCTGGCCCGCTATGAATCCGGCAAGGCTCTTTTCGCAAGGGTTGAGCAACGTGCTGGCCGAACCCGAATCTGCCGACCCCAATTTTGTGCGGCGGGTTGTAGAGCATGTAGAACAGCCTGGTGCTCAAAAACATCCGACCAATAAAGACGAAGACAACTTGATGATTTTCTTAGAGGAAACCCTGGCCTTAGTATCGGCTCGCTTGAACCTCGGCTCCAGCCAAGCCGAACTTTTGCTCCTTGGGCCTATGCGCATGCGTTATCCACAGACACTGATGATTGCCCACGGCGTCACCGAACTGGTAGCCAGGCGAACTTAGTCAGGAAAGCTCGAGCCAAGTAAATCAACTTGCGCCAGTTTTTGTTTGCGACAAAGCTTAGAATAAGCCTATGACTGTCAACATTCTCTTTTTTGCTCTCTACCGCGAACAAACAGGTACAAAACAGCTTAAGCTTGAACTGATCGAGAGTTTAAGTGTCAGGCAAATCGCCGCGCAACTCGAAGCAAATCACCCGAATCTAAAGCTCAAAGGGGCTCTTTGCGCTATCAACGAACACTACGCCTCGCCCGAGCAGACCGTACAAGACGGTGATACGCTGGCCTTCTTGCCCCCTGTCGCTGGAGGTTCGGCAGATGATGCAGATCGGTTTTTTGTCAGCCAGGAGCCGCTTGAGCTAGAAACTTATCAGCAAAATGTAGCCGCGCCTCAGTATGGCGCTATCGCCAGTTTTCTGGGTACGGTGCGCTCGCCAAACGCCGGGCAAGACATAGTTTATATCGATTATCAGGGCTACGAAGCAATGATTTTTAAGCAAATGGAAATAATTACCAAGGAACTGCGAGCTAACTATAGTCTTGGCAAAATTGTCATTGCCCACCGCTTGGGCAGGCTTAAACCCGGTGAGGTTTCTATTGCTATCTTTATCTCTTCACAACATCGCCACGAAGCCTTAGAAGCCTGTCATGCCGGTATTGACCGCAGCAAAGAACTCCTGCCCGTATGGAAATATGAAGTTAGCGATAAAAATACGGCCTGGGTCAAGGGAGTAAGCAGCGCTGGAGACACGCTTTGAACAGCCGGTCTTGCGACTGTCAGCCAATTATGGCAAAAATCTGAGAACTTGCGAATTTTTCACACGCTTGCGCCCAATAACAACCTATTCTGGAGATTATAACGACTCTGCTAGGAGCGTTTGGCTTTGCCAGCAACTTTGTTAACAGCAGAAGCTCGAGCAGCAAAATTAGGAGTAGCCGGTAAAGAATTTTAGCAGGCGTTTTTAATGACAGATGCGCAGTGACAGAGGGTTATGATAAGAAGGTGAGTATTACAGATAAAGAGGCGGTGTACCACAAATTGTGCATGACAGTTTATGAACCGCGTAACAGACGCTGTTTGACAGTTTCAATACACACAATTTGGGACACCTTCGATAAAGAGGGTGTTAAGGCAACGGCTTAACTATGGCTAACGATATCTACCTAAGAACCCATGACGGACTGGCGGCTATGGTTTCGGCTCGAGCCGCCACCCATGTACTAAATAAGGCTCTGAGCGCCGAAGGCCAATCGTCTGATACCATCGACGCTATGCTGATGAGCCAATTATTATTGGGTCCGGTGCTGGTTGAGCTAGAGGCCGTCTTGCCCCGCAAAGGCTTACAGCGCAACCTGCGACATCTGGCAACAACCATTAAGACGCTTGCTAATACCAATGATGACCCTGCTTTGCACGCAAAAACCGAGCAAACTCTGAAAGCTAGTGAAGTTTCTCCAGTAGAAGATGCTGTCAACAAACCCCGGACAAATCCCAGCTATGAACTCGAAGACGATCATGATGTCGTTGTGGCGCACCCAGCGCTGTTTTCGATGGCCAAGCAAGAACCAGACCTGGTTCAACCCGATGTCTTTGTTGACGAAATTCCAGCAGAACCGCTGCCGGATGTCGCAGTTACGAAACGGGAAACATCTGCACCAGCAAGCGCCTTGGCTGTCGCTATTACCGAGCCGGATGATGTGAAACCAGCGCTGACAGCTTCGCAACTGGAAGACGCCATCTTACGCTTTGCGCAAATCGAAGAGGTCAAGCTGGTAGCAGCGATAAAAACCAATGGTGAAATTATTGCTTCGCGTGGTTCAGGCCTGAACCTTGAGGCTTTGTCGCGCTATGGCGCGCTCGGCCTAAAATTGCTCGGCAAAAGTGGTCATTTGCGCTCGTATTATCTGGGCCACAGTCGGGGGCAGCTTTTTCTCTTGCCCCTCGGGCAAGACACAATTATGGTTGTCGGTAACCCTGAGCTTAACATCGGGGCGATCTTTGCGGCTTTATCAATGCTCAAGGAGGAGTTATGAATCACGGTCTAGTTAAGCTAGCCTTAGCCATCATGCTGAGTTTGGGTGTAGCTTTTGCACAAACTCAGGACGCCTTTTTAGAACGCTATGTCCTGGTCATAGAAAACCTTAACGGCAGCGTCAGCTCGCTTGCCGAAGCCAGCGTTCAAAGCTTGGAAAACTTAGACCGTGCGGCGGCTCGGCTGGGCACACTGGCCGAGGAAACTACCAGCGACAGCCTAATTAGTGGTATGGAAAGCACTTTTGAGAGAGCCCGCGAAGCCATTCTCAATCGCAGCGAGACCGACCTTGCCGTACAAGTTGCCGCGCTAAAGGGTGGCTTCCAGCGCCTCGTCTATGAAGCGGCTTTGCGCGCCGCTAGCGCAGGAGATGCAGCTTTGGCACAAGCCCGCCTGACTCAAATCGCCAGTGATATGGGTCTGTCAGAAACAGCCATCGCCTCACTGACTCGGCCGTTGTCAAGAAATCAGTTGCAGCTTGTCTTTGAATCCGGTGTCGCCCAGACTATTCGGGACCGTTTGGCGACAGCGGGCAGCCAGGCTGCCACAGATCAATTTGCGGCCTACCGCACGCTGGCTTTAGCTTACGGCGCTTTTATTCCAATTCAGGACTCGCCACGAATCGACGAAACCGCAGTAGAAAGTTTTGTAACGGCCATCAATGCGCTGGTTGCCAACGACAATGAAGGCTTTGCGGCCCAGTTGCAAGTTATTGATGAGCAAATGCTCAAACTGACCCAGATTGATACTGCGGCAGTGGTCGAACCTAAAACCGTCGCAGAAACCGCTACAGTGGCGCCAAGTTTGCCGAGCCCTGCGCCGGAGAGTCCGGCAAGCGGCGTTGCACAGACACCTACAGACGTTACGGCGGCAGATGAGCAAGTTAGCGCCACAAGTCCGGAAAGTCCGGAGGCCGTGACAAGCCCACCGCCAACACCTTTAGAACCACTAGCGGAAGCAGCCGCTACCTCCGTCGACCCTGCTCCCACCACGATAATCGACCCGCGCAGTGAAGCGCTGGCCGACTTAGAAGCATCTTTAGCACCTTACCGGCTGAGCCCCGCCGTGTTGAGCAATCTGAGTAACGACTATCTGGATAATGGCTTTAACGGCACCAATGAGGTCGTTGACGAGCTCTTTGCTACCAGCGCTCGAGCCCTTAGCGCTCTGGAGCTAAATGACCAGGCCAATGCACGAAAGCTTATAGACGATTTAGGCGATACGTATCAGCGTTTCTTAGCGCCAATTGTCAGCCAGCAAGACGCCGCGGTACACAGCACCACCACCCGCTTGCTTGACAGTCTTAAAAACAATCTGGCCTTAAGGTCGTCAGACATCGTTGCGCTGATGGGACATATTGACAGCATCTCGACTATTTTGCAGGGCGGCAGCCCCGCGGCACTGCACAGGGCCAGCATCACCACCAATCTCTACTGGGCCGGTCTGCCTCGCTTGACCCTGATGATTTTGCTGGCCCTTCTGGCGTTTTTGCCGCTACGCCTTTTAAACCTCGCCTTTGGCGGCGGTAATCGTAACTGGCAGTGGATCGGCGCCTCGCTGTTTTTGCTCTTGTTGCCAATAATCTACGAAGGTCTTAGCTTCCTGGGTTCGCTGACTGCCGAACTGAGCAATATCGACGCCTTTAATGCACTGGCCAGTTTTTCCATGTTCCAAAACAGCATCACCCAGGTGGTATGGGTGCTTATAACCGCCATAGCCATCATCTTTGCCAGTGTGGGGCTCTACGGCATTTGCGTCCAGTTTGGTCTTTTGGGCAGGCGGACAAGCCAGCCGACCACAGCGGCAGCTAGTGCAGCAACGGGCAACACCACCACCGATTTGGACCCCAGCACAGCGGTAGACTGGGACGAAGAGTTTTAGCGTTTGGACCAGTGTTTTGATTCGGGTCATGACAAGGCCAAACAGCAACCATAGGGAACGTTTCGATGTTATTGACGGTTGTCAATAACATCCAAGCAACTAACTGCCGACGCTATCAAGACTGACTGGCGAGTAGAAATAAAAGAAATAAAGGCGGTCAGTATACTGTCAACAAGAATGAAGCGGGCTATAACCACAGCAAGGAGGCCAGGTGACAAACCCGGTTTATCAAAAGGCCGTTGAAGAACTCGAAGCTCTACTGTCACCGCGTGTCGTCTCCAGATCGTTGCAGCAGGGGCTTAAGCAAATTGGCAAAGGGCCTGATGACGTTAACTTGCGCGATATTGAAAATATCCTCAAGTCGCAAATTTACCGTCAGCTCCAGGCTACCTTGCCTTCGGCCCAGGCCAAAGAGGTCGTTAAAGACATAGTAGAGAAGTTAAAAGCAATTGAGCCCCAAAAGCTAGCTAAGTCAGAAGAGTTCTCACTTGAGCAGCAAAACCGTGCTCTAAATGAGTTACGGGCTGCCTTGAGACCTTTTAATCTTTACTTTGAATGGCCGGAAACACAAAAACTGCGCTCACAGTTAAAGCTGCTTGAAGCCGAGCAAGAAGCCGGGCATGATGCGCATAAGCTGCTTGTTAGTGCCCGGAAACAACTCAAAGAGCTCGAGCAAAAACTGGAAGATCAACTGGTCACACAAGCTCGTGATCTCAGCGAACTGGAAGCTGCCTTTGCACAGGTCAAGAGACTGGGCGGGCCGAAAGTGCGTCGCTTAGAGAATCTCACCGGACAGATTCGTAGCGCCCAGCACAATCGTCAGTTGGCCCCCGCCGAAGTCGAACGGGCACGCAAAATCGCCACCGATTTGCGCAAGCTTTTAGAATCAAGCGTTGTGGTCGATGATCGCCGTTTGCAAGAAATGCCCAGCAGTACGGCGGTTAACATCGAAACCGATGGCCTGCTTGAAATTGACAACGCTGAAAACAGCCCCTTTAATATAGATACCGCCGAACTTTCCCCCGAAATCAGCGCCCGTTTGCTGCTGATTGACATTGAAAGCGAACGCCGCGACTTAGCAGATTTGGCAACTGAATTTAACAACTTGCTTAACTATAAACCCGAATTAAACGCGCAGTTTGTGCAGCAAAGAGAAACTCTGGACCGACAGACTTCTTTAGGAGAAGCTTTAGGGCAACTACGCGAGCACTTAGTGCAGGCACAAGGAGATTTACGCCGGGAATTGCAGCTCGAGCTGCGTGAAATTCAGCGCCAATTAAATGCTATGGATACCCGGATAGACAACGACGAGCTGAGTTTAGCCTTACAGGTATCGCTGGGTATCTTAGAAACAACCATACCGGCATACACCGATGTGCAATATTTACGCGATCTTTACCGCTTTACCCGTGAAAGGGAGGTCGAACTTGCCACTGGGTCAGAACAAGCCGCAGCAACTGAGACTGCGCTAAAACAGCAGGAATCGGAGGTGCAACGCAGCGAACAAATCGCCGAGCTACACCAGTTGGAAAGCGAACTTCGTCCTTATCAAGGGCTGGACAGTGATAATGTTGTTCGGCTTAATGAGCTATTAGCCGCAGCAAGAAAGTTGGTCGATCAGGAACTGCCGGTCGAAAATCTGAGTCAGGGTTGGCTACTCTTAAATAACATCCGCGATACGGTAACGCGCCGTGCCGCTGATTTTGAGCCCCGGTTGGACGCCGCTAAAAAAGCTTTTGAACCAATAAGCAAACTCAACAACGAGGATGCCGCGATCGTTAAACGCATCTTAGGTCATCTGGAAAGTCAGCGGGAAGTCTTTTACAAGGTCTCCCCCGTGGTGCAAAGTCAACTTGAAGCATCTTTAACTAAGGCAGAAGGCCTAATAGAGACCCTTAAAGAACAATTTGAAGCCACTCGCTCCATCGCCAATCAACTGGTAAGCAAGAATGTCTTAGACGATATCTTAGGGATTTTTTCAACTGGCCCCGGCGAAACTAAACAAGTGCTGAAATCAGAACCTTCAGCTGGCGAAACTCCGCCCCTGTATGAGCAAAAGAGCAAAAGCGCAGAGTTTAATAGCTGGCTAGAGGACTATTTGGCCCAAGACGGCCTAAGTGGCGCAGCTATGTTCAGCAGTAGCGGAGAACTGGTAGCCGGGCGTCTAAAGCTCGAGCCGGTAAAACTAAATGATACGCTGGAAAAGCTCGAGCACGACAACCGGAATTTAAGCAAGGAACTTAAGCTGGGAGATATGCGTCTTATGACGGTGGAAACCCCTGGTCATTTCATCACCACCATCTGGCCAATGCCGCAATACCGCCTGGTGTTCATTCTCGGTAACCCGGTCATTTTCGGCGCTGTTTTACAAAACCTAAGAGAGGATTTACCCCGCCTGCGCGGTTTGCTCAGTGGACTTAAACTCGCTTAAAGACACCCGGCGCTTAGCAGCCATGATTCTTGAGCTTGTCCCTTTAAACGCGCTGCTAATTTTAAGCGGGCCCTTAGGGGCGGGCAAGACCACCTTAACTCAGCAACTAGGGCTCGAGCTGGGCAGCAAAGCGCATATCAGCAGCCCCAGCTATACCCTGATTCACGAGTACCCGACGCCCCGGGGTTTACTGGTGCACATCGATGCCTACCGACTGCCCTCGATAGAGGCCCTGCTGAACCTGGGCTTAGAAGACTATTTGGATCGCGCTCGTCTGGTGGTAGTGGAATGGGGCGAAGAACTGCAAAAGCATTATCCTGAAGCGTTAGTGCTCGAGCTTGAATTTAAGAACAACATGCGCCGGGCCCGCTTGCTAAAAAACGGGCGCGATCTTTTGCCGGGACGCAAGAATAAAATAGAAGGGGAAAGTAAAAAGGGGAAAGTAAAAAGGGGAAAGTAATAAAGTGGTTAGTAGAAGATAGAAACTCGGGGTCTTCTATGGCAAGAATCAGACAACTGGAATTTGCTGCTTTTTAACTGCTAACGCTCAAAAAGAACTCAGTGGGGGAATGCATGGAAAGGTTTTTCCACCCACCACTCACTACAAACCACCAACTACTCACTACTAACCAAAGAATAGACGACTACCTTTATGATGTAGCGGATGGAAGCCAAAGCACAGGTTTATTTAGGAATCGACAGCGCCAGCAGCTACCTGGCTCTGGCATTATGGTCGCAAGACGGCATTCTGGCCGAGTTCTGTGAGAGTGTAGGCCGTGACCACGCCAAACGCATCATCACGGAGTTGGATACACTCTTAAATCGCAGTGGTATCAAGCGCAGGGAACTTAAAGGTATCGGCGTGGGCATAGGGCCGGGTTCTTATACCGGTCTGCGCGTTGGCGTCGCTACCGCCAAAGGTTTGGCTAAAGGCTTGTCCATCCCGGTGCAAGGTGGCAGCAGCCTAGCGGCAATTGCCGCTAGGCAACTCAGCGAAGCTCAGCCCAGGGGCGTTATTACCCTCGACGCCCGGCGGGGCAACGTCTATGCCGGAGTCTTTTTTCAGCGGGGAAATATGGTTAAACCTGAGACCGAGGTCATGAAGCTCCCTAAAGAAGTTTTGCAGGAGCGCTATCCCGCGCTGCCCTTTTTTGAGGATGCCGCGCCGGATGCCGGCTATCTTGCCCGGCAAGCTTTAATACCCGACAAAGGGCCGCTAACGCCGCTTTATCTGTGATGACAAGCCTGTTCTATTACCAGTCCAACACCTTTTCAGTTTCCATCAGGGCTTGCTCGAGCACCGACTTGTCCCCAACCCCCGCAAGGGAACGAACAGCCGCGTCAATCCGTCTGGCCACGTTATAACCTAGCACCGCATAGACAGAAGGCCTCTCCCCATATGCCTCGCTATAGCTAGCTATAAAAGTCTTAATAGGCTCTAGCTCGACACTCTCTAGTGAAGTGGATGACAAGGGTGTTCTAGTGAGTAAAACCGTCTCTGTGTTAGTGATAAGTAAGCGCACGTTATCTAGCCACGGTTCCGAACCGACTGCCACCATGATGTCTATGTTCTCTTGGTTAAGGAGCTCTTGGATAGCTGCTACGCTGTCATCCTTGAGGTCAACTGTGTAGATATAAACGTCAAGACCGCCAAGATGACCGTTGGAAGTTTCATTCGGGTGGCCGTCTCGCTCTTGGGTAGCTAAGTTAAAACCACGGCGTATTTGACTTTCCTCGGCTGCAGACAAAGCGTCTGGACTGATGAGCAACGCCACGTTAAAACTGTGCGCCGCGGCGTAGCCAAAAGAAAAAGTGGCTATCATTATCAGGATTGGATAAAACTTAATCATTAAGTGCACGTCCTTTCTTACACAGCACTAGCAATGTTTAAAGAGCGTTTCGGTAGTGTTGGCCGTTGTCAATACCACCCGAACAGCTGCCGACATAGTCAAGGCTGACTTAAGAGTAGAAAATTAGGCGTTAAGTCTACTGTCAGAGAGAATGAAACGGATTATAATTTTTTATTCCGCAAACGGTTGCCCCTAAGATAACCGCTGGTAACGGGCAATTTTACAAGTTACGGCAACAAAGAAAAGTCCTCGCTTTATTCTACTGGTGTTGACCATAAACAAACGGTATACTGCGCTAGTTGCATCCGCGCCGTGCTTGGCGTGCGCTTAATTAGTGAAAACTTATTCTCGGGAGAATAAAACCGTGTTCAAATTGTGGCAAGAAATCGGCGTGGACTTAGGAACGGCAACCGTCCTCATCTATGTAAAAGGTCAAGGAATCATGTTGCGTGAACCCTCAGTCATTGCAATGGTGCGTGATACCGGTGAGGTAAAGGCGGTGGGTGACGAGGCCTATCGAATGCTGGGGCGCACCCCGGGCAATATTGTGGCGGTCAGGCCTATGCGCGACGGCGTGATTGCCGACTATGACCTGACTGAGAAAATGCTCAAGGTTTTTGTCAAGAAGGTGATCACCGGTCCTGGCCGATTTTTCAAACCGCATATCATGGTCTGCGTACCTTCGGGCGTCACCGAGGTTGAAAAACGTGCGGTCTTGCAGGCCACCCGCGAAGTCGGGGCTCGCAAGGCCTTCTTGATTGAGGAACCGTTAGCGGCGGCTATTGGCGCCGGTGTCAACATCGCCGAACCTACCGGCTCAATGATCGTAGATATTGGCGGCGGCACCATGGATGTGGCTATTATCAGCTTGGGCGGTATTGTCGTTTCCGAATCTCTACGCATCGCCGGCAACGAGTTTGACGAGTCAATTATTCGCTATATCCGACACAAGGAAAATCTGCTTATTGGTGACCGCACCGCCGAGGAAGTCAAGATGAAGGTGGGTGCCGCCATCGTCACCAGCCCCGATGATATTCGTGAGATCGAAGTCCGTGGTCGTGACCTGATAAACGGCTTGCCCAAAACCATTTCGGTAAATACCGAAGATGTGGTTGAAGCACTTAAAGAACCGCTACAAAAAATTGCCGACGGCGTGCGCCGCGTGCTCGAGCTGGCACCACCGGAGCTTGTCTCCGATGTCATTGACCGGGGCATCATCATGACCGGAGGCGGCTCGCTTTTAAGAAACTTTGATGAGTTGCTGCGTCAGACTACCGGTATTCCCGTGGCAGTGGCCGAAAACGCTACCGAATGTGTGGCGCTGGGCACCGGGCAAGCACTTGACATGATGCGGGTGCTGCAAGACGCGCTTATTTCCGATACCTTTTTACGGCGTTAGAGCAGTCAAAAACCTCGCAGGGCCAGGCCAGGGGGTAAAATCAGAATCATGCCACAAGACAGCGTAAGGGGCAACAAGGCAAGCATATGAAAGGGGCGCTGCATTATTACTGGCTTTTCGTCATCCTGAGCTTAGCAGGCTTTGCTTTAGGGCAACAAAGCTATCCGCTTGAGCAGCTTACACCCGGTCAAAAAGGCTATGCCGTCACCGCCGGGCCGGGTAATGTGCTTAAGAGTTTTGATGTTGAGGTATTGGCCCTGCAAAACGATGACGGTTTAGGCTTTCCGCTGGTACTAATTGAGGTCAGCGGAGAGTTTATCGAGCAGTTTGGCGGCGTGGCGGCAGGCATGAGTGGCAGCCCGGTCTATCTACCCCTGCAAGGCGAAGACGCTCTTTTGGGCGCCATTGGTTATACCTTTCCCAACAGTGATTTTCGTCTGGCTTTAGTTACACCCATCGAAGTTATGCGCCGCAACCAGGCATTTTCAACGACCAAGCTCAGTCCTTTTGGTTTGGAACGTTGGCCCCGCTCAGAGGCCGTAGCGGTGCGCACCCCGCTGCTGTTTTCCGGTCTTTCCGCTCGAGCCAGCGAAAGTCTTGCGGAACTTTTTAGCGGCGGCCCCACAGAGCCTTTCCCTGTACAAGCCGGTGGCGTCAGCTCTGCTTTTGATAATGATTATGTGCTCGAGCCGGGCAGTGCCATTAGCGTGCAAATGGTACGCGGCGACATCACCATTGCCGCAGTTGGCACGGTAACTACTGTAGAAAACGATAAAATTCTGGCTTTTGGTCATCCCCTGCTGGGCCAAGGAGCGGTATCGTTTGCACTGGCACCCGCTTATATCTCCTATATCGTGGCAAACAAAGTAGTGCCCTTTAAGCTGGCCAACAACGGTCAACGTGTCTTAGGCAATATCAACCAGGACCGGCCCTATGCCGTCAGTGGCAACCTCGAACAAACACCGGATTTTCTCCCGGTGGCTTTAACTATCAACGGCCCTAAGGGCAGTGAAACCAAGCGTTTTGAGCTTAGCAACGACGAGCGCTATTATGCGCCTTTATTAGCAGCGGCCAGTCTAGAGGCGCTGGATGAAAACCTAGAGGGGCGCAGTGGCGGCAGCGCCGAACTCGCCTGGGAAATTAGCTTGAGCGATGGCGACACCGTGCGCGTGCTCGAGCAGGTCTATGACCCAGCTGACATTGCCACGGCAATTGCCCGGGTGGCGGCGGCTCCGCTGGCTATTTTGGCCGACAACAACTTTGCTAAGCCGGAAATTACACGTCTTAACTTAAATATCAGCTATCAGGATAACTTGCGCTATGCCGAAGTTGTCGAGGTGGTCGCCGAAAACGATAACTTAACGGCAGGCGATACCCTCAGTCTTTACGTGCGGCTACAACCCTATCGCGCAGAACCCGTCGTTAAGACCATCCAGATACCCTTAGCCGAGGATATCAGCGGTGAACTTAAACTGACTATTCGTGGTGGGTTCGAGCCCGAAGCAAAAGGTGAAGATGACAATGCCCGCAAAGAACCCATACTGTCTTTTGCAGAGTTGCTGCTGAGCTTAGAAGAGCAGGTACAGGCCAGCGAACTGGTGGTAGAGACTTTTGTAGACGGCAAGTATCGGCGCTTAGAACGTCTGGCTCTACCCTATCCCATTAGCGGTTCAGAGCTACTGTCTGTTACGGTCTCCGGTATAGATAACAATCCGGAGCCAGGCGAGGCCCCGGAAAAGCAAACTACAGCAGAGCAGGAAGACAACAATGAATAAAGCCTACAACAGCCTAGAACTTGCCACTCTCCTAAATGGCCACTTAGAGGGCGAAGCGAGACCAGTCACCGGTCTGAGTTCGTTTCAGCAGCCACGCCAGGGAACGGTTGTAGTTGTTAACAATTATGAGCAAATTGCCGCGCTCGAGCACGCGCCTATCAGTGCTCTTATCATCCCTGAAAGCCTCAAAACAGAGAGTTCCCAGCCGCATATCCAGGTTGGCGACACGCGCTTAGCCTTAGCAAAACTCAGCGCTATCTTTGCTCCTGAGTTTGGCACGTCGGCAACCGTCAGCCCGCAGGCACAAATTGACCCCAGCGTTAAAATTGGTCGTGACGTAAATATAGCCCCAGGCGCCATCATCGGCGCTGATAGCGTTATTGGCGACCGTAGTTTCATTGCACCGGGTTGTGTCATCGGCCAGGGGGTCAGCATGGGTAAGGACTGTGTGCTGCACGCCAACGTCACTATCTATGACGGGGTAGAGCTAGGCTCGGGCGTCATCTTGCACAGTGGTGTGGTAATCGGCAGCGACGGCTTTGGCTATGCCCTAAACAAGCAAAAAGCCATAAAAATTCATCATCTGGGCAGCGTGGTCATAGCCGACGACGTGGAAATCGGCGCTAATAGCTGTGTAGATCGCGGCACGCTAAACGCCACCAAGATTGGTGCGCGCACCAAAATCGACAATCTTTGTCAGATTGGTCACAACGTGCAAATTGGCAGCGATTGCCTTATTGCTGGCCTGGTAGGCATTGCCGGTAGTACCGTGCTGGGTAATAACGTACAAGTAGGCGGCGGCGCAGGCCTGGCCGATCATCTTGTGGTTGGCGACGGCGCGCAAATCATCGCCCAGGCCGGTGTCTCAAAAAACATCCCTGCCGGAGAAGTCTGGGGAGGTTATCCGGCTGAACCCTTTAAAAAGTGGATGCGCAAACGCTATTTAGTGAGCAAGCTCGAGCAAATCTGGCAGTTTGTAAAAGGAGCCAATAAGCATGATTAGCGGTTATGGTTTACACAGCGGTGCTCCTTGCCGGGTGCATCTTCATCCGAGCGAAGGTGCCGTTCGCTTTCGCCGTGGCAAAACCGAGATTCTTGCACGTTTAGAACAAGTCGTGGAAACAAAACGCTGCACCACGCTGGGCACCGACAGCGCGCGGGTCAGTTTAGTCGAGCACTTGCTGGCCGCCCTTTATGTCGCTGGCTGGTGGAAAAATCTGGTCATAGAGGTCAATGCCGACGAGCTACCCATTCTTGACGGTTCGGCGATTTCCTGGTTTGAAATCATCAACACGCTGGGCCAAGCACCGCCAATGCCACCTAGCTGGCAGCCGGCCGAACCCTTTACTTTGATCATGAGAGAGAGCCGCCTCTCACTTAAACCCACAGCCGCGCCCCTATCGCTAAAGGTAAGTATCGACTTTAAACACCCAGCCATCGGCAAACAACAGTGGTCCGGAGAACCGGGTGATTTTCAGCAACTCTTAGCCGCCCGGACCTTTGGCTTTTTAGGAGAGCTTAATACACTGCGCGCCCAGGGTTTGGCAACCGCAGCCAGCTTAGAAAATGCTATTGTTTTTGACGATGAGGAGGCGGTCCAAACCTTGCACTATCCTGACGAACCGGTAAGGCACAAAGCCCTCGACGCTATTGGCGACTTGTTTTTATTGGGCCGTCCGCTTAGCGGGGAGTTAAGCATCGAACGTGGCTCGCACAGCACCCACATTGAATTTATGCGGGAGTTGCTTGCACAGCAACCTTCTGCTTTAACCACCAGCATGACGAGCAGCGCACAATGAGGCAGATAAACGTCGCCGTTGTCGGCTATGGCGTCATGGGTAAACACCATGCCAAAATTTATGCCGCGCTACCGGACGCCAACTTAGTGGCGATAGTAGACCCTGACAAACGTCGCCGCGCCGAGGCCGTAACGCGTCACGCCCGTCCCGTTTACTCGGACACCACAACCATGCTAAAGCGTGAGCGGATCGAAGCGGTCAGCTTAGCCGCGCCGACCAGCACTCACTTTGAGTTGGCCAAAGAGCTTTTAGAAGCAGGTATTCATGTCTTAGTGGAAAAACCCGTTGCCACCAGTGTCGCGCACGCGCAGCAATTAGCCGAAATAAGCCGCCGTTTGGGCCTGGTGTTGCAGGTAGGGCATATCACACGTTTTTACAGCGCCGTGCAGCTTTTAAGCGAACACATCCAGCAGCCTTATCTGCTCGAGGCGCGGCGGCTCAGCCCCAAGGCCCGCATCAAGGATGTCGGGGTCATACTTGACTTGATGATTCACGACATCGACATCGTGCTGGGCTTGGTCCAAAGCGAAGTTCGCGACACCAGCGTCGCCGGGCATATTCTCAACGGTAGTCCTTTTGAGGATGTGGCAGCCGCGCAAATCGTCTTTGAGAACGGTTGTATCGCCCGGTTTCTAGCCAGCCGCGTCGCTCCGGATGCCGAACGCACCCTGGTGGTGGCCGAAACACAACAGACGCTGAGACTTGATTTTGCCAAAGAGCCGCATACCGAGGTCGGTATCTACCGACCGATTAATGATCCTTCAGGTAACAATCATGTGCAGATGGATCGCACAGTAGTGCACGAGGACAATCCCTTAAGCAAGGAGCTCGAGCACTTCCTGGGGCGCATCAAGCGCAACACCCCCCCGATTGGCACTCTGGATGATGATTTGCGTTCGCTCGAGCTGGCCACGCGCCTAATAGCCCAACTGAAGTCGCAAAGCGCTGCGCCACTGGTTCCTTCACTAGTCTAAAGCGCCGTTTTTAACTGTTAGGGTAAACTACCGTCATGAACGCTGTCGATATCCACGCAATCTTGCCGCATCGCTATCCGTTTTTGCTGGTGGACGCTTTTGTCTCGCAAGAAGGCGACCGCTTTGAATGCCTAAAGAATGTAAGTCATAACGAACCGTTTTTTCAGGGCCACTTTCCCGCCGAGCCGGTGATGCCCGGCGTACTTATCATCGAAGCGCTGGCACAGGCCGCCGCGGTGGGCTTGGCTGTGCGCGAGAAGCTGGCAGCGGGTCAGATTGGTTACCTAGCGGGCATCGAGGAGGCCAAATTCAAACGCAAGGTCGTCCCTGGCGATCAACTTAGACTCACCGGTAAAATCCTGCTCTTCCGGCGGCGTCTGTGCAAGGTTGAGGCCGTGGCCTTAGTAGGCGAAGAAGTGGCTACACAGGCGCAACTTTCCTTTGTCTTTGCCAACTAAAGTCAGATATGCTTAGCAGCTCGAGCACCATTCATCCTTCCGCTATCATCAGCCCCAATGCCCAAGTTGCCGCCGATGTAAAAGTAGGCCCTTTTGTCGTCATCGAAGAAGACGTGGTGGTTGAGAGTGGCAGTGAGCTGCTCGCCGGCACCATCTTGCAAAGCGGCAGTCGCATTGGCCGAAATTGCCGCCTGGGACCCTATGCCACCGTGGCTGGTGAGCCGCTTGATAACAACTTTAAAGGCGAAAAGAGCTACGCCGTTTTAGAGGATCAGGTGGTCTTGCGCGATTTTGCCACGGTGCACCGCGCCACCGGTGAAGAGGCCGAAACCCGAGTCGGTAGCGGCAGCCTGCTCATGTCTTATACGCATGTCTCGCATAATGGCCGAATCGGCAAGCAGGCTACTTTGGTTGGCAGCAAGCTGAGTGGACACTGTCAAATTGGTGATTATGCTTTTATCAGCTATGCCTTTTTGCATCAGTTTTGCCGGGTGGGGGCCTATGCTCTGCTCGGCGGGCAAAGTTACGCCGCCAAAGACGTTTTGCCCTTTAGCATAGCGCAGGGCAACCCCAGCAAACATTACCGTCTTAATAAGGTAGGGCTAAGGCGTCGGAGTATCCGTGGAGAACGTTATGACTTGCTCGAGAAGGGCTTCCGCGCTTTCAGGCAGCAAGACTGGCAACAGTTAGCAGAGCTGGCCCAGGCTAGTGAGGACGTTACAAGCATGCTTAAATTCAAGGCCGAATCTAAGCGCGGCCTCTGTGGTTTTGCTTAATGGAAGCAGTTCTGGTCAGCAACGGCCCTGGTGAGCTCTACACCTGGGTCAAGCCCGTTCTTAATGAGTTACGACACCGCGATCCAAATATTAAAATAAGCATCAGCTTAATCCCCTGTCAATTTGCCAACGGCAACGAGGCAGAAATTGCCAGAACCTTTGGCGCAGATGTGGTAAGCAGCGCTCAGGATTTCATGCGCTTTTTGAGCAGCAATCGCCTTCCTGAAGGGCTTGGTGAGAGTCAAGGTTTTGTCCTTAGCTTAGGCGGCAACAGCAACATGGCGCTGAGGCTTGGTAACAAGCTGGCTTATCCGACCTACCGCTACAGTTTTGAACCATACTGGAATGTCCGCTTTAAGAAGGTCTATGCGCACGATGAGCGTTTGCTGCACAAGCTGCGCCAACGGGGTGCGCCCAGTGAAAGGATCGAGCTCGTCGGCAATCTTGTAGCCGACGCCGTAGAGCACAGTTCACCGGTTCTAGCCCCAGGAGAGCCGCATCTGCTGCTCATCCCCGGCAGCCGCGAGCGCATTGCCGTTCATCTGATTCCCTTTATGATCGCTCTGGCTGACGCTCTGGGCCAAAAATTGCCTAGAGCACGCTTTATCTGGCCGGTAAGCCGTTTGCTCAGCAAAGAAGCTATAAGCGCCGGCATAGCCGGTCAAAATATGGCTACCGCCGACAGCCTGCCCGGACAACTTAAGGGAGATTATGTGCTGACGCCCAACGGCACAAAGCTCGAGCTGGTAGCCGAAGCAGAACGTTACGCGCATATGTGCAGCGCCGACTTAGCCGTCACCATCCCAGGCACCAATACGCTCGAGCTGGGCATTGCCGGGGTTCCCAGCATCGTCATTCTGCCGCTTAACAAACCCGAACTTATCCCCCTGGATAACGCCGCTCACTGGCTCGCTTATATTCCGGGTATCGGCAAACTCTTAAAGAGTCAGGCGGTAAAAAACCTGGCCGCACGCATGGCTGTTTCTCTGCCCAATCGCCTAAGCGCTCAGGATTTGATGACGGAACTAAAAGGTGAGATCAAGATTGCTGAGCTAGCCGACCAAACCTTGACGATGCTAGCGGACCCGGCTGTACTGGCCCGACAAAGACAGCAACTTTTAGAAACCATGCCCCGCCCTGGCGCAGCCGCAAAAATGGTGGCAAGCATCATGCGGGATTTTGCTTAACAGACACAGATGAAAGCCCCTTCTTTTCCATCCCTGCTTTTGCCGCGCTCGAGCCTTGCGCTTGCGGGCATGGTCACGGCGGCACTGGGCGCGCTGTTTCGGGTGGCTATAGTACCCTTGCTGGTTCAGCCGCTGGTTGACCGTGTGTTGGTCCGGGGTGAGTTGACCGCGCTGCCTCAGGTGCTTGCTCTGGGGGCAGTGCTCGTTGTGGCCGGTTCTTTGTCTCTGTGGGCGCAAGATGCTTTTTTTGGCATAACCGCCGCCCAAGTTAGCGCCCGCTGGCGCGAAGGTGTTTACCGCAACTTGCTCAAGCAAACCCTAGGCCCACAAAGCAGCAGCGGCGGCCTAGCCAGTCGGCTGCTCACCGATCTTAAAGATATTGAGCTTTATATCCAGTTCGGCTTAGGCAGCTTAGTCGCGGAGTCGCTGACCCTGCTGGGCATTATAGCCGTGCTTTTTTACAGCAATGGCTCCGCTACCCTTTATCTCTTGCTTATGAGTCTACCGCTACTGCTGACTCTAAGCGCCACAGGTCGGCGCATCGAGCGTGTCTCACGCCAAACCCAAGCCGGTACCGAAGCCGTGGGTGCGCATATCCAAGAGGGTCTAAGACAGCAGGAAGTAGCCAGGGCTTTTGGCTTAGAGGCGTTTTTTCTGGGCCGTCTGGCCCCGGTCAACCGTAACACCGAGAAGGCTCAAGGCCGCCGCGCTCTTTGGGCCGGACTGCAAACACCACTTACGCAAGTTTTGGGTTTTGCTGCGCTGGCCGTGCTCTTGCTCATCTTGAGCCGTAGCATCGTGGCCGGTGCCATGAGTCTTGGTGAAGTCACTGCCTATATCACGCTACTGGCGCTCATTGCCACCCCGGCACAACTCTTGCCCAAGGCTTATGCGCTACTGCAACAGGCGAAGGCCGCCAGTAAACGTCTTCATGAATTGCGGCACAAAACGGCGTATGAAGAAAAAACAGATAAAGAACATCTGCTAATGAACAGCAAAACTCCCATTATCGGCCTGGACAAACTCTCCTTTTCTTATGAGCGGGAACTGGTGTTGGATAAGCTCACGGTAAAGTTTCAGGGCCCTAGACTCATCGCCTTAACCGGAAACAGCGGCACCGGCAAATCCACCTTGTTAAAGCTCCTGCTAAGGTTACTAAAACCCGGCGAGGGTCGCATCCTTTTGGGTCAACAACCACTAGAAGACTATGCCGAGCAGGACTTGCGCCGGATTATTGCCTATGTGCCCCAAGACAGCAGTTTGTTTAGAGCCAGCATCCGAGATAATCTGCTGCTGGGGCGGGATTATTCTGATGTGCAACTGTGGCAAGCACTCGATGCCGTACAGCTCAGTCAGGCGGTCAAAGCGCTACCAGAACAGCTTGACTACCTTTTGAGCGAGGATGGCACGGGGCTCTCCGGCGGACAACGTCAGCGTTTAAGCGTGGCCAGGGCGCTCCTAAGCGAGCCAAAGGTTTTGCTTTTAGACGAACCCAGCGCTAATTTAGACGCACTAAGCGAAGCTGTCTTGGTACAGACACTCAAACAGCAAGCAGCAAAACGCCTGGTTCTGGTAGTGGCGCACCGTCCGGCGCTGATTGCCGCCGCCGAGGAAGTCTATGAGCTTAATAATGATGGCGCACTACAAATTTCTCAGCCTAATGAGGTTGGTAATTAAGCTTAATTGGCAACTTCAAACATTAAGCAACTCATTACCGGTAAACTTGCCGCACAAAATTCATTTCTTTGTCCAGAACCCTGACTTCGCAAAGCTTAAAGTCAGGCAAGGAGATCTCTACAAAAGACGCCAGCTTAAAGCGCCGCCAGAACTCAAAGGCGTCAATATCGTTGTGCTGGGCAAGCAACAAAGTGATAACGGTGCCATGCGCTACTACGGCGAGATTGCCCTTAGGGTGTTGCCCCAGCACCCCTTTAAGAGCTTTAGCAAAGCGATCTCTGGCTTGCCAGGCCGTCTCATTGCCCCAGGTGAGCAAATCGGGCTGTGCAAAGAGCTGCTTGACCGCCTGCTCAAACTCAGCCGGGCTGGCAAAAAAGGGTCCGCCGCTGCGATCATGCTCGAGCAGTCCCGGAGCCAAGAAAAAATCTACACCTAGAGACTTGGCGATGATCTCCCCTGTTTGGGCGGCCTTGGGCTCCTCGCTGGCAATGATGGTTTTAAGTTCATAAGGTTTAAGCTGCTTGGCCAAAGCCGTGCTTTGCTTGCGCCCAAAGTCACTAAGCGTCCATAGTTTAGCCGTTACTTCCGGCTTTATTTCGGGCATAGCATGCTTGATCAGTAGAAGTTTGCGCATTTATGTTTCGGCAAGAACTTGCATGGCCACAGCAACAGCCTGCCCATAAGGAATGTTTTGCCCTAGTTCCCGCAACACGTCTTCTAGAACCGCCACGATGGTCAGGGCATCGTAGGCATCGGCGTAGCCCAATACCGAAGGTCGAAACAGCACGGGTTTGGCGCGATCCTGTCCACCGGCAATACGCATTCCGCGTTTGCCAAAACCCCTTACAATTGCGGGAGCTTTTAGACCTTCAGGGGCTCTTAGGGCAGCCACGGCAGGACTAGCGCGTTCGGCATATGGCGCACAAGCCAGCGATTCTGCCGCCGTGATGATTGTGCGGTTGAGACGATCACGGCGTGCCCACACATTCTCAATTCCTTCTTCAAGAAGCAAGTCAAGCGCGGCGTCAAGCCCGGCAACCAGACTGACCGCCGGGGTATAAGTCGTTTGTCCCTGACGTTGCTGCCGCAATTCCTGGTGCAAATCCAGATAAAAGGTCGGGTTGAGCTTATCACTTTTAGCCCAGGCACGCTCCGAAAGCCAGACAAAGGCAAGTCCCGGCGGTGTCATAACGCCTTTTTGACTACCGGAAACCACGGCGTCCAGACCCCACTCGAGTGGTCTGAGTTCGGCAGCACCGAGACTGGTCACGCAGTCAACGAGAATAAGTGCTTCCGGCACGAGCTCTCTAGCCACTTTCGCTATCTGCTCCACGTCGTGCAACACTCCGGTCGAGGTCTCTGAATGAGTGGTCAGCAGCGCTGCAATATCAGGATGCTGTGAGAGCAAGTTAATAAGTTCGTCAGGATCAACCGCTTTACCCCATTCAAGCTCCATGGAGACAACTTCGTAACCATAGCGTTCGGCCAGCTTGACCCAGCGTTCACCAAACTTCCCGGCGTTAATGCCCAGCACCTTGCCACCACGGGGAACCGTAGCCAAAAGCGCCGCTTCAAAGCCCGCCGTGCCACTGGAGGTCAGTATCAGCACATCATCGGGAACGAGCGTTAATTTGGCAAGTTTGGCCCTGGCCCGCAAAAAAATTTCCTTAAAAACTTCGGTGCGGTGGTGAATAATTGGTCGTGCCAACGCCTCTAAAACTTGCGGAGGCACTTCTACTGGTCCTGGGGCCATTAAACGCGGTTTATACATCATCTCCCCTTTGCAGAAACCAAAAAAGGCCTTACAAACGCACCATCTTAAGGCTGTTAATCACGTCACCCATGTTCCTCAGCATATCCAAAATGGCCTCGGGCGGCGTGGCATCGAGCGCCAGCACAAAAAGAGCTAACCCCTCTTCGGCTACTCGCGAGAGCTGCATGCCCGAGATATTAACACCGGCATCTCCTAGGACCGTACCCACCTTGCCGATGGCCCCGGGCCGATCATAATTGGTGCAAACCAGCATCACGCCTTTAGGCTTTATCTCGATGGGATAGTGATCGATGCTGACAATACGCGGTTCGTGTCCGAGTACCGTTCCACCAACTGTAACCGTGCCCTCGTTGCTACGGACCATAACTTCGATATGGTTCGTATAACCAAGGCTGCGCGAGGCCAGAATCTTTGAGACCCTGATATCTCTTTCTCTGGCAATCGCCGGAGCGTTGATGTAATTTGGGGGTTCGTCCAAAATAGGCTCCAAAAAGCCTTTGGTAACGGCTACGGCAATCGGGTCGGGGTCTCTGGGGAAATTGCCCGAGAACTCGATTTGCAACTCTCGTACCCGCCCGTGAATAAGCTGCGCCGCCATTTTGCCAAGCGCCTCGCCTACTTTTAGGTGCTGACCCAATGCCGACATCACCTCGGGCGCCAGCGCCGGGGCATTGACCGCGCCCTGCGAAAAGTCGCCGCGCAAGGCCAAAACGGTCCGCTTAAGAATCTCCGCGCCCACCCTGGCCTGCGCTTCTTGCGTGTTGGCTCCTAAGTGAGCCGTTAAGACCACGTCGTCACGGCCTAAAAGCGGATGATCCATCGAAGGCGGCTCGAGCACAAAGACATCCATCCCGGCAGCAAAAATCTTGCCCTTATCAAGCGCCGCAAAAAGGGCTTCTTCGTCGATAATCCCGCCACGGGCCGCGTTTACAACCACCGCGCCTGTCGGCAAGCAGGCGAGTTCTGCAGTACCAATCATGCCTTTGGTCTCATCGGTAAGCGGCGTGTGCACCGTTAAAAAGTCGGCTTTGATAAGCATATCTGCTAGCTTGTCAAAAAGTTCGACTTGAAGTTCCTCGGCGCGATGCCGGGTAATATAGGGGTCATAGGCCATGACCGTCATACCCAGGGCTTTAGCCCGGCGGCTGACCAGCGAACCAATACGCCCTAATCCTACAATGCCTAAGCGCGACCCCTTAAGTTCACGACCTAAAAATTTGCGATCCCAGACCCCCTGACGAATCAGCTTATCAGAACGATTCACGCCCCGCGCAGCGCTTAGCATGAGGGCAATGGCCAGTTCCGCCGCCGACACATTGTTGGCTTCCGGGGCGTTTAACACCAAAACCCCACGCCTACTGGCCGCCTCAAGATCGATATTGTCAACGCCAACCCCGCCACGGCCAATCACTTTGAGCTGGCTGGCCGCTTGAATCAGCGCATCATCAACCTGGGTACGGCTGCGGGTGATGATGCCCTCGTACTGGTTAACGATTTCTAAGAGTTCCTTGCGGCTTATCCCTGCACGGTAGTCAATTTCCATGTCCGGATAGCTGGCGTCACCTAATTGGATGGTATCGGTCACTAAAATTCGAGCCATATGCCGTAGAACTATACCGCAATCTCTGACCGGGGTGCTGTCGTGGCAACTCGTTAGTCATTAGTAGTTGGTAGTTTGTGGTGAGTGGTGGGTAGGAAAGGCATTTCCATGCATTCCCCCACTGAGTTCTTTTTAATTAGTGGTTAACAATTGACAAATTCCAGGGCAAGGTCACTCCACTCGTCTCTTTTTGAAAACACCCCGGAGTACAGAATGTGGAGCGAGGAACTAGCTTATCTCTCCGCGCCTCAATCCCCTTTCCAGCTTCTTCTAACTACCTCCTACCAACCACTTTCTACTTTCCGCTTTTTACTTTCTACTTGCCTTAAATCACTGATCAAGCGCTGAGACAAAGCCAAATACTTCCCAATCGGGCGGCACTTCAAAGGTTCCCACACCCAAGACATCCATGCTCAAATTGCCCTGCACCTCTAAAGACGTGGGAATGCCTTCAAAGGCTGCGGCCAAAGCGTCGCGGGCTTGTGAGCTGAGTCTTTCGACATCCGGATAAAAAAGTAGTTCGGCCCGGCCTGTTCCCTTCGCAGGTACCGGTACCGGCATCATATCTCCGTAGACCAGGGGCTGGCCGCCAAGCAGTAGCAGCAAGTCGGTGCCATAGAGGAAATAACCGATATCGCCGGGGTTGCTCAGCCTGATGGCAGCACGCAAGACCGGCACACCCGGCTCGAGCAAAAACGCACCGCTTTGCATTTCATCAAGCCGCAGCAGGGGTGGTGCTACTGTCTCGCTAGCGTAGACTTCACCACTAACCACGGTTTCATGTCGCAGTCTTTGCACAATAGACTCGGCAGATAAGCTAACTCTGCCCTCCAGACGCAGTGGCACGGCCACGCCAGTAAAAGCCTGGGAGACTGCCCGCACTAAATCGGGATTGTTTTGCAGGCTGATGGATTCCTTGAGGCTAAGTTGCTGAGTAGCCCCCGGCGCTAACGTTATAGCTGGTAACAATGTTGAGCTGACAGCCGCTTGCTCACCTAAAAAAAGCTGGTAGTCAATAGTGTCAAGCCTTAGAGGAAGCTCGTTGGGGTTGCTGACACTCAAACCGGCAGTTAGGTTAATAACCGAACCAGCTCCCGGAGGGTTAAATTTACCCAGCGAGGTCTGAGCAGGCACAAATTCAAAGATTAGTGGCTCGAGCTTAATCCGCATGGTCTGGGCCGCATCCCCACCTATGTTGCGTTGTGCGGGTACACAGGCGGCCAACAGCAATATGAGAGCTAAAAATGCCAGGGATAGGGTACGCACACCCTAGTCTAGCAAAGACGAGTTCTTTAGGCCGTAAACAAATGCGCCTTTACCTCCAACTCCTCACACCTCGCTTTTTAGATAATCTCCCGAAAACCCAACATCTCGCTGCGGCGACGCAGTTCTTCTTTTAGGCGTCTAGCCCAGGCTGCCGCAAGTTTGGGGTCGGCGTCGAGCATCTTTATAGCCAGGGCTCGAGCCTTTTCAATAATGTCGCCGTCCTGTGCCAGATCACCCAGAATCAAATCCGGCATCCCCGACTGGCGTGTCCCACGCAATTCTCCCGGCCCACGCAACTCCAAATCTTTCTCAGCAATGACAAAGCCGTCGCTGTACTTTTCGATAACCGCTAAGCGGTGCTGGGTCTTTTTGCTGCGGTCACCGGCAATAAGAATGCAATAGCTCTCGTGCTCGCCCCGCCCCACCCGGCCACGGAGTTGGTGCAATTGTGACAGGCCAAAGCGTTCGGCATTTTCAATAATCATCACCGAGGCGTTGGGAATATCCACTCCCACTTCAATCACCGTCGTAGAAACCAACAGGTCAAATTCATGGCGGCGAAAGCGCTCCATAATCCCGTCTTTTTCTGTCCCCGTCATCTTGCCGTGCAGCATTTCAATACGGCAATCTGGCGGCATGAGCGCTTTTAAGTTCTCGAACATCTGCGTGGTGGAAACTATCTCGCTTAGCGCCTCGCTCTCTTCGATCAGCGGCGTCACCAGATAGACCTGCCTACTTTCTTTAATCTGCCCCCAGGCAAAACGGTAAACATCACGCCGTTTGCTATCGTTTACCAAGCGAGTGGAGATGGGTTTGCGTCCGGGCGGCAATTCATCGATAATGCTCAGTTCAAGGTCGCCATAATAAGTCAGCGCCAAACTGCGCGGGATGGGCGTGGCGCTCATCACCAACACATCCGGTAAGTTGCCCAGCAACTTGCGCCGCTGCTCCACACCAAAACGGTGTTCTTCGTCAATCACCGCTAAACCAAGGTCACGAAAGTCCACGCCTTCCTGAATCAGCGCATGGGTACCCACCGCTAAGTCAACCTGCTGTGAAAGCAGTCGGGCTCGAGCCTCGCTGCGCTCTTTTAAGGTCATACCGCCAATTAAGAGTTCAATATTGACCTCCAGTGGATAGAGGTATTCTCTTAAATTCAGAAAATGCTGACGTGCCAGAATCTCGGTAGGAGCCATCAGTGCCGCTTGATAGCCGTTTTTTATGGCGATAAAAATAGCCGCCGCCGCCACCGCCGTCTTGCCCGAGCCTACATCACCCTGGAGCAGCCGGGCCATCTGTCGAGGGGTGGACATGTCTGCCAAAATTTCGTCGAGCGCCCGCTGCTGGGCCGCAGTAAAACTAAAGGGCAAGCTCTCGGTAAAGACCTCAAGATCAGGCTGACGCACTTTAAAATGTTTGCCCAGCAGGCTAGTATCGCGGTTTAGGAGCACGCGCAGTTCCAAAAACAAAAATTCGTCGAACTTTAAGCGACGCAACGCTCTTTGTAGCAGTTTTTCGTCACTGGGGAAGTGAACTTCTCGCAAAGCCATGTCAAAGGGAAGGAGTTCATAGCGCTGAAGCACGCTTTTGGGCAAATGATCGGGAAAGACTTTGATGGCCTCCAGCAAGCGGTAAACCGCCCGGCGGATATAGGCCTGACTGAGTCCTTGGGTACTGGGATAAACACCAACGATGCGCCCAGTGGACAGCGTTTCGCTGTCGTCATCAATCTCGTGGTGGGCCACATTAATGTCAATTTGACGGCCACGCCGCTTTACCTTGCCCGAAACAATGATGCGCTGACCAGGAAAGAGCTGTTTTTCCAACCAGGGCTGGTTAAACCACACCGCCGCAAGTTTAGCGCCCAGTTGATCTTCCAAGAAGGCTCTTAACACCACCATACCCCGACGGCTCTTAACCGCCTTGCGTCCGGTAATCACACCGGCAACCGTAACCGAGTTTTGATCTTGCAGTCCGGCAAAATAGGGCAAGACCCGGCGGTCTTCATAGCGCCGGGGATAGTGATAGAGCAAATCCCGGTAGCTCTTTAAGCCGATTTGCGAAAGTTTTCTGGGTGCCTGAGCGCCCAGATCAATGACTTTTTCGGTGAGTTCACGATCCAGCACGCTTAGCTCTACCGCATCACCGCCCTTGACTTTGCCTTGCGGCTCGTTTGAACTTAAATCTTGAGCCTGTGTTTGAGTCTGTGCTGGCAAACGCATATCGGCGTCAAGCAGGTCAAGCGCCTGATCAATGCGCAAAGCCCGATCCTGTGGCGCTAAGTCGGCATAGCCCTGCATAAGCTCACGAATATCGGCAAAGGGCTTGCCCAGTGTGCCGAGCAGTTTCTCTAAGCCACCAACCACGGCATTGTCCTGACAACCACTGCGCAGCTCGAGCTCGAGCGGTTTTCTTAGCTGCTCACGCAATTCGCTAATACTTGCCACGCTGCTAATTGTATCCGTAAAACAAGCAAAAGGCGCTAGCCGGGTGTTACTTAACCCTTCTTTGCTCCAAAAAGCGAGACCTTGCGCTACAGACGCCAAGCGGGACAAAGGTCTCTCCCTATCTCACTTAGCTCGGCGTTATGCTTAAACCTGCTAGTGCAATTCAGAAAAACTTTGTGAAAGGAGGCGATCTTTTGTAGTTGGAGATGCCGTCCTGCTGTCAACTCAAAGCAAACTAAAGATTTTCAGATGAAAGCCGAGGTTAGAATGAAACGATTACTAGCTCTACTTCTTGTCTCACTGTTCACGCTGGCCGCCGCCCAGGGTCAACTGGAAATATTCTCCTGGTGGGCGGGCGATGAAGGTCCGGCACTACAGGCCCTAATTGACCAGTATCAGGGCATGTATCCCGATGTCGAGGTTGAAAACGCTACCGTCACGGGTGGTTCCGGCGTCAATGCCAGGGCCGTTCTGAAAACCCGCATGCTCGGCGGCGATCCCCCTGACTCCTTCCAGGTTCATGCCGGTCAAGAGCTAATTGGCACCTGGGTCGTGGCCGACCGCATGGAAGACTTAACTTTCCTGTACAAAGAACAGGGCTGGCTTGAGAAATATCCTGCAGGTTTGATTGATCTCCTGAGCGCCGAGGATGGTATCTGGAGCGTTCCGGTAAACATCCACCGCTCCAACGTCATGTGGTACAACCCTGCTAAGATTGCCGAGTTGGGCATAAGTGTGCCAACGACCTGGGATGAATTTTTATCGAGCTGCTCGAGCGTCCAGGCACAGGGTGTCACCCCGCTGGTCATGGGTGAAAACTGGACTCAGCAACACCTCTGGGAATCGGTCGCTTTAGGCGTCTTGGGCCCCGATGACTGGGACGCGCTCTGGAGCGGCGACTTGGCCTTTAACGATCCTAAGTTAATAAAAGTCTGGGATACTTTCGGCGAAGTTCTGGCTTGCACTAATGACGATGCCGCCGGTCTGAGCTGGCAGCAGGCCACCGACCGCGTGGTGAGTGGCGAGGCCGCCTTTAACATCATGGGCGACTGGGCCGCAGGCTATATGAGCACCACTCTGGGCCTGACCCCGGGCGAAGGTTTTGGTTGGGCGGCGTCTCCCGGCACCGAAGGTGTCTTTATGATGCTCTCGGATTCCTTTGGCCTGCCCAAAGGAATTGCCAACCGTGACAATACCCTAAACTGGCTGCGTCTTTTAGGCTCGGTCGAAGGTCAGGACATCTTCAATCCGCTTAAAGGCTCGATTGCGCCGAGTTTTGACAGCGATTTGAGCCGCTACAATGCTTACTCGCAAGCGGCTGCCGCCGACTGGAAGACAAACCGCGTAGTCGGTAGCCTGGTTCATGGTGCCGCCGCCAAAGAAGCCTTCATGAGCCAGTTTGCCACCGTCCTAGAGATTTACCTAAGCTCTAATAATGCTGGCTCTGCCGCTAACGCCGCGCAGGCGATAGCCAGTCAAGTGGGCGTGGGTCAGTAGGTTCTATTGGTTGGGGTGGCTTTAGTCACCCCAATTCTATTGTCATGAAACTAAACCGCGACCGCATAACGGCCATTTTGATGCTGCTACCCTCGATTATTCTCTTGGGTATCTTTGTTTACGGCTTTATTGGCCAAACCGCCTACACCTCACTCACCGACTGGGGCTTAAACCCGGCTCAGGCCTTGGCTATTAACCCGGAAATCAAGTTTGTGGGTTTCGATGTTTACCGTGAACTCTTTACTGGTTTTATTGACGTTAGATTCAGGCAAGATCTTGTAAACACCTTCTTTTTTACTATCTTTTTTATTACCGGCAGCCTCGGTATCGGCCTGTTGTTGGCCTTTTTGCTGGACCAAAACATCAAAGGAGAAAACTTTTTCCGCACCATCTTTTTATTCCCCATGTCGCTGTCGTTTATCGTTACCGGCACGGTCTGGCGCTGGTTGCTGCAACCCCGCGGGGGCTTAAATACGCTGCCCACGCTCATAGGGCTCGAGCCGGGACAATTCCGCTGGCTGACCAGCCGTCGGCAAATCTGGCAATTTAACTGGCAGGATTTACCCTATTTTACCGGACTGCTTGTCGCTGCCATTCTTATTCTTATTACTGTTAACAGCTTCCGGCAAAGCCGAAGGCAGCGGTTAATCATCAGCCTCATATCTTTGATATTGGTACTAGCCTGGACCTTTAGTGGCGCACGCAGTGTAGAGTTGCTCCCCTACCCAGAAACTCACGGCTTTAACCTGGCGTTTATCGGCATCATCATGGCCGCAGTCTGGCAGATGTCGGGCTATACCATGGCGCTGTATCTAGCTGGTTTAAGGGGCATACCAGGCGAACTCCGCGAAGCCGCCCGTGTCGATGGCGCCGGTGAATGGCAGCTTTATCGCTACGTCATTTTGCCGCTACTACAACCCATCACCCTCTCCGCCATGATTATCTTAGGTCACATCAGCCTTAAAATCTTTGACCTGATTTTTGCCATGGCCGGAGCCGACAATGCCACAACCGACGTACCCGCACTGCTGATGTACTTAACGACCTTTAGGGGCAATCAGTTCTCTAAGGGTGCCGCCATCGCCATGGTGCTGCTTATCATGGTCGCCGCTGTGATCATTCCTTATCTGTGGACCAGCCTGCGCAGCGAGGTGAAACGATGAGCGTAGCAATTAAACGCCGCCGGGCCAACTGGCGCTGGCTCTACTATTCTCTACTGGGCCTAACAACCCTGTTTTTTCTCGTGCCCGTTTATCTGGTTATCGTCACCAGCCTAAAAGAACCCGCCACTATCAATCTGGCCACCACCTGGCAGCTTCCCGAAAAGTGGTACTGGCAAAGCTTTGCCGAGGCCTGGATAGCCTTCGCCCCAAAATTGCTCAACAGCCTTATCCTGACTGTTAGCGCCACCATCCTCTCGGCTTTGCTGGGCTCGATGAACGGCTATGTCTTGTCCAAATGGCAGTTCCGGGGCGCTAACATCATTTTCCCACTCATGCTCTTTGGCATGTTTATTCCTTACCAGAGCATCCTGATTCCGCTCTTCCAATTTTTACGCGGCATCGGCCTATACGGCAGCATCGGCGGCTTGGTCTTAGCACACGTAGTTTACGGCCTGCCTATCACCACTCTGATCTTCCGCAACTACTACGCCGAAATACCCAATGAAATGCTCGAAGCAGGCAAAATTGACGGCGCCGGCTTTTTCGGCATCTACCGCAGCATCATCTTCCCGCTGTCGATTTCCGGTTTTGTAGTGGTCATCATCTGGCAATTTACCCAAATCTGGAATGAATTTCTTTTCGCCGTGACGCTAAGCCGCATCAGCTCTCAACCAATCACCGTGGCCCTGGCCAATTTAGCGGGCGGCGAAGCTGTCAAATGGAATCTGCCGATGGCCGGCGCTATCTTAGCCGCCTTACCCACCCTACTAATCTATATTCTGCTGGGCCGCTACTTTATTCGTGGTCTGTTGGCCGGTTCAGTTAAGGGCTGAGCAAAGACTGCATATTGTACAAAAAACGCATGGTGTCTTGCGTCTATAGCGGGCCTTCGGTTATGCTCTGATGTGTAGTTATACACACTGCATATTCGTTATACATTCATAAGGAGAGAACCATGAAAAAATTGCTGTTGCTACTCGCAAGCCTTGTTTTTTCTTTCGGCTTAGCCCAGGTCGACCTCGGCGGGAGAGTGCTTAAGGTCGGTTCCGACACCACCTATCCGCCCTTTGAAACGGTGAGTGAAAGCGGTGAAATCGTCGGTTTTGATGTCGATGTCTTAAATGCCATCTGCGAGCGCATCAACTGCGTGGCCGAATTCCAAACTACCGCCTGGGACGGTATCTTTGCCGCACTTGCCGCCGGTGAATTTGACATGGTCGTCTCCGGGGTCAGCATTACCGAAGAACGCGACCAAATCGTGGACTTCACTGACCCTTATCTTGTTGTCAGCCAGGCGATTACCGTGCGCGTCGAAGATGAAGACCTGACCCTTGACGACTTCAAAAACGAAGACTTGACGGTGGGTTCACAAACCGGCACCACCAACGCCTCATTGGCTGAAGAGCTCTTTGGCCGCGAGAAGGTGCGCCTCTACGACACCTTCAACGCCGCAATGCTGGCACTTATCAATGGTGACGTTGACGGCGTAGTCATTGACAACACTGCTGCTGATGCCTTTGTACAGGAATACGCCGGAGAAGTCGTTGTCAATATCAGCGGCATTTTTGGCGATGATCCGCTGGGTCTGGTTGTTCCTGAAGGTGACGAACTAGTAGACGCCTTAAATGCCGGTCTGGAAATGATCAAAGCCGATGGTACGCTCGACGCTTTAGTAGCTAAGTGGTTTAGCGAATAGTAGAGCTTTTCATAGTCAATAGAGCCCGGAATCACCGGGCTCTTTCTTTGTTTTAGCCGGGTTGCTTGGGTTAAACTTTGCTCACAAGGAGAGTGAGTTGAAGCGTTCAACACAGTCAGCACAAGGTGCCAAAAAGCTCTTTGGCAAAATTACCCCCAGCTATCTCATCTTGCTGTCGGCGCTGCCTTTTGTAATTTATCTCTTTGTTTCTTCAGAAGATTATCTGCAAGCCCTAAAATTCATCGCTCCCGGCATCAGCACCACCATCATCGTAGCGGTGCTGGCCTATATCGTTGCCTCAATTCTGGGGCTAATACTGGCCAGTCTGCTTATCCTAAAGCTAAACGAAAGAACGCTTTTGTGGTTTAGCCTGGCCGCTATATTAATGGCGACGCTGAGCGTTTTTTTCTTTAGCCGTCCTAAGTTGGATTACAGCCTAGTTGGTGAGACCAGTGGTCGTGTAGCTATTGTCAAAGGGACACCGGCACGACTTAGCGATGCTATCAAGGCGGGTAGCTTTGTCAGCGACACCGAAGAGCCCACGACTCGCCCCGTACGCGGTGTTGACAGTGTTGCTATTGCCTTTGAACGGCTCGAGGCAGGCATAGTCACGGCAGTCTTTGTTCCCACCGAGCAAGCGCCCGCTGATCTGCCGCTGCTGTGGCGCGTCAGCTTTCTGCCCGACGCTGCCAGAAATCCAGCTATGGGGCTGGCGGTCTTTGCCGTCATCACCCTGCTGCTGAGTTTTGCCGGCTGGCAAAGCAATCACCATCCGCTGGCTATCTTTGCCGAACTTTATGTCGACATGATGCGGGGCATTCCCATGCTGGTGATCATTCTCTACGTCGGTTTTCCGCTGCAAGGCGCTATTCGTGATGCCACCGGCGGACTTATCAACATGTCTTTGCTGACCCGGGGTGTGGTCGGCATCTCTTTGGGCTACGCGGCTTACATGGCGGAAATTTTCCGTGCCGGCATCGAGGCCATTCCCAGGGGTCAGGTTGAGGCCTCGCGCAGCTTGGGTTTAAGCGGCTGGCAAACCGCCCGTTTTATTGTCTTGCCGCAAGCCTTGCGCATTGTCATCCCGCCGCTGGGTAATGAGTTCATCGCCATGCTAAAAGACACCTCGCTCTTGTCGGTTATTTCCGTGCGGGACATCACGCAGCGCACCAGAGAATTCTCCGCTTCCACCTTTCAGGTCTTTTCGCCTTTTAACACCGTAGCTATCTTGTATATTGCGCTGACGCTGGCCGCCTCCAGCATGGTCAAGTGGCTCGAGCGCCGCCAAAAGCGCACTGCGCGTTAACAGTCGGTTATGCCCCAAGCAGAAATCAACTTAGCGGCAATTACGCACAATCTGGCCCGCCTAAAAACATATCTGCAACCACAAACCCAGGTGCTGGCCGCCGTCAAGGCCAATGCCTACGGTCACGGCAGCATTGCCGTCTCCCGGCATTTGATACAGCAGGGGGTAAGGTGGCTGGGTGTAGCCACCAGTCCAGAAGCCCTGGAGTTGCGGCAAGCAGGCATTACCAGCAATATTCTTATTTTCAGTCCGGTATTTGAAAACATAAGCGAACTTATCGAGCAAGACATTGCTCTAACTATTACCGATGCTCATAGTCTGGAGTTGGCTAACAGGGCGGCTCAGGCAAGTAGCAAAATTGCCAAAGTTCATCTGAAAGTGGATACCGGCATGGGTCGGCTGGGGCTTAGCAGGCCAGAGGCCGTAAATCTGGCCCAAGCAATAGACCGTAGTCGACATCTTGAACTGGAAGCCGTCTGGACGCATTTTGCCTGCGCCGACGACGACAGCGATTTTACAGTGCGGCAAATAGCTGCCTTTGATGATTTTTTAGCAGAGCTTGATAACAATAAAATTGCCGTACCCCTTAAACATGCCGCTAATTCTGCGGCCATCATTGCCTATCCGGAAAGCCAGTTTAACTTAGTGCGCCCCGGTATAGGTCTTTACGGTTATCACTCCAGTGATTTTATTGCCTCTTTAGAATCTCAGCTAATACCCGCCATGACACTTAGCGCACCCATAACTTTCATCAAGCGGGTAAAGGCAGGCACGACGATTTCTTATGGTGCCAGTTGGCGGGCTAAGCAGCAAACCACCATCGCCACCGTGCGCTTTGGCTATGCCGATGGTTATCCGCGCCTGCTCAGCAACAGGGCGCAGGTTCTGGTTCGCGGTCAGCGCAAACCCTTAGTGGGCAAAGTTTGCATGGATCAGCTGATGGTTGACCTTGGTGATATGGATTTAAACGTGGGCGAACGCGTTACGCTGTTTGGCCCCACAGGGCCAACCGCAGAGGATTTAGCCAGGCTCTGCGGCACCATTGCCTATGAGATTTTGACCAATGTCAGCGAACGTGTGGCTCGAGCCTTTCGGCAATAAGTGCCCCCTCCACTGCTTTTAAGCGCTCATCTCACTGTCTGTGCTCGAGCCACAAGGGGGCCGCTGCCGCCTAAGCTGCTCACGAATCCCAACTGCCTCTGCTAAACCCTTGCCAATGTGGTTAAGCATCTCGCTTAGACGCAGGCGCTGCTCGGCTTCGGCTTCCTTATAAAGTAGCTGCTCGGTCTGAAGCTGCACATAGCGCAAATCCTTGATGAGTCTGTTAATACTGGCGTCACCGGGCCGGTTTTTCATAACTCCCTCCTGTTCTTAGCCCCCGAGGTTTGTCTGGCAGTGCCCGTCTTTGCCCTAACCATAGAAAGCGTTGATATTCTTAACAAGAGACATTCATCCCGTTTCACCCCACTACCCCTGGCAAGATGTAGCATAGTAAAGAGCGTTTCGATGGTATTGACAGTTGTCAATACCATCCGAGCGTTGCCGACGTAGTCGAGACTGAATTGGGAGTAGAAATAAAGGCAGTAAATTTGCTGTCAATCAGAATGAAACGGACTAGTAACTGCAGTGATTAGACTGATTCTCATTATCCTTTTGCTGGCGGTTATTTATCTTGGCTACCGCTACTTCTTAAGCCAGGCCATTTCCGACTCGGTGAGAGAAGACAGCCACAAACTACGCAAGAACAAGCTCAAAGCAGCTCTAAAAAAACGGGGTCTAAGCGTAGCAGAAGAAGACCTTGAGCTATTTATCGGACGGCAGATTTCAGAAGAGGAATTTAAACGGCGAGCCGAAGCCTACAGTAAAAACCTTAAGCGTTAAAGCCAATTTAGCAGACTGCATTATCTCAGATGGATTTAGACTAAGGCGCGACAAAATCATTTTGGTACAACTCGTGCCAGCCCCGCAAAACCTCGGCGACACTCCAGGCCTGCGCAAAACAACCGCGCGGTTCAAAAGGCGCGTCGCCGTCAAAGATCTCGCTGATAGAACCCAGACCGACATCACGCAAATGATGTGATAGCGGAGTCAAATAAGACCAGGCCAGCGCGGCGTCACCATAAACCCGGTAGTGAGCGCTCACAAACGGCCCCAGCAACCAAGCCCAAACCGTACCTTGATGATAGGCAGCATCACGCGTCAAACGGTCACCGCCATAATGACCCCGATAATCCGGATGTTTAGGCGAGAGGCTGCGTAAGCCCTGAGTCGTATACAGCTCGCGAGCACAGACATCCAGCACGGATTTGGCCTGTTCGGTGGTTAAGAGCTCAAAAGGCAGCGACAGGGCAAAAAGCTGGTTGGGCCGGAGGCTGCTGTCATTATGCGGCAGTTCCAGGGCATCAATTACGTCATAGAGATAGCCGCCGTCTGCATACCAGAAACGCCGCCGGAAGCTTGCTGCCACACGCTCAGCTTTGACATCAAACTGAGCAGCCGTCACAGTTTCTTTCAGGGTGTTGGCAAAAACACTCATTATCTGCAAAGCACTATGCCAAAGGGCGTTTATCTCCACAGGCTTGCCCGTACGCGGCGTGACTACCCAATCATTCACCTTAACATCCATCCAGCTAAGCTGCAAGTCCAGCTCACCGGCATAAAGCAAATCATCTGCGGGGTCCACACAAATCCCATAACGCGTGCCGCGCTCATGCCAGTTGATAATGTCCAACAGTTTTGGATAAAGCTCTTTAACGAGTTGGTTATCACCAGTGAACAAAAAATACCGATAGATGGCCACGAAATACCAGAGCGTGGCATCTACAGTATTGTATTCAGGCTCCTCGCCCTCGTCGGGGAAACGGTTGGGTAACATCCCCTGGCTGATGTGTTTGGCAAAGGTACGCAAGATGCTGGCCGCTAACTCCGGACGTCCGGTAGCCAAAGCCAGACCGGGCAAAGCAATCATGGTGTCGCGGCCCCAATCGGTAAACCAGGGATAACCGGCAATTACGCTCTTGCCCTTTCCGCGCTGCACAATAAACTGATCGGCGACCAAAACCAATTGCCGAATCCAGACCGGAGTGATTGCGGGCAGATCGGCAATCAGTCGCCGCTGGCGTTCCCGCTCCTGCTCAAGGGCTTTATTAGCACTATGGGCTGCAAGCCTTTCAGTAGTGCAGATAAGAGTAACCGTCTCACCGGGCTTAAGCTCCACTACAAACGTTCCGGGCTGAAAGAGCCGCTCTTCGTCGGGCAAGCCGCGAAAGGCCTCGACTCGGTGATGCAATATTTCCGTCCAACATTCCTGGGGCTCAAAGCTGCCTTTATCCAGCAACAATCGGTATGGTCGGCGTCCTTCACCGGCATCAAGCTCCACACCCCCCGGTATTTCCTTTGCTCTGATGGTGTTTCCTAAAAAACCCTCACTGTGATAGTCACGATAGGTGCAAAGTGGCGTCAGGTTCAGCTTTAACGGTTCACTGGCACGACTAAGCGTATAAGTCAGGTAGGTCGTGTTTTCACCCTGGGCCATAAAGATGCGTTTTTCCAGCCGGGCATCGGCAAAACTATAGCTCGAGCTCGGGATAAGCCCCTCAAGTTCAAACGATTCGAGATGTTTGTATCCCTCTGGAGCCAGCCGCCCATCGGTGTATTCACTGCTACTCAGGGGATAATCCTGAGCACCGTAGCTGACCGCTTCGTCAACCTTGGCCACCAATACCGTGCGCCCCAAGGGTGGTCTAAGAGCAGCTAAAAGCAGCGCATGATAACAGCGGCTGTTGGCTCCAGCCAGCGTACCCGAGGCAAAACCACCGATACCGTTGGTCACCAACCACTCACGCCTTATGGCCTCGTCTGCGCGGCTCAACTCGGCTCGGCCTAAACTTACCGCGTTATTCATCTCAGATCAGCTCCGAAAAACTAACTTTTGTCAAATATGCCGAATCTTCAAACAGTTTGTTTTCAGGCAGGATACTCAAGGACGGAGAACAAGCCCTGACGTATCCCAAATTATTTGTATTAAAACTATCACGTACTTATCGATAGCTAAATGTGTGAGGTAGGCGCGAATCTCCGCCACTTCCAGATACTTAGGATGATGTTTGCCGTAAAAGCAGATGTAATCTACAATGTAGTGCAAGTAGGACTACTCAGTAGGTGTTTCAAGCGGATAGTTCAGCGCACGTCGTTAAGGGAGTTAAGGGAGGGGGATGTTTTGGGTGAGTACTATTTCCTGGTTTTACGATTCTCATACATGGCAGCATAAACGCTCCCTAGAGGGTTTTATCCGTCTCTTATTACGTGTAATTACTAGTTAAACCGCACGCCACATCGCAAACAAAAATAGACACTATGCTTGACTAATGAATCTAAATCTAAACGACAAAGTAGCCATCATTACAGGCGCAAGCGAAGGCTTAGGAAAAGCAATTGCGCTCAGTCTTTCTCAAGAAGGCGCAAAGGTAGCTATTTCAGCTAGAAGATCCGAGGCACTTAGACAAACCGCAGAGGAAATTACCTCAATCACAAAACAGCCTGTTCTAACATTTGCTGGTGACATGACAGATGCTACTCAAATTGCAGACTTCATTGAAAAGGTTGTTCATGAACTAGGTATGGTACATATTTTAGTCAACAACGTCGGGCAAGCTACTCGAGGAGAGTTACTTTCCCTCAAACAAGAAGATTGGCAGAAAACCTTTGACATCAATTTGCTAAGTGCGGTTAACATCACAACTAAAGTTATCCCTTTAATGCAACGTCAACGCTGGGGTCGAATTATAAATATTTCTGCTTTGTCAGGTAAAGAGCCAGGTGAAGAATTAGTGGCTTCTAACGTTGTGAAAGCGGGATTGGTTAGCTTTTCAAAAACCTTGGCTCGAGAGTTAGCGCCTGATAATATTCTTGTGAACTGTGTTTCTCCAGGTTTAATCGAGTCGCCTCAGAATGAACGTTACTTTTCAGCTCCTGAGCGCGAAGAGGTACTTAGTAAAATACCACTTGGTAGGTTCGGACAACCTGAAGAATTTGCAAACGTTGTAGCCTTCTTATGTTCAGAACAAGCAAGCTATTTAACAGGTGTAAACTTACTTATTGATGGCGGGACAAGTCGGGGGTTATGACCTCATTTCTTGTGCCGTTTAACTAAACACTGCATGGGACGCAGAATCGTCCTGTTCAAAATGCAGAAAGGACTTTACATGCTTCGAATCGTATCATCCGCTCCCTCTTTCTGCGCCCCTGAGTTCAAGCCGTTAGGTGGCACGACGCGTCTCACTGATCTAAGGAGTGAATGTAATGTTCATTGTGCTGCTAGTAGTCACATTTGCAATCGCCGTAATCGTTTCGTTCCTGGTCGTCATACTTTTCCGGAAATCAATAGCCACGATCCGACCAAGAATCGTGGCCGAGGAGATTAGCCGGGCGTGGTCGCGGTATCTTACATTCGCGATCTACGTTGTGGGGGTGTCCGGCGGCGTACGGGTATGGGACCTAGAGAAGTACATCACCCCGAGGCCCAAAGAGGCTGAGGCCATAGTGCTTAACGCCGAGCGTTGGACGTTGGAGGTGTACCGCACTGTCATCGGCACCTTACAAAGTATCGCGTGGATGCTGCTGGTGTTCTTCGTCTTCGCGCTCATTGCGTACGTGATCGTTCGGGGTCTGGAGGCAAGGCATTCGACGCCGCCTGCAGAGAAGTAGAAGATGGTTCGAGGAGTGACGTGCTGGCACGTCATAACAGGAGCCGTGAGATGGACTATAAGAAGCTCGTGATGCTAACGCTGACTTAAATTCTTTGGTTTGGTAGATCCAAAGGGCTACAAACACATATTAGAGTGTCAAGGTTTTGCTTTTCTATAACCCTGCACTAGAAACACATAAGGTAAGACCTGCTTAACCCCAGTCAAAGATGCGGACTCACTTAAGGTGTCCAGTTAATAAGGAAGCTAAGCAGGCGCAGCGATGCAAGAAGCATCTATTTTTTGAAGATGCAGGTGTCTAATCAAGGCGCTACAAGGGATTTGGGCACGTTCTACCGGAAATCTAAAGTAGGCCTAGAACATACCAACTTCAACCGTCAAAGTACCGAAACCTCTGAGCTTGGGTGTTAAGTGCGTATTTCAGTGAAATCCAGAAGGTGGTTTTTGGATAAGCGAGCAGCTCGCTTTAGGAGGCCGCCACACTCGGCCTTGACCGCAGCGCTTCCCGAAAGGTCACCAAGCGCCGCTGCTTTTCATCCCACAACGCTAGCAAGACCGTTTTTAAGCTGCTAAGCAAGGTGAGCTGGGCAACGCGTTGAAATAACGGGTTTTCTTCATGACATTGCTGCAAGTTGTAGTTAGGAATGCGCGGGCTTAAATGGTGAATGTGATGAAAGCCTATGTTGCCCGTGAACCATTGCAGTATGCTTGGCAACTTGTAATAAGAACTGCCGTGCATGGCGGCTAAGGTGTAATCCCATTGTGGTGTGTGCTCCCAGTAGGTGCGTTCAAACTGATGCTGCACGTAGAACAGCCAGGTGCCAACGCTGGCGGCGATGACGATCACCGGTAAGCCGACCATCAGCACGGCACCCAAACCGACAAATGCACTGGCGGCGGCCAACCAACCAGCAATCGCTAAATTGGTCCACCAGACCGAGGTTTTCTCGTCAGTAGGCCAGCTTTTCTTTACTCCCACCGGAAGGCGTTGCATAATGATGAAGTTGATAGCAGGTGCGATGCCAAAAAGGAAAAAGGGGTTACGAAAAACCCGGTAGACAACCCGCTTCCACCAGCGAGCTTGTAGATACTCGGCGACGGTCATGGTCCATACATCACCGATGCCACGCTCCTCGAGTTCGGCGTGGTGTGCGTGGTGAATGGCATGCGTCTTGCGCCAAAACTTGTAGGGCACCAGCGTCAAGAGACCGCTAAGGATACCCACTGCATTGTTGGCACAGCGCGACCTGAAAAACGATCCATGACCACAGTCGTGCTGGATAATAAAGATGCGTACCAGGAAACCTGCCGCTGGCACCGCTAACAGCAAGGTCAGCCAGTAGCCAACGCTTAAGCTCAGGTACATCAGCATCAGACTTAAGAACAGCCCGCCAAATGAATTCACCACCTGCCACATGCTTTTGCGAAGGTCTGGCTGCTGGTACTTGCGAACCAAGCTTTGCCAGCCTGAATACTCATGGGTCGGGTTTTTCTTTATCTTGCTCATTTTCTTATTTTCTCCTTCAAAAACCTTACCGGCACTCAAACTTGCAAGCCAAAAAACCAAACCAGGCAATGACAGCTCATAGCAGGCATTTTGTATTGTGGTCTTAGCAGCCTGTCAAAAATACCCCCCGTTTTAACTCCCGTTTGTCTTGTTGAGCCTACTGTAGGAGAGTTTGTGCCAACTCATCTTCAGACTTCACAATGAAGCATATCATAGGTTTACTTTTTTAATTGTTGCGGGGTCGAGCAGAGCTCAGGCTTAAGGGTCGTGTGGGCAGTTGCTCAGGCTCACGCCAGCAAGCTCGAGCTTTCTAGCAAGGCAGGTGAGCTACGCTATAGTTGGCGCAAAGGGGTGAAGCCTGAACCAGGGTCTGTCTTTGAGTTAGCCGCCTACCTTTAAAGGCTATAGGTGAATCAGTCCTAAGCAAGAAGAGTCGTCAGGCACAAACAAAAACGCTCAGCGGCAAGGATTTCCCTAAGTCCGAGCTTACTTACATGTTCACAAGCACTTGTATTCGCACCCTAAAACCCTGTATAGTCAAGTCGTTCCGAAAAAAGCCAATCGACTTTCTCGTAACGCGGGCAATTGCCCAGAAATTAATATGCTTCACTATTAGGTTTAGCAGTAAGGGAAAAACATGACAACAGGAAAAGTAAAGTGGTTCAACGGTGACAAAGGCTTCGGCTTCATCGAACAAACTGACGGTGGCGCAGACGTCTTTGTGCACTTCTCTGCGATTCAAGGCGACGGCTTTCGTAACCTCAACGAAGGTGATGAAGTCGAGTTCAAGGTAGAACAGGGCCAAAAAGGTCTTCAGGCTACGAACGTGGTGGTCACCAACGCAGCATCCACACGCTACTAAGATTATTTCAAATCTTTGGACCGCCCAGTTTAGGCTGGGCGTTTTTTTGATCTGCACGACTCAGTAGCTCTGTATTTGCTTGCGCGAGGAGAAGTCAGGGTGGACGTAAAGCTTAACACTGAAAAAAGGTTGACCGCCGAGACCTCGTCTGAGAACGCTAAGCGCCTACATTTGGAAGCTTTATTTCGTAAAACAAACCGCCCGGCCTGGCTCGTGACGCCAGAGATAGAAGAGCTGCGTTAGCTAGGTCGAGAACAAGGCTGGCTCAAGCGCGAAACGATTAGTCTCGGCCTCAATAAGACGCTCGAGGCCGAAGGATTATACCAAGACGGGCATCTTGATTATTTGATGGCGGCCATAGCCGCTGAGGGAACGAAGATCATCAACCTCGATAGAACTGACCTGCTAAAAGAATCGACCGATGACGCTCAGGCTGATCGCGAAGCGCTAGAAGCCGAGGCGGAAGCCGCAGCCGAAAGCGTCATCATTACCGACCCCGTGCGCCAATACCTTCAAGAGATCGGTCAGGTTGCACTTCTCAAACTCGAGGAGGAAATCGCACTCGCTCGACGTATCGAAGAAGGCAACGCCGCTGCCGCACGTCTAGTAGCTGAAAACGGTCTTGCTGAAAGGAGCAGACGCGGCTTGAAGCGAGTGGTGGAAGATGGCGAATTGGCGCGTGAGCAGCTCATTGAAGCCAACTTGCGTCTGGTGGTCTCCATCGCTAAAAAGTATGCTCAGCGCGGCATGAGTTTTCTCGACCTCATCCAGGAAGGCAATTTTGGGCTAATGCGTGCTGTCGAGAAGTTCGAATATCGGCGTGGCTACAAATTCTCCACCTACGCCACCTGGTGGATTCGGCAGGCCGTCAACCGTGCCCTAGCGGATCAATCTCGCACCATTCGGCTTCCGGTGCATATGGTGGAGCAGGTCAATAAGCTAAAACGCACCACCGCCCAACTTCATCAGGAGCTGGGTCGTGAACCAAGCTACGCTGAGATTGCTCATGCTATGGGCCCTGACTGGCAGGCTGAGAAGGTCGAAGAAATCCTTACACTCACTAGAGGAACTATGTCTCTCGAGACGCCGATTGGCGACGAAGGCGATTCGGTTTATGGAGATTTTCTTGAAGATGACAGCATTGCCTCGCCGGTAGAGCTGATCAGTCAAACCTTGCTCGCCGAGGGGATCGAAAGGGCGCTCGGGAAACTCACCGAACGCGAGGCTATGGTGCTCAAGTTGCGTAAAGGGCTCATCGACGGGCGCGAGTATACGCTCGAAGAGGTTGGTAAGCACTTCGGGGTAACCCGGGAACGCATCCGCCAGATCGAAAATAAGGCCTTAAGAAAACTCAAATACCACGAGACCCGTAGTCGCAGCTTGCGCGACTTCTTGGAGTAATACCAAATCAATCTAACGGTGTCGTAGTTCGAATCATCTTAAGGATACGCTCCCGCGAGCGGTTTTAATGTCACAGACATTAAAACGTCACTTTGGTATAAGGTGTCCACTTACCACCCTGAATTTGTTCCTGCATTGCAAGAGTGACAACTTTACTGCCCTCACTCCCGAACACCCATGAGGTTCCATTGTCAATAGTAGTAGAGAAGGTCATCGGTATGAGCAGTTAACCATTGCCTGAATCAATTGGCAGGAGTACAAGGGGCAGTTGCTAAAAAAGCGGCGGTGTACCACAAATTGTGTATTGCGATTCACGAATTGTGTAACAGACGCTATTTCAAAATTTCAATACACACAATTTGGGACACCTTCAGATATGAGCTTTTGTGACCTTGAGCGACTGCGAGCTGAGCTTGACCTTGGCGTGAACGCTTTTCTAAAGGTAACGGCTTTGTCTAAAAGCAGCTACTATCGCAAGAAACGAGCGGCAACCCGAACGGTCAAAGCTCAGCAGCGTGAGACTTTGAAACGGGTAGTGAAGGCACTGTGTGAAAAACACCCCTGTCTGGGCTACCGTTCCATTCAT
>JASBUK010000050.1 GCA_030147925.1 Trueperaceae bacterium
GCGACCGCCTTCTGAGGCCAGTCGCAGCAGGTTCTCTTCCCAGGGGTTATCCCAATTGCTATACCAATGCACGATATCGAAGCGGTAGCCTATAGCTGTTTCCAAGTTATTCACTGGTTCCATGCCTTGCCACACCCCGCCGTAGGTATAGGTTCCAAATTTTACGTTCCGGATAGGCATTGGTGCGTCCACAAAATTACTGGGGTCACCATTAGCATAGCTCGAGCAAGCAGTTAGCAAAAGGGCCGTCACGAGCAACAAGAGCCAGTGTGGTCTGTTAAAGATTTTGTGTGGCCTTATATCAAAACGTCGTTGCATAAGCGCGGCTTAACCTCAAGTGTTGGCGGACGCTTAATCAACGCGGTTGAATACAAGATTCCTTGGCCGGTTGCGCTACTCGCTCCGTCTGTCCCAAGCGCCCAAATGCGGGTCAGACTTCATAGCTTCCAAAACACCTGACCTTAAGTCAGGCGGTCCCATCACCCCTTGCGGGGTTGCGGGCACTTATGCGGCTTTTAGAGTGGAAAAACACAATATCGGCCGGTTGCGCTACTCGCTCCATCTGTCCCAAGCGCCCAAATGCGGGTCAGACTTCATAGCTTCCGAGGGGCAGCTAGTCCCCTAACAACTCAAGAGTATACTTTCTTGACTTACAGAATTCTTACAAAATTCTCCAAGAAAGCACCTAAGCTATTGAAAAATTACAATATGCTCTACACAAATGCTGTGAAAACAACGACACCTGGCTAAGCTCGAGCACAGCCCTAAATCGCTCCCCTTTCATCCCAAATGTGGATAAGACAAAACGTCAACAGACTCGGCAAGTAATACCCAGGCGTAAACTTGTTTTCTCTCTTCACGGTGGTTACAGGTCACATCGATCTGGGTTTCATGAAGGTAGTATGAGTGTAATCTTTCACATCCCTACGGAATTATGAAGGAGCCTCCGACTTTATGCCCCTTGGAAAGCGATCAGAAACCCTATGCCGATAATCCCCGGGCTTCCAGCAATGCCAACCGTCCTTATTAACATGGCGCTGTCATTTGTTAAGGACAAAAGCTATCCCGTGCGCAGTTTGGACACTGTGGCCGTCATTGCGCCTATGTATAACGAAGAGCAGGGCGCACGTGGCTGCCTTGAGTCGCTGCTAAATCAGGACTCAGCCCCGCAAGAAATCGTTATCAGCATAAATGGTGGCAAAGATAACACCGACCAGGTTGTAACTAAGACCCTTATTGACCATCTCTACAAAATTGAGATAAACAAATCCCTTGGTCAACTCGGTGCCAAGATGACAGTCTGGCGCCATCCTGATAAGGAAAGTCTCGTTAAGCTAGTCTCTTATCAAAGGCAAATTGGCAAAGCAGAAAGTGTCAACAACTTAATCAACGAGCAAATACTCAACACCGACCGGGTCATAGTCGTGGATGGCGATACCATCCTTGATCCCGGCTTTGTCCGGGAAATCCGCGACCATTTTTACCGTCTCAGCGTTCGCCGTGGCCCTCAATTCATTCTTGAGGATTACGGCATGCAAAGTGGCGCCGTTATGTCTTACGCCCCTGAGGGCTCGAGCCCGTCCCAAAAACTCATCTCTGCTGGTCGCAAAGCCGAATATGCTTTTGCAGGCGTCCTCAAAGAGGGTCAGGCCAAAATGCTAGGGTCAAGCTTGCTGGCCAATTCGCGCTTGTATACGGTGGTGGGCTGCGGCTTTGGCGCACGTAAGGATATTTTTCCCGTACCGTTTGATACCAAAACCGAAGACCATGATTTGACGCTAAAAAGTCAAAATATTGCAGCGTCCTTGCGTCAAAGCTCACGTGCGGAGCTAGAAGCACGGGGTTTTCGCATTGTCATAGCCGGTGTAGAGCACCGCCCCTCAGAACTGCTGGATGCCGAAGACAAGGTATTGATACGCAGAAGCGGCAATGTTCGCTACGCAAATAAGGCTCTGATGTACACCCAGGACCCGCCGCACTTAAATGGCTATGTGAATCAAGTAGAGCGCTGGAATGGCGGTGGCCAGCAAAACGCCTTAAAACGCCTTAAGGGCGGACTTTCCGCCAATGTTAAATACGCGGTTTGGTCTTCACTAATCGAAAACCTCTTAGGTCTCTTGCTTTTACTAATGATTCCCTTGGGCTTGGCGGTTCACTTCGGTAATCCGAGCATTGGCATCGCACCGGAATCCGTGATGCTTGGCTTGGGCATAGATATTGCCGCAATGATAATCTTGGTGGCTTACGGTTTTTATCGTTATCATCGTGCTACAGGACGTTCGGCACTAGTGGCGATCTTTTTGGCGCTAGCCCAAAGTCTGACCACGGCTTTGCCCTTCACCGTCTTAAGGTATATAAATCCGCTCACCTACTTAGCAAGCGCCACAACGGTCGTACCGGAATTTCTACGGGAGCGCAACACAAAACTTAGTCATCAGGGAGCAAAGAGTAGCTGGCAGCGGCCAGGTGCTAAGCAGAAATCACGCACGCAACAGATATTTTTAACCACCACCGTAAGTACCGTAATAAGCATGGTGGCAATCTTTGCGCTTGCAGCACGTTTAAGCCCTGTCAATCAAGAGGCCTGGCGACTCATCTACGAAACCAGTGATCGCTTAAACATCGAACAGTTCACGGGTTCACTACTAGGTGGTAGTGCTGTAAACCGCAACTACACGCTTGTCGAACTTAGACCAAGCCAAGATGTTAACAACCTCCTTATGGCCAGCGCTTCAAACAATGTCTGGCACATCTCCGCATACTGTGACCCCGACTTTGCCTCCAATACTTCTATCGAGGCTCGAGCCTTTAGCGGAGACGCCTCGGCATACACAGCGCTAAAAATGGGGGACTTGCTAACACTGGCAAGATTGGCACCCCTTTTGGGCCTTATCGAAAATGCCGCCCTAAGCTATGATTTGCCAGCTGATCTGCTGATAAGGATTTTGATCAACGAATCTTATTTAGATCCACTGGCGGTTGGCCCCACCGATGATAAGGGGCTTTCGCAGATGACCTCGGATGCACTGACCATGCTAAAGGTACTGTCACAGGATTCCCGCGGGCGTTTTTATAATCCGCTGCTTTTCCAGGAACCGTTTAACGTTTTTGATCCGGATTTCTCAATCTGCGCCGGTGCCGCCAAATTAGCCTGGGCACTGCAACAAAAAGAGGTAGACAATGAGCGCGAGGCCTACGCCTTATATATAAACCCGATAAATGGTCTGGTTAATGGCAGCATCAGCGAAAGACACGCCCCCCTCACCGAAGCCATTGTGAACCTCATTCCTGCTACCGAACGCATTGCCAACGTCTATGCTGCTTACAAAGATAAACCCGAGCTGCTCAGCGCTACCGAGCGCTCCCTTATCGATATCAGTATGGCCATTAAGGATGGGGGCATGGTGCTCGAGCAAGGCTACCGCGAGGTTTATGGCATCGTGAAAGATGCCGAAATTCCGGACCTTGAAATCTACGAACGACTCTTTAGTGAGTACTATCATGCCGAGCACTACGCTGTTCGCTAAAGAACTTATTTGTTAGCGCCGAATCAGGGTTCCCGCAAAGTCGGTTGAGGTAGATTGGTGAATGACAAACCGAGACCCAGGCCAGCTCGAACAGTTTGCCGATCTACCCGACCCTCGGAACCCGAGAGGGGTAAGGCACAAGCTGGTGGACGTTGTTTGCATCAGCATTTTAGGGGTTATCTGCGGCGCGAGCAGCTACAGCCAGATTCAGCAGTACGGAGTAGCGCAAGAACGGTGGCTGAGAACATCTTTAGAGTTACCCTTTGGGATTCCGAGCGAAGACACCTTCGAGCGCGTGTTTACCATCTTAAACCCGAAGGCTTGGCAGACGCGCTTTTTAGCTTGGACGCAGACACTCGTGCTCCCGGCTTTTTAAAGGGGAAGATGTGTAGTGCTTCAAAAAAGCGGAACCACTTTGTGGTAGAAACTTTAAGGAGCACAGATGGCAAAAATCAGGTCAAAGAGCTGGAGCAAAGAGCAGAAGTTCGGCATGGTACTAAGCTTATTGAAGGGTGAGGCAACAGCAGAGGTCTTAGCAAAACGCTATGGGGTAGGTAAAAGCACGCTCTATTAGGGCGGGACGCCTTTTTGCAAGGCGGGCAACAAGCCCTAAGCGGTGGTAAAGATGGCAAGGGTCGCGAGCAAGCGCTAGAAGTCGAGAACCAGCACCTTAAGGAAGCCCTGGCGGATGCTGTTGTGAAGTTGGAAATGCAAAAAAAATGGTTCAAGACATGAATTACGCTGAGCTTGAGCGACTGCGCTTTGAACTCGGCTTAGGCGTCAATGCCTTTTTGAACGTGACGGCTTTGTCTAAAAGCAGCTACTATCGCAAGAAACGAGCGGCAACCCGAACGGTCAAAGCTCAGCAGCGTGAGACTTTGAAACGGGTAGTGAAGGCACTGTGTGAAAAACACCCCTGTCTGGGCTACCGTTCCATTCAT
>JASBUK010000092.1 GCA_030147925.1 Trueperaceae bacterium
AGATTTCTCGGGTCGCTAAATTTGCTTCTCGTTTACTTTTAAATTACCTTCTCGACATCTTAAATTCGGTTCTCGAAGGTCTTTAAATTTGCTTCTCGGATAACGCTAAATTCGATTCTTGAATTTGGGGTAAATATGCAATCTAGCACCCAATCGTCAAAAGAGGAGCAAATCAATACTTAACAGTTTTATGACAGGGCTAAGGATATCACGTGGTTTTATGAAAAAAAGTGCAATTGAGGGCTCAAGCGGCGGTTACTACATTTTAGCTTGGTGAAAAACTCGCTGCAAACGTCATTAAAAGATTAAACAAGGTATGGCGGGCTCAATACAGCAGCTTTAGGAACTATGCTTTATATTCGCTTAACAAGGCTAAGTTAATGTTTAAAGTCATTTCAGGTCTGGATTAGGTCATGATTTTGGGCGATGAAAATTCACAAGCAAAACAGCTCGAGCTCACACGTGCTATAAACAGGACGACATTAGGGCCCTTGAGTTTTTGTTTTAGTAGTAGTGTCTTAAGACAAGCAGCTGATTTTTGTGAAACGAGATTGAGACTATGATATGAGGGGTCTAAAAATCTTATTAGTGTTGATATTTATGACGGCAACATGGGCTTCGGCTCAGTTGTCAACCGGTATTCAGCTGGGGCAGCTCGCTCCGGATTTTCGCCTGGTGGATTTAGCGGGTAAGCCTGTTAGCCTCGCGGATTTTCGTGGAAGGCCGCTGGTACTTAATTTCTGGGCTAGCTGGTGTCCGCCCTGTAAGGCCGAGATGCCGCTGTTTCAACAAGTGAGTGACGAAGTGAATCCTGCCAATGATGCCGGAAATAAACTTCAGTTTTTCCTGGTCAATCTTAGCGAAGGAAGGAATCTGGTGGCGGATTTTCTAAAGGCAAATGACATTAGCTTAACAGTGGGGCTTGATGTCACCAGGGCACAAAAGGAGGAGCTGGCAACAGTTTTTGATTCGACGGTAAAGGTGTTTCAAGCCTATCGTGGGCGCGGTTTGCCCACCAGCTATTTTATCGATGCAGATGGGGTGATCCGTGGTAAAAAGGTGGGTCAGGTCTTTGAGACGGAGTTATCTCAGTTCTTATCGGGCATTGGCGTTAGCTGGCAGCCTTAAATTCAAAATTAAGGAGAACTAATGGCAGAGAGTGCAACTGCAAAAAAATCACGGCGTCGCAAAAAATCACGTAAGCGCAGCAATCTTAACCCCTGGTTGATTGGGGGAGGGATAGCGCTGCTGATTGCCCTGCCGATTGTGATAAATGCTGTGCGTAGCTCCAGTTTGCCTGGCGTGGCGGTGGCCAATCTGGGTAATACGCATATTGCAACAGTAGATACACCCCATGCGCCATACAACAGTAATCCGCCCACTTCGGGGCCGCATGTAGGTTCTTTGGTAAGTTGGCGTAGTTATGACTATGTGGTACCGGACGAAAATTTGATTCACAACTTAGAAGACGGTGGGATTGTTCTCTGGTATAAGATGGGCACGCCGGAGGAAAATCAGGTGCAGATCAGCAAGTTAGAAGCTGCCTCGCGCGGTTATCGTCGGGTAGTGGTTACGCCCCGAGAGGATTTAGAGACCGACTATGCTATAACGGCTTGGCAGCGGATCGATAAGTTCAATGCCGACGAATTTAGCGAAGAGCGAGTCCAGGCTTTTCTGAGAGCTTTTGAGGGTATTGATAGGCACTGATATGGGTAAGTGGTAGGTGGTGAGTAGTTGGTAGGAAAAGATTTCCCCGTTCCTCTTTCCCCCTTAAGCCGCCGGGGAAACAGAACTTTAGGGATAAGACGCTAAACTAAAGAGCGTTTCGCTGGTATCGACAGTTGTCAACACCATCCGAGTGTTGCTGACGCAGTCGAGACTGATTCCGGGTAGAAATAAGGGCAGTCAATCTACTGTCAGAGAGAATGAAACGGACTGTAAATAGGAGAAGCTTGCGCGACTATGTTTGTAGATAGGGTTTTGGTCGCAGATACAGCTATAGTAATGAGTGAATTTTCAGGACAGATATTAGTGGTTGAGGATGACCAGGACATCGTGCGGGTGGTCAAGGCTTATCTTGAGCGTGAGGGCTTTAGCGTCGAGATTGCACTAGACGGTTTAAGCGGTCTTGACAAAGCTTTAGATGGCTCGCCGGAACTTATTGTGCTTGACTGGATGCTGCCGGGTCTTGACGGCCTGGAATTTATCAAACGCTTGCGACAGGAGAAGCATACGCCGGTCATAATGCTTACGGCTCGAGCCGAGGAGCCAGATCGTGTTTTAGGGCTCGAGCTCGGCGCCGATGACTACGTCGCCAAACCTTTTAGCCCCCGTGAATTGGTAGCCAGAGTAAAAGCGGTGCTGCGCCGCATGAGAAACACCACTGAGCGTGAACAAGAGGCGCTTAGCCGTGGCTCATTGCTTATTGACCCAATGCATCGGAGTGTCCGCATGGAAGGACGCAGACTAGATCTTACTACTCTTGAATTTGATCTGCTCTACACACTGGCCAGCCAGCCAGGGCGTGTTTTTAGGCGTGATGAGTTACTAGATCGCGTTTGGGGCAGGGATTTTGAGGGCGTCGATAGGGTGGTGGATGTGCATGTCTCTAACTTAAGACAAAAGTTGGATGCGGCCAGCGATCAGCCGTCGCTAGTTTTGACCGTGCGGGGCATAGGCTATAAATTTACCGAGGAGCCAGAGTGAAGCTGCCACAAAAGATAAGCCTTTACTGGCGTTTAATGGCCTCTTACCTGCTGGTCATAGCAGTGGGTTCGGTGACGCTTTTTGTTGCCAATGGAGCAATTGGGCCTATCTTTTTTGATCGTCATGTAGCTGGCATGATGGCCAACACTATGCACGATATTACCCCGGATATGCTTATGAATTCGATGAGCGCTGATATTGACGCTGCCTATCGCACGGCTTTTAGTCAATCGCTGTTTTGGGCTTTGACTGTGTCCGGTGTGGTGGCCGGCACGGTGGGGCTTTATGTGACTAACCGTGTTGTTGCCCCCCTAAAGCAAATGCAAAAAGCCAGCAACTATATCGCCAATGGGCAGTATCAGAAACGCCTTAATGCGCAGGCACCTGGGGAAATTGGTGACCTGGCGCTGGCTTTTAACGCCATGGCCGAGTCATTGGAGCAGACCGAGCAGCAGCGGGTAGAGCTTTTGGCTAATGTCGCCCACGAATTCAAAACTCCACTCAGCAGTTTGCATGGTTATATCGAGGGTTTGGAAGACGGCCTTTTTTCACCCGACGCCGAAACTCTCTCGGCTTGCCAGCGGCAGATTTCCCGCTTAGAGCAGCTTGTGGCCGACCTCTCACTGTTGTCGCGGGTGGAAGCCGGGCAGGTGCAGGTGAGTCCTCGTCCAACTGGGGTGGTGAATTTGCTCAAGCAGGTAGAGGCGTCATTCAAACCGCAGTTTGCCAAAAAAGGTGTCAGTTTAAGCTTGGAACCGACCCCCAAGGATTTACAGGTTCTGGCTGACCCGCAGCGTAGCGGTCAGGTTCTTACAAATCTGGTTGGCAACGCTTTGCGTCACACGCCTGCAGGCGGTGAGGTTCGTTTATCGGTTCGTGAACAGAGCAGGAACGAAGTCCTGTTCGAAATAAGCGATAACGGCGAAGGAATTTCAGCGGAAGAACTGCCTTATATTTTCACTCGTTTTTACCGCGCCGATAAAGCGCGCAGCCGCGACAAGGGCAGCGGCAGTGGTATTGGTTTGACCATTGCCAAACACCTTGTGGAAATGCAAGGCGGACATATCGATGTTGCAAGTGAGCTGGGCAAAGGCAGCCGCTTCTGGTTTACGTTGCCGCGTCCGCTTGCTTGAAGGGAGAAAAAAGTCAAAAAAATGACCAAAGCAGATTCAGAACAAACCGAGATCAAGGGACGCAGCCTCGACCAAGAGCGAGTCACCGCTATATACAACCGCAATGCCGCTATGTATGAGCGTATTGAAGGGCCTTTAGCTGATTTGATGTTTAGGCGCTGGCGTCCGGTTTTGCTTGAGGGGGTACGTGGGCGGGCGCTCGAGCTAGGTGTGGGCACCGGTCTTAACTTCCGCTACTATCCCAGTTACGAGCAAGCGCAAATCACAGCGGTAGATGTGGCCGAGGAGATGCTGAAACGTTGCGAAAAGTTAAAAGACAAGCTTGGCCTTAAAATTGATTTGCAAATCGCCGACGCGCAGCAACTACCCTTTGCCGACAACAGTTTTGACACCGTTTTTACCGCCTGTGTATTTTGCTCGGTAGCCGACCCTATTAAAGGTCTACGGGAAGCTTTTCGGGTGCTAAAACCCGGGGGCGAATTGCGGATGCTCGAGCATCAACGTCCGGAAAATGAAATCCTGGGCAAGGTTTTTGATGGCTTAAACCCCTTGGTGGTGCGCATGGGCGGGGCCAATATAAACCGTGAGACGGAATATAACGTGACTCTAGCGGGTTTTGCGCCGGTGACTGCCCGCAAGCTGGACCCGCTAGGCATCATGCGGCTTATTAGCGCTAAAAAGCCGGAGGTTGGTGTTTAGGGTTGAACACTGGCCGTAGGCCCTGTTTGTGCCAACAGGTCATCGAGATGTTGCCTTAGCTGGGTGGCGTTGATCGCACCCACATGCCTAGCCAGTACATTGCCTTTTAGATCGATAAAGAAAGTCTCGGGCAGACCGTAGGTGCCAAAATCAATGCCGATGCGGCCCTGAGGGTCGGCGCCGCTGGGAAAACTCAGGCCAAATTCGGCGATAAAGTCCAGTGCGGCCTGTTCCGGATCCTGAAAGTCCACACCGATAAATTGCAAGCGATCCTGATATTCTTTCCAGGTAGCTTCAAGCATGGGGGCTTCTACGCGGCAGGGAGGGCACCAGCTGGCCCAGAAGTTCACCACAACAGGAGATTTGCCGATAAAATCTTCGAGCTTAATACGTTCGCCATATTGGGCCTGATAGGGCTTTAAGGTTGGTATATCAAACATAGGTGCGGGCTTATCTACCAGGGCGGACTGCCTGGCGGTATCCTCTTTGAACAGACCCCAGAACAGCAAGCCGCCCAGCCCGAGGGCAATTACTGTCACAATTACAAAACGCATTCTGACTCCTAGTGATGGAGATTAGCTTTGAAGGCCGAAATCACTCGCGACATCCAAAACTAGCTTGTCGGTAACTGAGTTTAGGGGCTCGAGCCCTACTGTTACTGTTATTTAATTGACCGTGGAAGATATTAGCCATCAGATAAACCAGTAAACAAAGGTGTCATAAAGCCCCGCTAACAACAAGGTGATGCCAGCGATCCAGGACAGTACGCGGTTGGTTCGGCGCATGCCGCCCATCACCTCGCGTTTGGAATTGGCCTGACTGAGTAGCAGCAGCATGAGCACTAAGGGAATAGCCGTGCCCACAGAAAAGAGTACCGGGAAGAGCACGCCGCTGTTAGAAGCGATGGCCGAGGGGATCATCAGACCGAAAAAGAGCCAAAACAGAGTCGGGCAGAAGGCCAAACCAAAGGCTGAGCCTAAGCTAAAGTCGCCAACTGGACCACCTTTTGTTTGCGCCCAGTTCTGCAGCCGCCTTGCCGCCCCGCCGGGAACGGTAAAACGCAGCCGTAGCCAGCCGAGCATAGACAGGCCGATAATGAGCATGGCCGGACCGAGCACGCGGCGCACCCCGACGAAAAGTTTGCCCGGCGCGGTAAAGGTGCCGCCAAAAATCCAAATAGCTATAACTGCCAGGCCGATATAAACCAGGGTCTTGCCGCTTAGAAAAAGAGCCACGCGGCCCCAGCTACGACCCCGAACGGCGTCCTCGGAAAAATAGGCGATGGCGGCGGCATTGGTGGAAAGCTGACAGGGCGCTGTGGCCGCTAAGAGGCCCAGCAATAATGCGCCTATAGCCGGAATGCCAAGGTTATAGCGCAGTTCGTTGACCGGTCCGGCCAAGGCAACGTTGATGCTGTTGCCAAAGTTATAAAGGGACATGGCAACGTCTTGTAAACCGGGAGCAAAAGATTTGAGGGCTGCTATAAGCACCGCTCCAATGACTAAGATAAGGGGTAGCCGTAAGCGTTGAGTCATGTTGTGAATAAACTCCTCCGGTGGGATTATATACAGCTATTGTTAAGCCTGTATAAAAGCACTCAGCTTTGTGCTAGTTCTATGCTGACGGCATAGAGTGTGCCGTCTCGCTCCTCTAAAGCAATGCGGGGCAGCGGTTTTACGGCTGGGCCGCTCACCGCCTTACCCGAACTTGTGGGCAAGAAAACGCTTAGGTGACAAGGGCAGGTAAGTGCGGGAGTGCTCGAGCGGTAGTTAAAGCCAACGGCAATAGCCTCAATGTTGGTATTAAGGCTCACCAGACAGCCTAAATGTGTGCAGATACGGCTAAAGGCGGCGTAGTGCGCACCGTTGATGGTGATGCTGGTGTCTATGGCTTGGGGTAAGCATATGGCTATGGCAGGTATGCCCTGCGCAACAAACTCAGCTGCGTCCCAAACTTGCGCGAAATTACTTAGCCCGGCGATGCGCTGAGGCGTAATTGGCACAAACATCGGTTCGGCGGCAGGCGCGAGTTTGCCAAAATGAATCTTATAAGCCCTAAAAGCACCATAGCCACCACCGGCAAGTGCCGCGATGACCGGCAGTCGCCAGAACCAAGCCAGCAGCCGACGCCGCCCCTTGGCGACGTTAAGACTGTCCGGCTCGGCCTGGCTCTGCTGATTCATTGCTGGCTAATTTCAATAACGTAGTCCACGACGGCGCTGAGTTCCTCGGTGGAGAGCAGCGCACCAAAACCAGGCATCATGTTGCGGCCATAACTGACGGTGTTAAGGACTATTTCTGGAGAGAGACGCTGGTTACCGACGAGTCTGGGACCAATATTGCCAACACCACCAACGCCGTGACAACTGGCGCAGCTGGCATTAAAAATCTGTTCGCCGGAGGCCAGCACGTTTTGTACGGTGCTAGTTTCGTTGGCATCTTGCCCCAGCAGCGCCACCGGATCGAAGGGTTCGCCGGCAAGTTGCCTTTGGGCCTGTTCGATAAGGCTGGGAACGCGTCCGGCATTTTCGGGGCCACCGGCAACCTCAACATAGTTGTTCCAGACTTCTACGGCTTGCTCGAGCTGTCCCATACTAAAATAGGTGTTGCCCAAAAACAGCAAAGTTTCTAGGTTCTCCGGTTCCATAAAACGAGCCTGCTCGAGCACCAGGGCCGCTTGCTCATTGTCGCCACTAAAGAACATAGCGATACCCAAGCGTTGAATAGCTACGGGGTTGGGAGTTCCCGGGTTTGCTTCGGTTAGGACACGGTAGTAGAGATTGCCGGCCCGCACGCGGTCTTTAAGTTCCCAGTAGACATCAGCTAAGGCCATGAGGTTAGCCTCACTAGCTTCTTCACTTACACTCTCTTGCAATGGGGCAAGTTTGCGTGCGGCCTCTAAACGCGGTGCTACCACCGCCTCTTCTTCGCTGCCACCGGGCGAGGCCAAAAAGTCTTCCCAGGCATTAACAGCTTCATACATCCTACCTTCATAGAAATAGAGTTCGCCCAGTACCAAGAGTGTATCTAAGTTTTGCGGCTCTGCACTTCGCGCTTTTTCCAGATAGCTTATACTGCCGGTAATGCTGGCTTCGTCGTTTAAGGCAATCAGGCCAAGACGCTGAAAGACAACGGCAGGCACATCGCCATCGCTAAATTCCTGCTCGATCTGTCTATAAGTATCGGCAGCTTTTTGCCGGTAGTTGGCCATGTCTTCCTGGAGGATGGCATTGGGATTGGGCCCGGGGTCGCTGGTGCCTTGTACCCAGTAGGCATTAGCCAGATCTAGCAAATTGTTGAGGGTGGGGTCTTTGCGGACGGCGTTCTCCAGATTTTTTATCTCACGACCGGCCCGAATCTGATCTTCAAAGGCAGTAGTGACCGTAGCGTTGCCGACGCGGGGTAAGACGTAGTTGCCAATCAGCACGATGCTGGGCACAATCAGAACCAGTAAGAGCAGCACCGCAACCGGCAGCGAGCGAGCTTTTTTGGCTTTGACCGGTTCATTTAAATTATCCAAAGATTTGAGGATTTGCGCGGCCTTGGCCTCATAACGCGCACGCAACTGCTGACGGCGTGCTTCACTTAAGTCCGGCTGGTTTTCCAGTTCGGCAATAGCACGAAACAGCGCGTCCCGTTCTTCTGTTAAGTCTTCCTCTAACGGGTTGTCAAAATTGGGCACCGGGTCTGAGAACTGCCTGTTTAGAAGTGGCAGAACCACCACGATAATAAGCGTTAAGGCCAGCAGAGCGATGATGACAATGCTAAAGATCATGAGGCTTCTCTTTCTTGATTTATTTCAGACTGTAAGCTTTGCTGGACGCGTGCCAGATAGTTGGGGTCTGCCTCTAGCGGCACCGTCGAGCGCTTGGTCCAGCGGCGCAGATACACGACCAGGGTTATAAGGGCTAAGCTTGCCGCTACGATAGGCAACACCCAGACGAAAAGATAAAAGCCGCGCCGGGGCGGATTTAACAGAATCCAATCGCCGTAACGCTGCTGAAAAAAAGCCAGAATTTCTTCCTCGGTTTTACCTTCGATTAACTGATCGCGAATGATGTTGCGCATTTCTACGGATATGCGCGAAGCGGACTGTGCTACCGACTCGCCGGTACATACCGGACAGCGCAACTGATCGGCAATTTCAAAAACGCGAGGCTCGAGCTGCACTTCAGTTTGTGCAAAACCCCAGGGCAATAATAGGAGCAGCAAACCCAATATCTGCGTAAGTCTACGCCTCGATAATTGCCAACTGTCAATACCAGCGAAATGCTCTTTAGGCTGCCAATTTTGCATGGTCATGACCCATTCTTTGGAATATTAAAAAACCACAAATTCTCACAGCCGAAATCTAACATGAATTTTAGGTCTGTAACCATCATGCGGGTACCATTTCCTGTGATACTTCTCTAGCCGGAACCCGCGCCGGCAACAGTGCATAGCCCGTGCCTAAAATCATGATGAGTCCGCCGACCCAGATCCAGGTGATAAGCGGGCTGCGCACCGCTCGCACAATGATAAAACTGCCGTTTTCATCGATATCACTCAGGTTCAAATAGACGTCTTCTAAGGGGCGGTACATAACGCCGGGGGTGGTTACTGCTTGTGAGGAATTCCTGAATTGATTGATGCGTGGCTGTAATACCGCCAGGATACGTCCGTTACGCGCCACCTCGATGATGGCACCTTCGCTCACCCGCGACGGCAAACTCTGGGCGTACAAACGCCGGAAAGTCAGCTCATAACCTTCAAAGATAACGGGTTCGTTTGGGGCCAAGCGGAATTGCGTGTCTAAGCGATAACCACTGCTTCCGGCGATACCCAAAGCCACGACCACGACGCCGAAGTGAACTATCATCGAGCCAAAACGACGCCTGCTGTCAAGGGCATAATTGGTAAAGACGCTAAAGACATTCTTACCAGTAGAGCGGCTGCGAGCGCTGACCGAACCGCTTATGAGCAGCCACAAGCTGACCAAGTTTAGACCGGCAAAAGCCACGGTCAGCAACGGGTAAATTTTGCGCATGCCAAAGACATAAGCCAAACCGCCACTTAGCAGTGCGCCCAGACCGAGCCAGAGCAAGTTGCGCAGCAGACTTTGATGCTCGGCGCGTCGCCAGGGCAAGAGCGGCCCAATGCCCATTAGCGCAAAGAGCGCAACCAGAATAGGCACGCTTATCTGGTTGAAAAAGGGCGCACCAACCGTGACCTTGTCGCCTGTGAAGGCCTCTACGATAAGTGGGAAGATAGTTCCTAGCAACACAGCGAAGGTAATGGCTAACAGCAACACGTTATTTAACAAAAAGCCGCCCTCGCGGCTGACCGGGTGATCCAGTTCGGCATGGTCACGAAGTTGATCCCAGCGCAGAGCCACCAGGCCAAAGGAAACCAATAAGGTCACGACAAAAGCGCCCAGGAACACCGGGCCTACCGGACCGTCGCCAAAAGCGTGGACACTGGTCAGCACGCCCGAGCGAATTAAAAAGGTAGCCAGGATTGATAGTGAAAAAGTCAGGACGATTAAAAAGACATTCCAGCTTTTTAACATGCGCCGCCGCTCTTGCACCTGCACGCTGTGAATAAAGGCGGTGGCAGTGAGCCAGGGCAAGAAGATGACGTTTTCCACCTGGTCCCAGCCCCAATAGCCACCCCAGCCCAAAACCTCATAACTCCACCAACCACCGGCCACGATAGCAGCGGTTAAAAAGCCCCAACCAATTAAGGTCCAGGTGCGGGTTTCACGCATCCACTCACTACCGGGGCGCTTGGTGATAAGCGCGGCGATAGCATAGGCAAAAGGCACGGTGAGACCGACGATGCCCAAATACATCAGGACCGGGTGCACGGCCATCATCCAGTGGTTTTGCAGCAGGGCATTAGGCCCGGGCCCGTCTAACGGCGGGTTGGGAATGATGGTAAAGGGGTTGGTGACAAAAATGATGGTGCCGGAAAAGAATATCTGCACCGACTGCATGACCACAAGCCCCCAGGGGCGCAGCGGGGTATTGGCTGCAAAAATGGCCAAAGCGGCGGTATAGCCTGATAAAACCCAGGCCCAGAACAAAATAGAACCCTCAAGACCGGACCACATGGTGACGACCTTGATCCAAATAGGCGAAGCGATGCTCGAGCCCCTGGCAACATAGCCAACGCTAAAGTCATCGGTTAAGAGCGCGAACTCCATAACGGCAACGGCTACCGTGAGTGCCATAAAAACCGTTAAGGCAGCGTAACGAGCCGAACTCAGTAAGCGAGCGTCACGCCGCTGAGCACCAAGCACGCCTACGATCACGCCGTAGATGGACAGCCCCAGGGCAAGAAGAACGCTAATTGAACCAATCTGACCTAAAACCATAGAACACCTCGTAATTTACTGGCATATCAATTTTATGATTATAGTGTTAAGCGCATGTAAAGTGCTTGACCTAAAGACGCTCTAATAGCCATTGCGGCGTTAGCCTTATAAGCAGGCTGTTAAGCCGCGCATAATAGCCACTGAGCATCAGCATACCAGCTAAAACCAAAATCCCACCCGAGACGCGCTCGACCCAGGGGAGAAAGCGGCGAAAACGTGTGGAGAAGCGGTTAAATGCCCCTAGACCAAAGCTAGCTAGCAAAAAGGGAATCGCCAGACCGGCAGCATAGATGCCTAAGAGCATAGACCCCTGATTGACGTTGCCGGAAGCGCTTGCCAGGGTGAGAATGGCTCCTAATACCGGTCCGACACAAGGTGTCCAGCCAATGGCAAAGGACATGCCCATTAAAGTGGCGCCAACGGCTGTGCTGCTGTTGCCTTTGTATTCGGCTTTAACTGTGCGGTACAAAAATGGCAACTTGAACAGACCTAGCAACATCAGGCCAAAAACCACTACCAGCACACCACCCAGTTGAATCAGCAAACCACGGTAACCAAGCACCAAGCTGCCAAGAAAACTAGCCGAGGCCCCTAAGAGGATAAAAATAATGGAAAAACCCAGTACAAAAAGTAAACTGTTGCGTATAGTTGTAAGCCTGCTGGCGGAACCACCGCCAACATAAGCCAGATATGAGGGAACCAGGGGTAAAACGCAGGGCGAAAGAAAAGATAAAATGCCCGCGAAAAAGGCTATCGGTAGACTGGGAGCCATTGCCTTAAGAATAGTGTCAATTTGTTAAGCGCATTTAAGGAAGACTGCATAGGCCCTAATCTTACCCAACAGGGCGAGTGACACCAAGCCTGCAAGCTACCTGCTAGGCTAAGAGCTGCTCTAAATGAAACTTACCTTCTCGCCGGTAGCTCTCGGCCACGGCAAAACGGCTGTGGCCGCCCATGCCGTTGTGAAGATGTGTCACTCTATCGAGCTGGCGGTGAACTTCCCGGCCACGGCTGTAGTCATCGCTGAGTTTTTCCCAATTGGGCACTAGAAATTTCAGATGAGCTTCGCTGTAGTATTGCGGAAACATCTTGCCACTAAAATTCATCTGGCTGGTCAGCTTATCCATCGCCTGATCTTTTAGATTCCAGACATCGGAAATATCGACGATGCAATTGGGATGTTCCGGCGTCATGTAGTAAATCGTTGGAATCGGGTGAGGGGAGAGCCCGGGCTGTTCATCCAAGGCAAAATCCCGTGCTGCCAAGGCGATGCTTTCAAGTATCAGGAGCATGGCTAAGCGGCGATCAGGGTCAAGGTCGTGCTGGGCGTGTTCGGGGTCCTGTGTGATGGTGATGTCCGGCCTGGTTTCGCGGATGACCCTGACCAATTTCTTTTTCGAAGCTAAATCTACCTGCACATCACCTGCTCTAAAATCACTGAAATCCACCTCTACCTTGAGTACTGCGGCGGCTTCTTTAACCTGTGGTCGCGACTCTTGCCGCGAGAGCATGATCGAGGCAAAGGACTTGCCACCGGCTCGAGCATTTTTGGCCAGTACGCCGCCGCACTCGACTACCTCCATGCCGTAGACACCCAGTAAGAGCATATTTAATCCGTCCATTTGCTTCCTTTCGTAAAACTATGAAAAACTGTCCGAAATGGGGTGGAAAGAGGACTGTAAAAAGTAGAAAGTAGTTAGTGGAAGATAGTTAGTAGGAGGTGGAAACCAGGGATTTTCTAAAGAGATTATTCCTACCAACCACCAACTACAAACCACCCACTTCTTTTACAAGCCTTAACGGGCCTTTAGGCGCGGCATCAACACGTCTTCAAGCGCTCGGCCAATGAGCACAAAGGAGAGAACCGTAATAGAAATCAGCAAGCCAGGGGGGATAACCCACCAGGGCCAAGAGCCGTTTAAGAATGCGCCTCGAGCCTGAGCATAAAAGAGAATCGTGCCCCAGGATTTTTGGATCGGGTCGCCAAGACCAAGGAAAGACAGACTCGCTTCGGTGAGGATAGAGCTGGAGGTGGCCAGAATAAATTGTGATAGCGCTAAGGGTACAACTCCGGGCAGCACGTGTCTTATGAGGATGTGATTGAATCTACCCCCTAAAGCAGTAGCCGCTTCGACATAGGTGAGGTTGCGAATAGAGAGGCTCTGACTACGGACGACCCGGGCCGGGCGTGCCCAGATGACAACGGCGATAACAGCAGCGGTATTCCACAAACTTGGCCCCAAAAAGGCAGCCAGCACTACCGCAAGCGGTAAAAACGGAATGGTTAAAACGATATCGGTAATACGCATGAGCACAACATCAACCCAGCCCCCGGCCAGACTGGAAACAACGCCCACGGCAGTGCCAAATACAATGGCGGTGCTGGCTGCAACCAAGCCGATAAGCAAAGATACCCGTGTACCCCAGAGAATTTCTGAAAAAATGTCCTGGCCAATGTCATTAGTGCCTAGCCAATGCTCAGCCGAAGGCGGAGAAAAGGGTCTACCGCTCACTTCGCGGGGGTCATAAGGGGATAGGCTGGGGCCAAAGACAGCAATAAAGATCATGAAGGCCAACAGCACCGTGCCAAAAGTAGAGATGGGGCTGCTAAAGAGCGCTTTTAAGACGGCCCGCCAAAAGCTCATGAGGCTCCTTTGCGCACTCGTGGGTCGAGTAGTGGATAGGTGGCATCAGACATGATATTTGCGACAATAACGCTAATAGTCAGCACAAGAAAAGCCCCTTGTAATACGGGGTAATCGCGATTGATGACAGCCTGAAAGAGCAGAGTACCAATACCGGGATAGGAGAAAACCGTCTCGATGACGGTGGCACCACCAACGAGGAAGCCCAAGTTTAAAAAGATAACCGTAGAAACCGGTAAAAGTGCGTTGCGCACAGCATGTTTTAGTAGCACCTGACGCTCTTGCACTCCCTTGGAGCGGGCAGTGCGAATATAGTCTTGTCCTAAAACGTCTAGCATGGAATAACGCATTACTAAATAAGTGCCTGAAAGTGTGGCAAGAGTCAGGGTGGTTGCGGGTAATACAAGATGCCTGAGAATATCCCAGATATAGGGCCAGCCACTCTTTGGACCCCAGGGTGTTACGGCGCCGAAGATAGGAAACCAGCGTAGCTCAACCGCAAAAATAGCAATAAGCATCATGCCGAGCCAAAACGTAGGCAGAGAGTCAAAAAGGATAGAGCCAACAAGCGAAGACGTATCGAAAGAGCCACCGCGATACCATGAGGCGATGGCGCCAAAAAGAACGCCGAAAAGACTGGCCACGAGCAAACTTGTGCCCACCAATAAAAGGGTCCAGGGCAGACGGGTAAGGATGGTTTCGATAACCGGTAAACCGGCCTGATAAGAAAAGCCCCAATTGCCGGTAAAAATTGAACCGAGATAGCGTAAATACTGTTGCCATAGGGGCTTATCCAGGCCATAACGGGCTTGTACCTGTGCAATTTGCTCAGGACTGAGCAAACCGACATCTTCGCCGGCTAAAAATTGCAGCGGGTTTCCTGGCATGGCGCGGGGAAGAAAAAAGTTTAGTGTGAGCGCGGCCACCAGCACGATGGCATATTGGCCGAGCCGTCCTAAGTACCAATTCATATTTATTCAGTCCTGTGGGTAGCGCCCGGCAAAGCCGCGCGCTGAATTGAGCGGGTTTAAAGCGAGCATAATCATAGAATATTTGCTTCGCTAAAAGTTTTTGTCAACGTTCTAAGAATGACAGTTTGTTGATAATTCCCTGACCTGCCATAAAGACCCAGTTGTCATAAACAGCAGGACGATAGGCATAAACGCCGTCTTCGAAGAACAAGGTTATGAGCGGGATATCTTCGGCCATTTTTTGCTGTAGGGCAAAGAAGAGTTCCTGGCGCTTAGCGGCATCTATGGTTACGGCAGCTTCTTCGATAATGCTATCAACCTTGGGGTTGCTGTAGCCACCAACGTTTAAGTTACCTGTTACGAAATCTGAGTGCAGCATTGACCCTAAGCGGGCCTGTGCAGCAACAGGGGCGCTCCAATTAACCATCGACATGTCATAATTCCGACCCTTTGACACGTCAAAATCGGGCCAGACGCGTTGAACAAGGGCCTGGCGTTCCATGGCGCGCAGTTCAATGTTAAAGCCGCCTTCACGCAGATCTTGCGCGACTAGTTCCGCTGCCCGCAATTGGATGGGCCGATCAGAATAGGTGAGATACTCAAACTCGAGCCTGTTGCCGTCTGCATCTACATAAACACCGTCAGCGCCCTGGCTAAAGCCAAGTTCTTCTAAGCGTTGTTTGGCTTCTTCGGGAGTGTAGCGGCTATATTCGGTAGTGTTGGGGTTAGACAGGGGATGTGCCGGGGGTAGAAAACCTGGTCCGCCAGTGACGCCAAAGCCAAGCAAGACGTTTTCGACCAGTTTTTCGTAATCAATCAGTCCGGCCATAATCTTGCGCACTTCAGGATTGGCCAAGGCTCCTTTAGTTACGTCAATCTGAATGGTGCTGGCCGAGAAACCCGGACCTTGGGCAACTTTGAGATCGCTTTGGGCCGCAAAGCGCTCGACGAGTTCAGGGGAGACCTTGCGCACGGCCACGTCGATTTCGCCGGTTTGCAAAGCCTGGAAAGTGGCGGTCTGATCTTTGATGATGGGCGTGATAATTTCGTCGAAGGCGGGTTTTGGTCCCCAGAAATTAGCATTTTCAGTCAGGCGATAGAACTGGTCGGTGCGGTATTCGGTGATTTGATAGGGACCGCTGCCAATAGATACGACCATGGAGTTCGGGTCTGTCACATCGGCCCAGACATGCTCGGGAATAATGGGGACATCGGCCAAACCGTTTTGGATAAAGGTGGCGTCAGGGGCTTTAAGTGTAATTACTACGGTTTGCTCATCGGGTGTTTCTACCGCCGCCACTTTGTTAGCGGGTGTGGAGAAACGTCCGTGGAGGTTGTCCTGGAAGTACTTAATGGTAAAGGCTACATCCGAGGCCGTGAGCGCCTCGCCATCCGCCCATTTTAGATCGGGTTTTAAAGTGATGGTGTAGGTAAGGCCATCGGCGCTGGTTTCAGCACCTTGTGCCAGCCAGGGTTGAGGAATCAAATTTTCGTCAAGTTGATAAAGTGTGTCATAAACCATGGTTAATAGTTCATAACCCGGATAACCGGTCTGGTAGGTATAGGGTGTCAGTGTGCCCTCATCTTGCAAGATAGCCATGCGCAGGGTTTTGCCGCTGTGACTTGCTAGTGCCAGTGAAAGCAAGGCCAGTGCGGCTAAACTTAACAACAGCTTGGAAACTTTCTTCATGTCATCCTCCTCTTTATGACAATCCTTATAGCAAAGGCTCGAGCCCTGAAAGCTTTGCTATAGCAGAAATGTAAACTTATTAAGACTAGGAGCAGACTGTTTAATCCACTCCCAGGTTCCGTTACCGCTACTTCTGGACAAACGAATTCTTGTTTATAATTCCTTGGCCAGCCATAAAGGTCCAGTTGTCAAAGGCGGCAGGTCGGTAGGCATAGATGCCGTCTTGATAAAACAGGGTGATTAAGGGAAGCTCCTGAGCTACAATCTCCTGGATATCATAAAGCAGTGCTGCCCGCGCCTCGGGGTCGCTGGTGATGGCTGCTTGGTCGGCTAAGCTATCAATCTCCGGATTGTTATAGCCACTGAGATTTAGCACACCAACACTTGGGTCTGAATGTAGCAGTGCGCCAAGCCGTGCCTGAGCAGCTACGGGAGCACTCCAGCCAAACATTGACATTTGATAGCTACGGCCTTTAGAAACATCAAATTCAGGCCATACCCGGTCTACAAGTGCTTCGCGCTCCATGGTGCGTATATTGATACTGAAGCCACCAGCCTGAAGATCTTGTGCAATAAGCTCTGCGGCTCTTAGTCTGATGGGGTTGTCTGAATAGGTCAAGAATTCGAACTCTAGTTGGTTGCCCTCAGCATCTACATAGACACCATCACTACCTTTACTAAAGCCAAGTTCCTCTAGCCGGGCCTGCGCCTCAGCCGGGGTGAACTTAGGGTATTCCTGTGTGTTTGGATTGGCTACCGGTGATGCAGGGGGTAAAAAACCGGGAGGTCCGGAAGTGCCATAACTTAATAGCAGGTTGTCAATAAGACGGTTGTAGTCGATCAACCCAGCCATGACCTGGCGCACCGCGGGGTTAGCTAGTGCCCCTTGTGTCACGTCCATAATGACGATAGTAGAAGCAAAACCTGGACCTTGAGCAATCTTGAGGTCATTACGAGAGGAGAAGCGCTCGACAAGCTCAGGAGAGACATTGCGTACTGCTACATCAATCTCACCAGCTTGCAGTGCTTGAAAGGTTGCGGTTTGATCGCGGATTACAGGTGCGATAATACTATCAAAAGCGGGTTTGGGGCCCCAGAAATTGGGATTTTCGACCAAGCGATAGAACTGATCAGCACGATACTCGGCCAGTATGTAAGGGCCGCTACCCATAGGCTCTTCTACAGTTTTGGGGTCGGTGATGCTTGACCACACGTGTTCGGGAAGTATAGGGATGTCGGTTAGAGAATTGGGCAAGAAGGTAGCGTCAGGGGATGCCAGAGTCAGAACTGCCGTTTGTGCATCGGGTGTCGTGACACTTGCCACTTTGTTGGCAGCCGTAGTAAAGCGACCCAACAGGTTTTCCTTGAAATACTGCATGGTGAAGGCAACGTCTGCAGAGGTGAGAGCTTCGCCATCTTGCCAGCTTAAGTTTTCCTTTAGGGTGATTGTGTAGTTAAGGCCGTCTTCACTAATTTCTGTGTCAGCTGCAAGCCAGGGTTGAGGGTTTAGATTGGCATCCATCAGATAGAGTGTGTCGTAAATCAAGGTCATGATTTCATAACCGGGATAGCCTGTCTGATAGGTATAAGGGGTTAGTGTACCCTCATCCTGAGTTATGGCCATGCGTAGGCTGCGCCCACTATGCTCTGCAAAGGCCAGCGTTAGCAGCACCAGAACCGATACGGCGACGAGAAATCTTTTTAGCACCTGCATATAAACCTCCTTATGTGAAATTACTGCTCCAGTCTCGACAGAATGCCTAGTTGACTCAATTCTCGGATGTGAAATCATTCGGCCTTTCGACGAGGATTGAGCGGATGATGTAAAAACTTAACGCTCAATACATAGTTAAACAGAGACCGGGACATTTGTCCAGCCCCCGGGGGGTGGGAAATGACGCTAAACAGTTTGAAATGATATGATTTATAACGTTGTGAACGCAGAGATTCAGACCTACCGTCTAAACCATTCGGGTCTAAAGCGCGTCTTTGGTGACCTTGAGGCCGCCATCATGGAACGTGTTTGGGAACGCGAGCAGACTACAATAGGTAAAGTTCATCAGGATCTTAGTGGTGAACGTGTGGTGGCCTTTAACACAGTTATGACGGTGATGAATCGTTTAGTAAAAAAGGGATTTTTGTACAAAGAACGCCGGGGGCGTAGCCATCTTTATGCTCCGGTACAAGACCGACACAGTTTTATGCAGGAAGTATCAAAAACCGTTGCCAAAGGTTTGATTCGGGACTTTAGTGACTATGCGGTGAGCCAGTTTGCTTCGGCGTTGGCTGAGACAGACCCGGAGAAACTTGAGGAGCTCGAGCAAATTCTGACGGCCTGGAAAGCAGAGCGCAACTAGCGCGAAATTCGGCTCATGTGGGCGCTTTTTGGACTTACCGCCGTCCTGACGGCCTTACCGTTTTTGTGGCTTGCTGTAGCGGCACAAAGCTTTGGCTTTGGCGGGGGTGGTTTTGGCGATATTTTGCGCGGTTGTATTCGGGCTTTGCTATCTGGAGAGATAAGCACGCTGCTCACCTTAGCAGCGCTTTTCCTGCCCGCCATATTGCTGTGGACACAGGTTTTTTGGCGTATAGGACAATCTGTACGCAAGACCAAACGGATGCTTAAATCCTTGTTGCAAAGAAAAATTGCTTTGCCCGAACGCCTGCGACAACTGGTCAATGTGGCTAAACTGCAAGGGCGTTTGGTGTTAATCGATGACCCGGCCATATTTGCCTTCGCTTTTGGGCTGCGAAAGCCGCGCGTGGCGCTTAGCTCCGCTCTGACTAAAATTCTTGCTGATGACGAACTCTTAGCGGTTTTGCAGCATGAGGCCTATCACTTGCGCCGCCGGGATGTGCTGAGGCATTTGTTTGTCGATGCATTGCAAAAATCTCTAGGTTTTATGCCCTTGGCGCGCAGTTTGGCCGAAGCGGATCGTCTTGCTAAAGAGCTGGCGGCAGATCGCTACGCTGGTGCCAGTGATCCCGAGGCTTTAGCTTCTGCTTTGCTGCGCTTGGCGCGTTTAGGAGTCACCACCAAGGTTCAACCGGCTGCTTCTGGCGAGCTCGAGCAACGCATCATGGCGCTGTGTCATGGAAAAAAGAGGGTGTTGAGTTGGCGTCCTGGCTTACTCCCGGGCTTGCTGCTCAGTCTGTTGCTGCTTACCGCCCCGCTGCTGTTACATGCCAATAACTGGCTTGGGCTCGAGCTGCACAGTAACGCCAACACCATTTTGCAGCATGAAAAAACAACGACATGTTAGTCGCATTTGAGCACTCAAAATTGCTGTTTTAAGGCAATTTTCTTGCTCGAGTGTTTATCAGGACTTGACAGAAGCATAAACTTTCATGAACACTACACAGTGTAGTGCAATGGGATTCATGCTTGACCTTAGGTTTTTAGATTTATTGGTCTAGCTTGTTCCCGCATTCCAACAGGAGGAAAAAGCTTGTGAAATTAGCAACCCGCCTAGTTATACTTGTTTTTACAATAAGCGCTGCCCTGGCCTTTGCGTCTGGTCCGCAGTCCGGAGGGACCTCAACGATAGCGCTGTGGCAAGAGCCCGAGAACTTAAATCCCTATCTGGCGATTCAGACGGTTAGCCGTATTTTGCGCAAGCAAACCTTAGAAGGGCTTTTCGATGTCACCCCTGCCGGTGAGTACATCCCTGTTTTGGCTGCTGAGATTCCGACGCCCCAAAATGGCGGTGTTTCGGCAGACGGCAAAACGGTTACCATCAAGCTTAAAGAAGGCGTTACGTGGCAAGATGGTGATCCCTTTACCTCTGCTGACGTGAAATTCACCTTCGATGTAGTGATGAACGACGCCAACCCGGTGAGCAGCCGCGCAGGTTATGACTTAATCGAGTCCTTAGAAACCCCTGATGACTATACTGTAGTGATTACCTTTAGTGAAATCTATGCTCCTTATCTGACACTTTTCAGCGTCGATAAGGCTGTTTTGCCGGCACACTACTTTGACGGCAATAGCGACGTTTCCCGCTCACCCTTTAACCGCCTACCCGAAGGCACGGGCCCCTGGATGATCACGGCCTGGGAGTCGGGCAACTTCATAAGCTTTGAACGCAATCCCAACTATCGTGAAGCAGACAAGCCGCTTTTAGACAGCCTCATCTTTAAGTTTGTACCCAGCCGTGAAGTAGCCACAGCGCAACTTCGTACCGGTGAAGTCGACGGCATGTGGAACTTGATCGAAAGCCAGATTCCCGAGCTGGAAAACGTACCCGGCGTCAATCTGATGATTACCGATTCGACTAATTTGGAATTCTTGGGGCTTAACCTCACTAACCCAATCTTTAGCGATGTGCGCGTGCGCGAAGCTATCGGCTTGGCAATTGACAAGTCTGTATTGGTTGACCGTTTGCTCTATGGCCGCGCTTCGGTTGCCGTTTCGCCGATCACTCTCGGTTGGGCCAAGGATGAGACCATTGCCGCAGGCGCCTTCGATGTAGAAAGGGCCAATGCACTGCTTGATGAAGCCGGTTGGACCGAGCGCAACCGTGAGGGCATTCGCATGAAAGACGGCCAGCTTTTACAGTTCGACATCATGACCCCGACCGGTGACCGTCTGCGTGCCTTGGCCGAACAGGTTATTCAGGCACAACTGCGCGAGGTTGGTGCCAACATGGTCATCGCCAATGTGCCGGCCAACGTGATGTTTGCCGTTGACGGCCCGCTTAAGCGCGGTGAGTATGATATCGCTATGGATACCTGGGGTCCCGATCTTGATCCGGGCGCTTGGCTCCAACTTCTGTTCTACTCGGATTCAATTCCTACCTTAGAAAACCCCAACGCCGGTTGGAACTTTATCCGTATCAACAGCCCTGAAGTTGATGCAGCCGTAGACCAGGGTCGTAGCACGCTTGATTTGCAAGTGCGCAAAGAAGCTTATAGCAATGCGGCTCGAGCCATTGTCGATACCAAGGCTTATATCCCACTCTATACTCGCTTTTTGGTTGACGCCTTTACCGACCGCTTAGGTGGTTATGAGTCCAACCCTTGGGATGAATTTGCTTGGGACAGCGAATCCTGGTTTGTTACGCACTAAATTAAATCAAGCAGTAATCGTTCGCGGGGTAGGGCTTAGGCTCTATCCCCGCGTTTAACTTTCGCGAAGGTGTCGTAAATTGCGTTGCTAGTGGGTGGTTAGTAGTCGGTGGTTTGTGGGAAAATCCTCCACTTTCCCCTTTTTACTTTTCACTTTCCGCTTAATGCACAATTTGTGTTACACCGCCACTTTCGGAGCATTGATGACGAATTTTTTATTTCGCCGTTTGCTGGAGATGATTCCGCTATTGGTGGGAATCACCCTGATTGTATTTATTGTGCTCTCCAGTATTCCCGGCGGCCCGCTTACGGCTTATCGCAGCAATCCCAACGTGCGTGCCGAAGACCTGGCTCGTTTGTCGCAGCAGATGGGTCTTGATCAACCCGTTGTGGTGCGCTATGGCCGCTGGCTGCTGCGTTTTGTACAAGGTGACTGGGGCTATTCCGTTATTACCCAGCAGGCGGTTTTGGAAATGCTTGGCCAGCGCTTTTTAAACACTCTTTATCTCATGGTTAGTGCGCTTATTGTCACAGTAATTTTGGCTATACCACTGGGGGTTTATTCGGCGGTAAAACAGTATTCTGGTTTTGACTACATCGCTACCGGATTGGCCTTTATGGCCTATTCCATCCCGGGTTTTTGGCTCGGTCTTTTGTTTATTTTGTTTTTTGCCGTGCAGCTTCGCTGGTTGCCTGCCGGAGGTATGTATACTCTGGGCACAGACTTTTCCATTATTGATCGCTTGCGCTTTCTCATTTTGCCGACGCTCACTCTGGCCTTGCCTTCGATTGGTTTTTATACGCGTTATTTGCGAGCGGGTGTGCTTGAGGTCAAAAACAAGGATTTTGTCCGTACCGCCTGGTCCAAAGGTCTGGGTGAGAACATGGTGCTATTTCGGCATGTCCTTAGAAACGCGCTGATTCCCTTTATCACGGTTTTGGCCATTCACGTTCCCCAGGTGTTTACCGGCGCCATTGTTGTCGAAACAATTTTTGGTTGGCCCGGCATGGGCCGACTTTATTGGCAGTCGGCGCTTAACTTTGACTATCCGGTGCTAATGGGCATCATGACGATTAGTGCGGGTCTGGTTATGCTCTCAAACCTGCTGGCTGATCTGAGCTATGGTGTGATCGATCCAAGGATTCGCTATGACTAATAAGGATCATCTGAAAAGCGTAAAAAGCAGAATGTCAGGTTTTGGTGCTAAGGGCAAACGCCGGCAGCAATTTGGAGCCTTAAAGTGGCAATAATAACTAGCAAACCGCTAAGAGAGCGTCGGCGTTTTATCAAGTCCCGCGCTCTAAAGCGCTTTTTGGCCCACAAGGCCGCCGTTATTGGTTTGGTCATGCTCTTTTTGCTGATCTTCGGCGCGGTATTTGCGCCGCTGGTTTCTCCGTATGGGCCAAGGGAGCAAAACTTGTTTAACACTTTGGCCGCCCCTTCGGCGGAACACCTGCTGGGCACCGATGATTTGGGCCGCGATCTATTGACGCGCATTTTGTATGGTGGCCGCATCTCGCTTTCTGTAGGTTTGTTGGCGACCACGGTGGCTGTGATTGTAGGTACCTTGATTGGTGCTTTGGCCGGGCTTATTGGTGGCCGCCTGGACGCAGCGCTCATGCGTTTTATTGATCTGGTACTGGTCTTTCCGGATTTGATTTTGCTGATTTTATTTGCCAGCCTCTTTGGCACCAGCTATATCACCATAGTCCTGGTGTTGGGCGGGGTGAGTTGGATGACGGTGGCTCGTTTGGTCAGGTCATCATTTCTGGAGTTAAAACCAAAGGAATTTGTCGAGGCGAGCCGCGCTTTGGGCTCGAGCCGTTTGTCATTGGCGCTTAAACATATTCTGCCCAATGCCTTGGGGCCGGTGATTGTGGCGGCGACGCTCAATACTGCTTCGGCCATCATTGCCGAATCAACCCTGTCCTTTTTAGGCTTGGGTATCCAACCGCCTACACCCAGTTGGGGCAATATGCTGCAAAATGCTCAGGCGCTGATAAGCAGTGCGCCCTGGACGGCCATCTTTCCCGGTTTGATGATCTTTCTCACCGTGCTTTCAATCAATTTTGTGGGGGATGCGCTTAGAGACGCTTTAGACCCGCGTCATACCATCAAGTGATGACTTGTTGCCGGATCAGTGGAGTAAAGAAAAGCCGCCAGACATGACAAAAACTAGGGATTTGTGTTAGGAAAGTGTAATTTGTACTTGACGTTAGTGGTGTTTTATGGTGTAAAGTATGGAGTAGCACCCCCTCCTGGGGTGGGATAATTGTGGAGGATTTATTATGACAGAGCTTAAAGTTAGCGGAATGACCTGCGATCACTGCCAGCACGCCGTCAAAAAGGCCCTTGAGTCGGTAGAAGGCGTTAACGGCGCCAGCGTGGATTTGAACAGCGGTTTGGCACAAGTTGAAGGTGCCGCCGATATTGCTGCGCTGATTGCCGCCGTTGAAGAAGAAGGCTATCAAGCCTCGGTGCAAGGATAATGGCTCTGGATAAGGTCAAACTGACTCAGCCCGGCGCGCTTAAGTCCGCTGCGGGTGAGATTTGTTTGCACCTTGATGATGAAACCCGCGATAATGCTTCACGGCGTTTAAAGAGCGCTAAGGGGCACCTTGAAGGCGTCTTGCGCATGTTAGAAGACCCCGATATTTACTGCATCGATGTCATGAAGCAGATCAAAGCTGTTCAAGGCGCGCTGACTAAAATCAATGAGGCCGTGCTGCGCTCGCATATCCGGGATCACGTGGCTACCGCGGCTCAACGCGGTGATACCGATCAGGTTGTCGATGAGCTTATGGAGGCTCTTAAGTACAAGGCCTAAGAAATTTCTGATTGTTAGTTTGATTAACGGCTCGAGCATTGCTCGAGCCTGTTATTTTTTCTATAGAGTTTTATGTTTAAGTTTAACAATTCTGAAGCAAATGTACTCATTAGATGAGTACATTTGCTTCTTTACAAGATGGGGTTTTTGAATTAGAATCGGGTTGTACGTATCTCAAAATGGAAGGAGGGGTAGTTAGCATCTAGGCTAATTGCTTTTGCCCAGAGTTGTTGTCTGATCAAATTGATAGCAAGTTTTAGGAGGAGATAATGAGAAACTTGGGACCTACAGTAGCTATCATTTTTGGTGTTGCATTTTTACTAAGTGCGTGTGCTGAATTAAATAACAATTCGGAATTCCCACTAACGCAATCAGACATAAGAATTAAAACTCAACGAAATTAACCTCTACGACTTGAGTGAATCTGGTTGGAAGGAAGTGGCTCCCAGGTACTTTAAGAAAACTGTGGATGGTACTGACTTAAGTATTTTTTATGGGGAGCAGGGATTGGCACTCCAACAATCTATGCTGGAGTCTGATATCAGGAAGATTGAGGGTGAGATCAACGCTTTAGCTTTGCAAAATGACGATGCTCGTATTATTCCAGTGAGAGGTGAGCAATTTACTATTGCCGAAGCGGATAATTACCTAAAAGTGTTGAAATTTAGACAAGAAGCACTACAGGCGATCTCATCCCAGGGAGCCTCGGACAGCGATTCTTGGCAGTACACTGCAAGTTGTAAACTTGCAGTAACAGCAGCACACACAAGTGCAGGTCCGGGAGCGAAAGCTTACGCTAAAGCAACCTGTGGTGGCTCAGTTACTGCTTTTGCAAGAGGCGATCCAGGAGAAACCAAACGAAGATCGGACTCTTCAAATACGAGTTCTATATTTGTGAGTGCTACTAAGTATGCTGTCGAAGATGATGGCGCTTGTTACTCGGAGGCCTGGTCGAGTAGAACGGGAATAGGTAGTCTAGGTGCTCAGCACCGAGGGTGTTATTGATTGGAATAAATTCAACATTGGGTAGTCTGTGTGATTGGGATTTTTGCCTCCATCACTGACAACAACGTCTAAAACTAAAATTAAGCCATTTAGCGAGCATGCGGTACTAATGCTCGCTAATGACGAAAGGATAGTAGGCCCGAGATATGATCCATAGACTTGCGAAGTTTAACCCTAAATATATTTTTTTAGCATTTGCATCAAATATACCCACAGTGATGAAAGGTCTGCTGAACATCAAGCGGGG
>JASBUK010000094.1 GCA_030147925.1 Trueperaceae bacterium
GCCCGCTGCTAAAGCGGGTCGAAGACGGCAGAATGCTAGAGGGCAAAGAAATTCTCGAAATCGCCTACACCATGGACGCAGCCGGGACGATCAAGCGTTCCATTTTAGCCTCTGAACGCCAGGCTCTCGCAGAGCTGGCTAAACAAATGAGCAGTTTTGACGGGGCATTACGCCTGGTGCGCGAACAGCTTGACACCGAGGGCAACGTGCGCGATGACGCCACGCCCAAACTGCGTGACATCCGTAGGCGCTTAAATCCCTTGCGGGGGCGCATAAGAGAGCGCATGCAAAACCTGCTGCAAAAATATGGCGATTATGTTCAAGACGCCATTATCACCTTGCGCCGGGACCGTTATGTCATTCCTATCCGCACCAACTTACAGTCCCGGGTACCAGGCATTGCCCTAGACGTTTCCGATTCTGGGGCGACGGTCTTTATCGAGCCACAGTCGGTGGTGGCTTTAAACAACGAGCTAGCTCTGCTGGAATTTGAGGAACGCGATGAGTTGCGGCGTATTCTTATTGCCCTGGGGCAACGCCTGGCCTTTGAACCAGGGCTCGAGCCCACCTTAAACACTCTGGCCGAACTCGACCAGGTCGCGGCCAGCGCCCGCTTAGCCCAAGACTGGCAACTGGTAATACCAGGCTTTAACGAACAAGGGCGAGTATTTTTACCGCAAGCAAGGCATCCGCTTATTGAAAACTGTGTGCCTAACACGCTCGAGCTCAATCAAGAACGCCGCTTGCTGATTATCACCGGTCCCAATGCCGGGGGCAAAACGGTGTCGTTAAAGACGCTGGGTTTAGCCACCCTGATGGCGCATAGCGGCTTGTTTGTGGCCGCTGCCGCCGAAGGTACTACGCTGCCTTTTCTCGACTCATTGCTGAGCGATATTGGCGACGAGCAAAGCATAGAAGCCAGTCTAAGTACCTATGCGGGGCATCTTAAAAACCTAAAGGCTATTGTTGAACAGGCCAATCCCGCTGTGCTGGTGCTGATTGATGAACTGGGTTCGGGTACCGACCCGGACGAGGGTGCGGCGCTGTCGCAAGCTATTCTGGAGCAGGTTTTAAAAAGTGGCGCACGCGGGTTCGTCACAACGCATTTGGCTCCGCTGAAAGTCTTTGCTTCAGAAACAGCCGGGGTGCAAAACGCCGCCATGAGCTTTGACGTAGAGGCGCTCAGACCCAAGTTTGAGCTGGTCATCGGGCAACCGGGGCGCTCCTACGCCCTGTCCATCGCCAGGCGGCTGGGCCTCCCGACGGGTTTGCTTGAGCGTGCCGCCGATATTCTAGGTCCTGAGGGAGCTGCGTTAGAAGCGCTGTTGAGCACGCTTGAAACTGAAAGAGAAAGGCTCAATCGGGAAAAACTTGAGGCGCAATCGGCCCGAGACAAAGCCGTGCAAGAAGCGGATATTTTACGCAAACAAATAGAAACCTTGCGTGCTAAGCAAGAAGAGGTAATAGCGGCGGCGGCAGGCAAGGCTGAAGAAATGCTGCAAGATACGTTGCAACGCGCCAAAGAACTAAAACGCACCGCTACGCAAAATCCTCAGGAAAGAGCCCAGGCTCTAACGGCTTTGCAGGAAATGCGCCGGGAAGCCAAAAGCCGAGCCGAAAGCAAAGACAAAAGCTGGCAACCCCAAAAAGAAGCGGAAAGCTGGCAACCCGGGGTGATGGTTCGCGTTGAAGACTATGCTGCTGAAGGCCCCATCGTCGAATTACGCGGTGACGACCTGGTGGTACAACTGGGTCTTTTAAAAGTCACCGTACCCAAAAATCGCGTCAAACTACTCGAGCCCGAAAAAACAAAGGCCAAGGCCAGCACCGTGGCTGCCCCGGCGCACTTTGACAACGAGCTGAATATTCGCGGCGAACGTGTCGAGCAAGCGCTTGAAAAACTGCGTGACTTCGTGCTTGAAGCGCAAGCGCTCAAACTACCCGCCATACGTATATTGCACGGCAAAGGCACCGGAGCTTTGCGGGATGCCGTGCGTCAGTATCTCAAGAATGAAAAGAGAGTCGAACGCTTTGAGGACGCCGTACCTTATGAGGGGGGTCACGGGGTGACGGTGGCCTATTTGCGGCCAAGGAGTTAAGTGGATGAGCAAAGCCATTGTTTTTGATCTAGACGGCACGCTGGTAGACTCGTTGCCGGATATTGTCGCAAGCTTTAAGCACAGTTTTGCAGCTATGAACCTGCCGGTACCTTCTTCAAAAGAGGTGCAAAGCGAAATCGGCAAACCCTTAGAGGAAATGTATAGCCGTTTTGCCCCTAGCTCAAAAGTTATGGCGCTATGCAACGAATATCGCCGCCACTACCCTCAACATTTCACCGACAGCTCGAGCCCTTTTCCCGGGGTGCTTAGCTTGCTGAAAACCTTGCGGCAGCGTGGCTATAAAACAGCGGTGGCCACCACCAAACGCAGTGAAATGGCCCAGAAATTCGTTCGCGCCCTGGGTCTGGATGTTTTTTTGGATCACGTGCAGGGAACCGACGACTTCCCCCACAAACCGGCTCCCGACGTAATCTTGCGGGCGCTGGAAGCCCTGGATAGTGAAGGTCTGTGGATGGTGGGCGACACCATAGCTGATATTAAAGCAGGACAAGCTGCAGGACTAAAGACCTACGCCGTGACCTGGGGAACACACGACGCTAAAGAGCTGGAAACCGCTAAGCCTGACGCCTTACGGCCAAATCTTGATGCCCTTTTAAACCAGTTGTGAGTTTCTAAAAAGCAGCCCTACAAAGTAAGAGGGTAGTAAAAAGTGAAAAGTAAAAAGAGAAAAGTGATGCTTGCAACTCCTTCATTCACCCTTCGGTCAATCGGTAGTGATAGTTATAAAGCGTGGCAAAGCCAAGCCGCTCATACATTGCTTGCGCCCTAAAGTTCTCTTGCGCCACTTGTAAATACATTTCCTTTGCCCCGCGCTCTTCTCCCCAGGCGGCCAACGCCTGAATGATTGCCGTTGCCACACCTCTGCGGCGAAAGTTTGGGGCCGTCACCATATTGAAAATACCCAGTTGCCCCCGCTCGAGCACGCCTAAGCCAACGGCTGCCGCTCGATCATCCAAACACAGCAGCACATAGGCAGTGGGCACAGGAATCCGCCTGAACATGGCCCGGCGTATAGCAGCGCTTTTTTTATCACCACTTTTATCACCAGGGTGCTCGAGCTGCGTATATAGCGCCAGCCAGTCTTTATTGGCTTGTTCGCATAAGTCAAACTGAAAGCCGGGTAAGCTCCGAGTCTTGGCAAGAACCGTGCTAATAGCGGCTGTCTGCACCTGTACCACACCGTCTATCCGGTAGCCTCGCGCGGCCAAGAAATCATCCAGATGTTTCGGCTGGGAAGCAGGGCAAAGCTGAAACCGCGCCCGAGCCCCCAAACGGCCATAAAACGCCCCAACTAACTTAAGCTTATCCTCCAGCTTATAGCTTCCCTCGTAAGCGGCCAGCACCGAATTTGCCCGCCGGGTCACACCCTGATTATAACGAAGCCGCCAGCCATCTATAACCTGCAGATAGCTGGGCGGCAAAGCGTTGGCGGCACATTCTTCGATAAGTGCAATATGCTCGGTCAACATATCATTATGAGGAAAGTAGAAAGTAAGTAGAAAGTGGTTAGTAGGAAGTAGAAGCCAGGGATTTCCCAGCGATGGCATTCAGACAATGGGAATTTGTCAGTTGACTGCATATTTACCCCAAATTCAAGAATCGAATTTAGCGTTATCCGAGAAGCAAATTTAGCGACCCGAGAAATCTTGAGTGACATCGTTAGATCGGAGGCTAACGATGTCAAGAAAACGGGTGTCTATGAGGAAGATTCGT
>JASBUK010000100.1 GCA_030147925.1 Trueperaceae bacterium
CTTAAAAATCACGGCTATCTACCCGTCAGTTTCTTTAAAAGAGGCTTGGCTTACTTAACAACAGCTATCCTCGCTACGCCCGATAAGCCTGCTAGACTACCCTTGAGCAATTGTCTTCAGCTTTTGTCCCCGTAGTGAACTCCTTACCCCCTCACGCCTCACTCTCACTCCAGCTTACTTCGCCGTAGGTGTCTTCCCGGTCAGGGCTAGTAGAGAACATCATAACCGGGGTTTTAGTAAAGTCTTCAATCAGCTCTAGATATTGCAGGACTTCTTTAGGTAAAGCCGAGCGCTGACCCAGGCCTTGCAATTCTCCCCAGCCGGGCATGTCCTGGTAGACGGCCTGGCCGTTTTCATAAGCCGTGCAGACCTTAATGCTGTCAAAACCGGAGAGAATATCCAGTTTGGTTACGATCAGACCGTCAAAACCGTTGATTTCGCAGGCGTATTTTAGCTGAACCAAGTCCAGCCAGCCTACGCGACGAGGTCTGCCAGTGGTGGTGCCGTATTCGTCCCACTGATTTTTGCCTGTACCACGAAGCCTGGTCGCAGTGATTTCATCGTGTATTTCGGTAATAAAGGGGCCGTGACCCACACGGGTGGTAAAGGCTTTAACCACGCCCAGCACATTGCCTAAGGCCTTATGGCTGACACCTGCACCGACCAGAATACCGCCCACGGTGGGGTGGCTGCTGGTAACGTAGGGATAGGTGCCATAGGCTAAATCGAGCATAGTGCCCTGACCACCTTCAAATAAGACCTTCTGTTGGTTTTTTAGTGCCTCGCGCACCATTTTGCCGGTATCGGCTATAAAAGGCAGAACGTAGTCACGGACATCCCTTAAAGCCTCAAAGGCGGCATCTACGCTGAGCCAGCCAACTCTGGCGGTTGAGTTGGGTTTGGCCGCTAGCAGACGATGCAAACGCTCGCGGAGTACGGCTTCGTCTTTTAAGTCGCCACAGCGCAGGCCGACACGGCGCGCTTTATCGGAATAAGCCGGGCCGATGCCGCGCCCGGTAGTGCCGACAAAACCGCCCCCCTCATCATTTTTTTTGTGATGGGGTAAGACCAAATGTGCCTCTTCCGAGATATAAACCTGCCCGGGGTCGCGGCGTAAGCCAAGGTTCTGATATTCCTCACGAAAAGACCAGGGGTCAATGACCATTCCACCACCAAGGATGGAGCCGGGTTTATCGTGCAAGGTACCGCAGGGCAGATGATGGAGCTTAAAAATCTCCTCGCCGACAACGACGGTATGTCCCGCATTGGCCCCGCCCGAGTAGCGCACCACCAAGTCTGCTTCGCTGGCCAGGGCGTCAACGACCTTGCCTTTGCCTTCATCACCCCACTGGGCACCGATAATTGCAATTCCGGACATCTTTTGTCTCCTAGCCTCACACTTAAAAAAACAGCCACCGCACAGTATGACATAGGTAGGGTGGGACATTAGGAGCGAGTTTTGAGTTGTTGATTTTGAGCTTGCCCCTGTTATAGTCGTCTTACTCCGAGCCTGTGTCGCCTGAAGCCTAAGGGCTGTGGGACATTGGCTGCTTTAGCCTGCTCTGCTAAGAAACCCTCTAGGCTCATTGGAGCTCTTTAAGATGCGCTCACACCTTTTAATTGCCGCTTACCTGCTGATGACTACCGCCTGGGCGCAGGAATTGGTAGTCTTTGCTGCTGCAAGCCTCAGCGAAGTCTTTGAGGATGTGGCCATTGCATTTGAAGCCGAAAACCCCGGCGTGAATGTCGAACTTAACTTTAGTGGCTCCGCCACCTTAAGCACCCAAATTATTCAGGGGGCGCCAGCAGATGTCTTTGCCAGTGCCGATACGGTGCAGATGCGGCGCCTAAGTGACGAAAACCTGCTTTTTGATAGCGCCCGGCTTTTCACCGTAAACCGTTTGGCGGCCATTACTCCAAAGGACTCACCTTTAACTGAGCTAGAAGACTTATCACACCCCGGTGTCATCTTGGTGCTGGCTGGCCCGGAAGTGCCAGCGGGGCGGTATGCGCGCTCGGTGCTTGAAAAGCTAAATGAAGTTTATGGGGCGGATTTTGCTACCAAGGTTTTTGCCAATGTTGTATCGGAAGAACCCAATGTGCGGCAGGTGGCTGCCAAGGTCGAGTTGGGTGAGGCAGACGCGGCTTTGGTCTATCTGACCGACGCCGCTGCGCTGCAACAGGTGCGCCTTATCGAGGTTCCTGCTGCTTATAACATAGTCGCCGAGTATCCTATTGCGGTTATGCGTGAGAGCCGCCAGCTTGAGCTGGCACAAGTTTTTGTCGATTTTGTCTTGTCTACAGCAGGACAAGATATTTTGCAACGTTACGGTTTTGGACCCTGAATATGCGTACATCCACTTTGGCAACTCCCCGTTTGCCGCCGCTTTTGCCGGTGGCGGCCAGCCTGATTTTGCTGCTGCTGTTGATCTTACCCACCGCTGCGCTGCTGTGGCGTGCCCTAAACCCGCAATTTGCCGCAGCCTTGCTGCGCCCTGCCGTTATCGAGGCGCTGCGGCTCAGTTTGCTCACGACTACGCTCAGCATGTTGCTAACACTGCTTTTGGGTACTCCGGTCGCCTATTTGTTGGCACGTTACCGTTTCCCGGGACATCGCTTGCTTGATGTGTTGCTGGACCTGCCTTTGGTCTTGCCCCCGGTGGTGGCCGGTGTGGGCTTGCTGCTGGTTTTTGGGCGGCGGGGTTTTATCGGCAGTTGGTTAAACGACCTGGGTATCCGGGTTGCCTTTACTACCTTAGCGGTGGTCATGGCGCAAATTTTTGTGGCCAGCCCGCTTTATATCAGGGCGATGAAAGCAGGGTTTTTATCCGTGTCCAAGCGCCTTGAGGCTGTTTCGCTGACGCTGGGCCGCAGCCGTTGGGAAACCTTTTGGCGCGTTACCTGGCCGCTGACCTTGCCCTATCTGATTGAGGGTTTTGTGCTGGCCTGGGCTCGAGCCCTGGGTGAATTTGGGGCCACCATTGTTTTTGCCGGTAGCTTTGCCGGACGCACCAGAACCATGCCTTTGGCAATTTATGCCACCTTGGAAAGCGATTTGGATGCTGCTCTTGCTCTAGCCGCAGTTTTGACCATAGCGGCCTTTTTGCTGCTTTTTGTCTTTCGTCTGCTGCTGCGCTTTGGGCGTAGGAGATAACTGAGTGGGGCGTGAGACATTGATTCTTAGCCGGATAGTGTATTTCTTTCTTGCTGACAGTAAGCTGGCGACCTTTATTTCTACTCGTAATTCAGTCTCGACTGCTTCGGCAGCTGCTCGGGTGGTATTGACAGTTGTCAATACCACCGAAACACCCTTTAAATCTGCCAACTTTTAACCATGCTGGATATTGACATCAAAACCACACTGGGACGTTTCATACTAAACCCTGTCATGCGCAGTAGCAGCACGCGCCTGGCGCTTTTTGGCGCTTCGGGTTCCGGTAAAAGCCTGACCTTAGAGGCCATCGCCGGACTGCTCAAACCCCAAGCCGGGCACATCCGAGTGGGTGATAAGGTCTTGTTTGATGCCGATCAGCGCTATCACCTTGCACCCCAGTTGCGGCGCGTGGGTTATGTGACACAGCATTATCACCTGTTCCCGCATCTAAATGCCGAGCAGAATATTGCCTATAGCATTCGTAACAGGCGGCAGGCCAAGGCAAAAGCTCAGGAATTACTTGAGCTTTTGGGGCTAAGCGAGTTCGCACAGCGCTTTCCCGAGCAGCTTTCCGGTGGTCAGCAGCAGCGTATTGCGCTGGCTCGAGCCCTGGCCAGAGAACCGCAATTGCTTTTGCTGGACGAACCCTTCTCGGCACTTGACGAATTGGTACGCACAGCTTTGCGGCGTCGTTTGGGTGAACTGCTGCAGGGGCTTAACATACCCATGATTATCGTGACTCATGACCTAAGCGAAGCGACCATGTTAGCGGATAGCATTGCGATTTTTGAAGCCGGGCAAATCGTGCAGCTTGGCAGCACTGAGGAGATTTTTAATCGTCCCAGCAATTCACAGATTGCCATGCTGGTGGGCATGAGCAACATACTAAAGACGACTATTGTAGCCACTGACGGCGAGACCAGCGTGCTTCGCTGGGGTGAGCATAAGCTGCTGGCGCCAAAGCAGCGCTTAGGCCCGGGGGCGACGCTTAGCTTAGGCATCAGACCAGAGCATATTATCTTCGCCCGTTCTGATCGCTTTGCTGACGAGTCTGAAACTTGCCTAAAGGCCGTGATCACCCAGGATATTCCTCAGGGCACCGATAGGTTGTTAAGGCTCTTTGTCGCGGGTGGGGGAGAGCTTGAGGTAATGCTTTCAAGCTTGGCCTATGCGCGCCTGGGCTTAAGCAAAGGAGCTAGCGCACGCATCCTGCTCAAACGTGAGCACCTCTGGCCGCTGAAATAGAGGTGTTGGTGGTGAGTAGTTTGTAGTTGGTGGTAGGTGGTAAGTAGTTTGTGGTTAATGGTAGGTAGTGAGTGGTTGGTTAATGGTAGGTGGTAGGTAGTTTGTGGTCGGTAGGAAAAGCCATTGCTAAAAAGTTCCTCACCGAGTTCATTTTGGATGTTTGCGGTCAACTGACAAATTCCCGTTGCCTGATTTTACCCTCGCCAGAAAACCCCACTTTCCTCTTTTTACTTTCCACTTACTTTTCACTTTTTATCAAAACTGCGTTTTTTGCCCCGTGGGATGAAAGAGTAATTCATCCAGCCGCATCCGCTTGGGCCTTGTCAGGGCAAAGACCACGGCTTCCGCAACATCATCAGCTCCTAAAGCGTCCTGGTTGGCGGTGCGGGGTAGATTATCGGCAAAATAGGTGCTGACTATGCCGGGGCGAACTTCGGTGACGCGCACGCCGTCTTTTTCGACCTCCATTTGCAGTGCCCGGCTAAAGGCGCGCTGGGCGTGCTTTGAAGCGGTATAAAGGCTGCCCCCGGCAAAGGTGTAGCCGCTTACGTCCGAGGTGATGTTGACAATATGGCCCTGCTGTCGGCGGATGCTGCCCAAAAATGCCTGTGTGACCAAAAAAGTGCCGCGCACGTTTACGTCAAAGATGCGATCCCAGTCATCTACGCTGAGTTCTTCGATAGATTTGAAGACACCCACACCGGCGTTATTGATTAAATAATCTATTGGCTGCTCGGCTAAAACGGCCTGGCTAAAGGCCTGCACACTTTTGGGGTCGGCCACGTCGAGGGGAATGCCACGGATGTTTTCTTGAGATTGCTCGAGCCCTTGTAATTCGCTTTTAGAACGTGCCCCGGCGTAAACCAAGGCTCCGGCTTTAGCTAGCTGGAGGCAAAGCGCCCGCCCGATGCCACGGCTTGCTCCGGTGACCACCGCTGCTTTTTGTGATAAGTCATTTCCCATGAGGCCAGTTTAACCCTGGGTGTTGGCCGGGTAAGTATTGATTGGTGTTGTTGAGGTTTCTTAAAGTTCTGCTGCTCTTTGCCTATCGGTTTGAGGGCGTAGCAACCAGGCGTTGCGGTTTATTTGCATCTGTACGTCGGTGCGTCCGGCAGGGGTTTTTAGGCGGCGCATTTCAATAAAACCGACCTTCTTAAAGGCTTCTTGGGCGCGTAGATTGTCGGCAAAGGTGCTCAGTTTGACACGCTGTAGCCCCAGGTCCTTAAAGGCGTGTTTAAGCAGGGCATGAATAGCCTCGGGGCCGTAGCCTCTGTTCCAGTGCGTCCGCTCGCCAATGATAATGCCCAGGGTCGCCTCGTCCTGATGCATGTCATAGAGTTCGATGGTGCCGATGTAAGCTCCTAATTCATCAAAAATGCCAAAGGTCATACGATCTGGTCGGCGACTGTCGGCTTTGAGAATGCGTTTGAGTAACCACAGCGGCATGCGATTGGGTGCTGTGCCGTTGAGATAGGCAATTTCGGGATCGCGAAAATGCGCGTGGATACGTCGCCAAGCTTGCTGGTCAAGCTCGGCTAAGGGTTTTAGCAGAACCCGCTTAAAGCGGAGCGGAGCAGTCATAGCTGCATTTTATCCTGTCCTGGGGCCACAAGCTGCGTTAAAGACTTGCAGTTTTCCGAAGCTAAATGCTAACGTTAACGCAACCGATTGCGAAGGGACGCCTCTTTAGATGAAGGTGACCATGCAAGACCTGGCCAGCAGGCTGGGCGTATCACGCTCGACGATATCGCGTGCCCTGCGTGATGATCCGCAGATTGCAGCTTTGACCCGTCAGCGTATTCAGGAGCTTGCCCGCGAGTTGGACTATCGCCCCAATGCCGCTGCCCAGGCGCTAACAAGCCGCCGCTCCGGTGTGGTGGGTTTGCTCTTGCCACGCTCCTCAAGTTTTGTTTTTGCCAACCCTTATTTCAGCGAGCTCTTGCAAGGGCTCAGTGATGTGGCAGAGCAGCAGGGCTATCCACTTATGTTTTCTACCGCGCTTAAGCCACCATATGAAGCGTGGTTGCGTGAAGGCCGGGTAGACGGTCTCATCACTTTGGGTAGCAGCGTGAGTGACGAGGATGTCGTTTTGCTTAACCAATTGGTCAACCAGGGCTATCCTGTTGTGGTGATTCATGCCGCTCCCAGGGCGCTAAAGGCCGTCACCATTGGCAGCAACGAACGTGCCGGTATCTGGCAAGCGCTGTCGCACTTAGCACAGTTGGGGCATCGCCGGGTAGTCTTTTTGGCTGGGCCACGGCACTCACGTTATGCCCGCAAACGCGAGCACGCTTATTGGAGCGGGGTAGACACCTTTGCCCTGGAAAAAGACGAGCGCTTGCGTGTTTATGGCGACGACACCCAATTGGGTGCTTATCAACAAATCCAGCGACTGCTGGATGGCGAGGCGCGTTTTACCGCAGTCTTGGCCGACAATGACCTGAGCGCTATCGGAGCCATGAAAGCCCTGCAGGACTTGGGCTACCGCGTCCCCGAGGATGTTTCGGTGGTAGGTTTTGATGATATCGTCTTAGCCTCGGTGGTGCAGCCGGCTCTGACTACGGTGCAGCAGCCGGTGAATGAACTCGGGCGGCGGGCTATGTCTGCTGTGCTCGAGCTCATTGCTGGGCGCAAACTAGAGTCGCTGCGCCTTGCAACCCGACTTGTAGTACGACAGAGCACAGCAATCGCTAAGGAGTCAGCATGAGTATGCAACTTGGTTTTATCAGTAACGCCTTCGTCGGTAGAACGCTTGCAGATATCGCTTCCTGGGGTAAGGCCCAGGGCTATGACTTTGTCGAGGTGGGGCCACATGCACCCTTAGAGGAATTAAGGACTTATCTTGCTAAGGGGCCTCAGTTAGAGGTCAGGGCGCTGCTTTATTGCCGTAATATTCGCCACCCGGACAAGTCGCAGCGCGAGGTTTTTCTAAGCGCCACTAAAGCGCGCATTGATATTGCCAAAGAATATGGCGTGCCGATTGTCAACATCTCGACCGGTATCGACCCGGCCAAGAGTTTGCGAGCCAACGTCACAGAGAGCGCCGAAGTCCTAAAGCGGCTTTGTGACCGGGCCGGAGAAAACGTCACGGTGGCCGTGGAAAATTGCCCCGATACCGGCAATATCGCCGTGAGCCCCGAAATTTGGGCGCTTTTGCTAGAGGCCGTAAACATGCCGAACTTCAAGCTAACCTATGATCCCTCCCATTTGCTCAGATTGCTTATCGAACCCTATGAGCCGCTTTATGATTTTAGCCAGCAGATTGTGCACATACACGCTAAAGACACCGAAGTGATTGATGCTAAACTGAAACGTCAAGGATTTCTAGATGACGGCTGGTGGCGTTACCGGGTACCCGGTTGGGGTCAGGTGGATTGGCGGGCGGTGCTTACGCGTCTGCACGAAACGGGTTTTAGCGAAGGTATCAGCCTTGAACACGAAGACCCGCTTTTTGGCGGCAGTCATGATGGCGCGACAATTGCGGGTCGGGGGGTGGAAGCAGGCCTAAACGCCGGTGCGGCACACTTGCAGCCGCTGCTCAAGCAAATCTATAGAGGCTAAGGAGGTGGAGCTTAAGAGAAAACCTGAATGTTTTTACTGCAGCAAACAAATTTTTAGGGAGGTTGTTATGAATCGCCGCATCATCTTGGCTTTAATCATTGGAGTTCTCGCTTCGCTGGTCTATGCGCAGACCGAGGTCACCGTTTTTATTGGCAGTCGGCAGAACCCGGAGCTAATTGGTAGTCTGCTCGAGCAATTCAATGCCGCAAACCCAGATATTGTCGCCAGCTACGAGCTTGGTGGAACCACCAGCGAGGTGCAACAGCAGTACCTCAATACCGTGTTAACTTCCAAGAGTGATGACATAGACATCTTCTTAATCGACGTAGTGCGCCCCGCCACCTATGCCGCAGCGGGTTGGGCCGCACCTCTAAACGAATACTTTGAGAGCGAAGCCGCCATGATGGAATTCCTGGATCAGTTTTTACCTGGTCCGGTAAACGCCAACCTAATTGACGGCACGCTTTATGCACTGCCCTCATACACCGACGCGCAATTTTTGTACTACCGCCAGGACTTACTGGACAAATACGGTTTTGAGCCACCGGCTACCTGGGACGAGTTGATGTCGCAGGCGATCATCATCATGCAGGGAGAAAACAACCCCAACTTGCAAGGTTTTAACTACCAGGGTGCCGCTATCGAGGGTGCTAACTGCACCTTCTTAGAGCCGCTGTGGTCAGCTGGAGGCAACTGGCGTGACGAAGCCGGAGCTATCACGGTGGACTCCTTTGAGGGTCGCCGGGCGTTAAACTGGCTTTTAAACACCATGGATGTAGGCATCACCAAGCCCAATATCGCCGAGACCGCCACAGATAACAGCCGCCAGGAAATGCAGGCCGGCGATGTGATCTTTATGCTCAACTGGGGCTATGCCTGGGGCCGCTTCCAAAATGATGAGGACTCGCAGGTCAAGGGTTTGATCGGTGTAGCGCCCTTACCTTCGTTTACGGGTTTTGAATCGGCTACCTGCATTGGTGGCTGGCAGTGGGCTATTAACAACTACAGCTCTAACAAAGAAGCCGCTTTCAAGGTATTGCAATACATGACCAGTGAAGACGTGCAGCGCGTTTTAGCTGCTCAGGACAGCCGTATTCCGGCCCGCATCAGCTTGTATAGTGACCCGGAAGTCTTAGCCGCCGCTCCGCACTTCGGCCAGTTCTTCGACGTGATCATCAACGCCCGCCCGCGCCCGGTGACACCTTTTTATGATGAAGTTAGCGAGTTGATTCGTACCACTGTAAACGCGGTCTTATCTCGCTCGATAAGCGTTGATGATGCTTTAGAAACCATGCAAACAGGCTTAGAGGACATTATCGGTAATTGACTTTCAGGGCGGCTTATGCCGCCCACTTTTATTTTATGGCTGCAATAAAAACAGAAAAAATAACTTATCGCAAACCAGGATTCTGGCAGCGTCTGCGCACGGGCAACCTAAACGACACTCAGTTGGGCTTACTGCTTTTGGCACCCGCTCTTATCACCCTGTTTGTCGTTATGCTTTATCCCGTACTGAACGTTTTTTGGCAGTCGCTACGCGGTGAGCATCTGCTGCGCCCCTGGTTGGGCTCGCCCTTTGTGGGGCTCGAGCACTTTCAGAAGATTCTCTGGGGCCGCAATATGGTTTGGGATTTGCAGAATTTGCTAAGCTGGCGCATTTTGGGGATAGCGACTTTGCTGCCGCTGTGGTGGTTTGCAGCGCGAGGCGTACTAAAAAGATGGACCGCCCTGGCCTGGACTCTGACCATTCTGGTGGTTTTTGGCTTCTTGCTGGGTCTTCATCCTGGCGATAGCGGGCGTTGGGGGGACGCGCGTTTCTGGAATTCTTTTAATATCACCTTGCTGATAATTGTGTTGAGCGTAGCCGGTTCGTTTTTGGTCGGTTTGCCTATGGCTTTGCTGGCCAACATCACATCACCGCTGCGCTGGCTGGTGCGTTTGGCCATGCTCTTGCCCTGGGCCATGCCCCGCGTCTTTACCGGGCTTACTTTCGCCTGGCTCTTTCAGAGCGACTACGGAGTGTTAAATGACCTCTTGGCTCGAGCCGGGGTCAATAATTTACTCCAGGGAGTGCTCGAGCCCAATCTTATCGGTGCTCAGGGAATTTTGTGGCTCTCACGGGTAGTACCGGCGATAATAGCTGTCAATATCACCATCATCTGGAAGACCTCCTCTTTTGTCGGGCTGATTTTGCTGGCGGGCTTACAATCGATTGACAAGAGCCTCTACGAAGCCGCCACCGTCGATGGTGCCAACGCCTGGCAACGCTTCTGGAGCATAACGCTGCCAATGTTGCGTCCAGCTATTGCCGTGGCGCTTATCTTCCGTACGCTTACAGCTATTCAGACCTTTGATATTCCCTATGCCATGACCCGTGGCGCCCCGGGGCGCTCGTTAGAAACGCTGGGTCTTTATATCTACAACACCATTCAGGCTTCCAATATCGGCTACGCGGCAGCGCTTTCGGTAGTGCTGTTTGCCCTGAGTTTGGGTATCACCATTCTTTACCTGCGTTGGATATATACAGAATGAGCAGACAATCACCTTTTACCGCCCGCTTGTTTACCAATATCGGCTTGATTTTGCTGATTGTGGCCGGTTTGTTTCCGGCCATCTGGCTGATACTCACCTCCTTTAAGCTCGATGGTGAATTGGTGCGCCTACCCATCACCTACTGGCCGGACGCCGCCACGCTGAGCAATTATGTGCAGGTCTTTGAGCGCAATCCCTTTGCGCGTTTTTTGCTCAACTCTTTTGTCGTCTCACTCGGCGCTACTTTGATCTGCGTGCTTTTTGCCGCGCTGGCGGGCTATGCGCTGGCGCGTCTGCGCATTCCCGGGCGCCGCCTCATCCTTACCGGAATTGTCATGACCAGCATGTTTCCGGCGCTGGTGTTGCTGGTGCCGCTCTACCGGCTCTTTGTCGGCGCTGAGATTCCCGGCTTGGGGATTTCCACGCCAAATCTGCTCAATACCTATTGGGCGCTGATCATTCCCTATGTGGCGCTTAGTTTGCCGATAGCCACGCTTATTCTCACCAGTTTTTTTCAGCTTATTCCCGAGGACCTAGAGAGCGCTGCCATGGTTGATGGTAGCTCGCGCACCGGGGCGCTCTTTCGCATCGTGGCTCCTTTAAGTGCGCCGGGTATGGTTACCGCCGGGATCATCGTCTTTGTAAATTCCTGGAACGAGTTTTTACTGGCGTTAACCTTTAACACCTCGCTGATGATGCGTACCGTACCGGTGGGCATAACCTTTTATCAGGGGGAATACGCTTTCCCCTGGGCGATTATCAGCGCTGCGGTCACCGTGGGCATCGTGCCGCTGGTGGCCCTGATCCTCTTTTTTCAGCAGCGCATTATCAGCGGTCTGACTGCCGGAGGAGTCAAGGGGTGAGCTTACGGCTGGGTTTTGTCAGCGTTATGCGCCCGCTGTTTAAAGGCGACAGCGCCGGGGCAGCGGCGCGTAGTCTAGCCGGTCTGCGCGTTTTAGGCAAGGAACTTGACTTTGAACTGTTCAGCCCCGCTGTGGCCGCCAGCGACCCCGAGACTGCTACTCAGGCAGCCCGAGAACTCCAGGCCCAAGAGCTTGACTTTTTGCTTATCCAGCACAGCACTTTTGCCACCAGCGAACTGCTGTTGCCGCTGTTACGGGCCTGTAAACGTGTGGGTGTTTGGGCGCTGCCCGAGTCGGCGGGGAACGGTTCTGCACGAGGGCCTTTGCCCCTGAACTCACTTTGCGGTCTGAATATGACGCTGAGTTTTTTAGATCATCCCAAGCTTGCCAAGCGTGAGCCGGTGAAGTGGTTTTATGGCGAAATGGACAGTGCTTGGTTTCGAGCCAGGCTCGAGCCCACCCTGGCCGCCTTGCGTGCGCTCAAGGCGATTGAGGGGGCACGTATCCTGCAAATTGGCGGCACCGCCCCCGGGTTTTATGGCATTGAAGGGCAACCGGCACTGGCCGCTGTAAAAGTAGACAAGATGGAACTGGCCGAAGTCTTTGTACGGGTGGCAAAAGTGAGCGAGGCCGACGCTAAGGCCAGAGCCGCAGACTGGCAAAAAGAGGAGGCCTGGGACGCGCCTACCGAGCATTTAGAACGTGCCGCTAAGGTGGAACTGACTCTGAAGGATATTGCCGAGAAAGGTGCTTATGACGCGCTGGCACTGCGCTGCTGGCCGGAATTTCCCGATACTTGCGGGGTGATGGTTTGTGCCGCGGTGGGTCGTATGGGCGACGCCGAGATTCCCACTGCCTGCGAAGGCGACGTGATGGGGGCGCTGTCTATGCTGGCCTTACAGGCGCTGAGCAAGCAACCGACTATTTTGATGGACTTATCCGACTTAGACCTTGCTGATGACAGTTTGCAGTTCTGGCACTGCGGCAACGCCCCTATGGCCTGGGCGGCAACACCCGGAACCAGGCTCACCACACACTTTAACCGTGACGGCTTAGGCGTGGTGCGCGATATGGTTTTGCGCCCCGGTCCGACCACGGGCTTGCGCCTGTTGGCTGGGGGCAAACGCGCGGTGATTGTTTCAGGGGAATTCGCCGAGCCTGACAAAGCCGGTTTTGACGGGGTGCGCGGTTGGTTAAAAGACTTGCATTGGCAGAGTGAACCGCTAAGTGCTCGAGCCTTTATTGCCAACGTACTTGACTACCGCTTACCTCATCATTTGGCCTTTGCTACAGGAGACGTGCAGGCAGGACTTAGCGAGTTTTGCGCCTGGCTTGGCGCCGAGGTTTTACCGGCACGACCCTTAAAGGACACGCTCTAATGACGCCAAAACCCCGACTTTTGATGGTGGGTTTATCCTGTCTCGATCACATCTGGCAAGTCGAGCGTTTTCCGCCCACGCAGTCGCGCACTCCGGCAACCGCCTACCGGTTACAGGGTGGTGGCCCCGCCGCCACCGCCGCCGTTACTGCCGCTAAGCTTGGCGCGGAGGTGGAATTGTGGACTATTCACGGCGCGGACGCCGCTGGTGACGCTGCTAAAGCAGAGTTAGAAAGCTTTGGAGTTGACTGCTCACAGATTCGCACGCCGCTAAACGCCGAAACCTTTGTGAGCGCCATTTTGGTAACGCCAGAAGGCGAGCGCTACATCTTTCCCTATTACAGTAAGGGGCTAATGGATAATACCGAAGGGCTCGAGCTTTCCCGCGTAAATAAGGCCGACTGCGTGCTGGTAGACGCACGCCACCCGCCGATGAGCGAGGCAGTCTTGCACGAAGCGAAGCGTCTGGGGATTCCCACCGTAGGCGACTTTAGCAATATGCGCAACTGGCAACTGGCACAATACATTGATTATCTGATTGTCTCCGAGGAATGTGCCGCCGAAGTCTTGGGTCGCCAGGACCCGGAAGTGGCTTTAACTGCACTCAGGCAATTTGATGAACAATTTGTGGGCATCACCTTGGGTGAGCAGGGATTTATTTATGACCATCAGGGTCAAATGTGGCATATCCCGGCTTTTAACGTCAAGGTGGTCGATACTACCGGCGCCGGCGATGTCTTTCATGGGGCTTATGCCTACGGAGTGGCCAGTGCTTGGAGTGTAGAGCGTTGTGGCCTCTTTGCCTCGGTAACGGCGGCGCTAAAATGCAGCCAGCTTGGTGGCCGTGCCGGTATTCCTGGCGCTAGCGAGGTTAATGAACTGTTGCTGGAGATGAGCGCTAAAGAGATGGAGGAGATGGAATGGATGTAAAGAGGAAAGGAGAAAGGAAAAAGAGGAAAGTAGGGGGTTTTGCCACCTACCACTCCCTACCAACTACTCACTCACTACTAACTTCTTTGTGCCGGGTAACTTAATTTAACGAACGCCATAAACCGCCATAGACAATTTGTGATACACCGCCGAAAATATTAGCAGCAAAATATTTTATTTAGAATCCAAGGGCCGATAAACTCAGAGGCAAAAAATAAGAAAGTTGAAGATCAAGATGACAAAAACACTCTCTGCAGGTAGATTTCGCGGTTTGATGACCCTGGCCGATGACCGGGGCGTCTTTAAGATGCTGGCCGTCGATCAGCGCCCGCCGATTTTCAAGGCTTTGGCAAAACACAAGCAGCGCCAACCCAGCGAGGTGCGTTATGACGAAGTGGCCGCAGTAAAAACTCTGCTGACGCGCATCTTGGCTCCGGAGACTTCGGCCATACTGATTGATCCGGTGTGGACGCATCCTCATGCCCTTGCTTACATTCCGGGTCGGGTAGGGCTCTTGAGCACACTTGAGGACTACAGCTTTAAGCTACATGACGGTGAGCGCTGGTCCTATCCGATTCCTGATTGGTCGGTGGCTAAAATAAAGCGCAGCGGTGCAGCGGCTGTCAAGGTGCTGGCCTGGGATCGTCCTGACGTGCGCCAGGACACCCGTGAACACCAGGACGCCTTTGTGCGCGAGGTTGGCGCAGCCTGTAAAAAGCACGACATCCCCTATGTGCTCGAGCTCTTAATCTATCCTATGCCTGGTGAAGAAGACGATTCGTTTGCCTATGCCAAGGCAAAACCGCAGCTTGTATTAGATTCGGTGCGTCACTATGCCGACGATAGCTTTGGAGCTGACCTCCTGAAGCTGGAATTTCCGGTCAACTTAAAATACTGCCGCGAGTTTGCTGGCGGTGCTTTTGACGGTAAGGCTCGAGCCCCGGCCTACACTTTAGCCGAAACAAGAGAATTTTTAGCCGAACTAAACGAGCTTAGCCACGTACCCTGGGTCTTGCTCAGCGCCGGAGTAGGGCCAAGTGAATTTGCCCTCAATCTGGATTTAGCCTTCGCGGCGGGTGCCAGCGGCTTTTTGGCGGGCCGGGCCGTGTGGATGGAGGCGCTTGATGCTTATCCCGATATGGAGGCCGTGGAAGCTGCGTTAAAAACCCAGGCTGTCCCGTATTTGCGGCAAATCTCTGCTTTGGCGGATAAGGCTCTTCCCTGGACGAGTCACCACGCTTTTGGGGGTCAGCCTAAGCTTGAGGCGGCCTCCGAGCAGTGGCTAAAGGACTACTTGGCATGAAGCGGCAGCTAGGCGTTGTCATCATTGGTGCAGGGGATATGGGGGCGCGGCATGCCCACCACTGGGTGATCGCCGGGGCAAAATTGATTGCCGTTTGCGATCCAAATTGTGCCAGGGCCGAGGCGGTGGCCGCACCATTTGGCGCGGAAGCCTATGACAGCCCGGATGAACCGCTAAAGCGTGATGATGTTGATGTGGTCTCGGTTTGCACACCCACTTTTTTGCACGACGAATACAGCATTCAGGCGCTAGAAGCGGGCAAAGACGTGCTTTGTGAAAAACCCGTGGCGCTAACGCTGGCCGATGCCGAGCGGATGAAAGCGGCGGCCTTAAAGAGCAGACGCAAACTGCGTATTGGTTTTATGCGCCGTTTTGACCCGGCCTATCATCAGCTGATGGCTTATAGACAACACATCGGCAATCCGGTGCTGGCACAAGCTACCATTGCCGCCGGTATCCGGCCCAAGCTGCTCATGCATGACGCTATGGCCAACGGTGGACCGATAATCGACATGTGCTGTCATATTTTTGACCAGTGGGTCGGCCTGTTTGACTCACAACCAGAGAGCGTGACGGCCTATGGCTATACCTTCAGCCAAAACAAGCCCGAGCTTGAAAGCATCAAACAAAAAGCGCTGGACAGCGCCCACATCACCTTAAATTACCCCGATGGCAGCGTGGGACAAATCCAGGTGTCCTGGGGCTTGCCTGCTGGTATTGCGCCCATCGAGCATCACACCTATATGGGCCCGGACGGCTTGATTACGCTGGATTGGCCACAGCAGCTCACCTTGCGCAACTCTGCAGGCACCACCCGTTGGGACAATAACGGCGTCGACCCGTGGAAGACGGAAATAATGCTGTTTTATCGCGAGCTGGTCGATGGTGAACGGCGGCATTTGGCCACGGTTGGCGATGGGATTGAAGTGCTTAAGACCTCATTGGCGGTGCTCGAGTCGGTAGCCCGGCAACGGGCGGTAAACCCTGCCGAGATAGTGCTTAAGCCGGAACTTAAGGAGACCGCATGAGCTTTAAGGCTGCCATCATCGGTGCGGGGCGCTGGGCCGAGGTTCACCGTCAGACCCTGCTTGACGCCGGACATGAACTTATTGGGGTGCTGGTCTCGAGCCAAGGCTCGCGGGAACGGGTCGAGCGCGAATGGGGTGTGGCGGCCACAACCGATTTGGATCAATTTATGGCTTGGGATAGCGAAGCCGTGATTGTGGTGAGCCCTAACTATCTGCATGCCGAGCATGCCATAGCAGCGCTTAAAGCTAATAAGCACGTCTTGATCGAAAAGCCGATGGCGACAAATTTATCTGATTGTGACCGCATTTTAGCGGCGGCGCGTCAGGCTGGAAAAGTTGTGGCCGTGGGTCTGGAGATGCGGGTTTTTGAGTTGTTTAGGCGGGTCAAAGAAATCATTGATTCGGGGCAGTTGGGCTTGCCGCTGCATCTAAAGCTTGATTTGTGGCGTCGGCCTTATCGTTCCGGCGCGGGTGGCTGGAAGTCCGACCCGCAGAAGCTGGGCAGTGCAATTTTGGAAGAGCCGATTCACTATCTGGATTTAGCGCGTTGGTATTTTTCTGCTCTTGGCGAACCCCTGGTTGTGCAGGCCTGGGCCAACAGCCGACCAGGACGCGAGTATTTGAATGAGAACTTAGACGTGCGGCTCGAGCTACCCGGCGGAGCCCAAGCACTGGTCACGCGTAGCATTGCCGCTTATAAGCATGCGGTAAATATCAAGCTGGTAGGGGATAAGGGCGCATTAGAGGCCCGTTGGGAAGGTGAGATGGATTTAGACCTAGAGCCCAAGGTGTCGCTTACGGTGCACACCGAACAGGGCACCAGCGCGGTGGCCGTTACGCAAAACAGCGGTCATGTCTATGATCTGCCCAAACAGACCCAGGCGTTTTTCCAGGCCATTGCCACAGGGACGCCTCCGGTAGTGACCGGTGAAGATGGCCGAGCGGCGGTGGCGCTTTGTCTGGCGGTGGAGGAATCCTTAAAACAACATGCGCCCGTTGGCCTTGATGAGAACCTCGCTTGAAAAAAAAATCGCTAAAAAACACGTCCCTTAGCCAAAAAAGCTAAGAATGTAGTGTAGCACGGCTCTCATCAAACCTAATGGTTTTCATGTCAGGCTCCGCTAGATTCAGGGCAAGAAAGGGAAACGGGTCTAGGAATTGGGAGATGGAAGATGCCGTACCTCAGTCACGCTACCATTAAGCCGCAAGCGTCAGAGTTACGTCTTCATGCCCTTAAGCAAGCGCTCGAATCTTTTGATTGTCAGGTTTTTATTAAACGCGCCGAAAAGCAACTGGAATTCGAAGTCCCAGCAGAGGATTTGAGCTGGGTGTTGAGTGGTTTTATCACCACGCTCTTTGATGCTTATGCGGATGTGGCCACTTGGTCGTTCCAGTTTAGCGAAACTCCGGTAGCCGAGCCGCAAGAGCCGGATGTGTTTGTGGGTTTTGGCAAGAGTTCCAAACCAGCCGTGGACAGAGCCAAGTCCTGAAATACCGGATTGATTTAAGCAGTGGTTTGGTAATTCTTTAAGCGGGAAACGCGAACATCATCAAAATAAACTCAAAATAGCCGTTAAATTTTTTGGTGGCTATTTAATTTTGTCCAGGCGACTAAGTCGTCAATGAGTTGATGGCTGGCTAAATTGAGGATGATGGCTCCGGCTTGCTGCCCCCGATTTTGTTGATAGACCTCGGCTAAATGTGTCTTGACAATCTGGCGATATGCTTCAAGCGATAAACATTCGCCCTGATCGCTTAGCTTGGCCCAGCGTGCTTCAAAACCACCGCGTTGCTCTAGCTCCAAAGTGTTGCGCTCGAGCCTCACCACCACTTCACCGAGTGGAGTCCTGACCAGGTGTTCTAGGGCCATAATCCTAAGTAACCAAACTGAGCGGGCGCTGACCCTTGAGCACGCGCAGAACGTCACTTGCCACATGCAAAGATGCCCGCCGGTTAGACTCCTGGGTCACCCCGGCGATATGCGGGGTCAAGATAACGTTATCAAGCCCTCTTAAAGGATCGTCTTCCGGGGGTTCTTGCTGGCGGACATCAAGAACGGCAGCGGCCAGAGTTTTGTTTTTAAGTGCCGCAGCCAAATCTGCCTCTTGCACCAGACCGCCACGCGCTGTGTTGATGAGTACGGCACTGGTTTTCATCAGTGCCAGACTTTCAGCATTCAGCAAGTGCCGGGTGCTGGACAGCAAGGGCGCATGCAGTGATACAAAATCAGACTGCGCTAAGAGTTGCTCGAGCCCTAGCAACTCAACACCGTATTCCTGCACTGCAAAGCTACTCTGATGAACTATCGGGTCGCTGGCTAAGATGCGCATGCCAAAAGCAGCCGCACGCTTGGCCAAGCGACTGCCGATATCTCCTAAACCTACGATGCCCAGGGTTTTGCCAAAAAGCTCTTGTCCGATGGCTGTGCGACGATCCCAGAGCCCGCCGTGCAACTTGGTTGAGGTTCCGGCGAAACGGCGGTTGAGCTGAAGCATTGCCCCCATGACATACTCGGCTACACTGACAGCATTGGTTCCTGGCGCCCAGGTGACGGTGATGCCGCGCTCTTTTAACACCGGCAGTTCAAGATTGTCCAGCCCCACGCCGACACGCCCCACCACCCTGAGATTGGGTGCATGGTTGAGCAGCGCTTGATTGACCCTTGTCTGATTGCGCACAATCAGCGCGTCGGCGCTGTGTAGCGCTTCTTGCAAGGCTGCTTTGTCTTGGTAAAGCTCTGCATTGTAATGCAAGTCGGCTTCTTCTTTTAAATAGTCCAGGGCGGCTAGGTGCACATATTCCGTCACAACGATTTTCATACACTAAGGCTCACTTTCTATTTTGCGCCGACCTTGCGCATAAGCAATAGTGCTCTCTACCAGCACATCGGTGGAATTTATCAGCGGACAGGGCAAATCCTCGTCAAAAAGCACTAAAGGTACTTCGGTGCAACCGGCAATGATGGCCTCGGCACCCTGCTGGATAAGTTGCATTGCCAAAGCCCGCATGCTTAAGCGCAATTCTGTTCCCTTATCTCCTGCCTTGATGCGGTAGAGCAGTTCCATAAATTCATCCCGAGCTCTGCCTGTAGGAATGATTGTGCTTATACCTTTTTTGGCAAAGGCATTTTGGTAAAGTCCGGTGTTCAGACAGCCGCTGGAGGCCAGCACGCCCACGGTCTTAACTCCGGGTAGTTGCCGCAGAGTTGCGTCTCGGGTTTCGCTGATGATGCTGACAAAGGGAATGTCAACAGCTGCCTCTATCTCTGCTTGAAAGGCATGCGCGGCGTTGCAGACCATCACCAGAAAATCCGCCCCGGCTTGCTTAAGCGCCTTAGCCATTTCTGCCAAGATAGGCCCGGGTGAAGGGCCAAGGCCCGCCACCGCCTCGTTGCGGTTGGGCACTTTGGGGTTGTTATTTATTAGCAGATGCAGATGTTCCTGATCGGCCTTAGCGGGGGTTTTTTGCAGCACTTTGGCAAAAAAGTCCAGTGTGGCCTCCGGGCCGAGTCCACCGAGAACGCCCACTGTTTTTTGCTCACTTGACATAATTACTTAGCCTCTTAAAAAGCTGTCCTGATAGGCATATAGCGCCGGTGAGCCCCCGGTATGAACAAAGAGCAGGTTCTCGCCCTGCTTGAAATGACCCTGGCGCACCAGATCAAGCAGTCCGGCGGCGGCCTTGCCCGTATAGACCGGGTCAAGCAGGATACCCTCCAGATGGGCAAAGACTTTTACCGCCTCGATCATGCTTTCTGTGGGTAACGAATAGCCAGGGCCTACGTGGTCATCAAAGACCGTAAAAGCTTCACGAGGAATTTCGGCTCTAATGCCCAGCAGGGCGGCGGTTTCGTTGGCCAGGCCATGCAATTTATCTTCCTGGGCTTCTTTTTGAGCACGTACACTAATACCCGTTACGGGAAGGTTGGCGTTGTTGCCAATCAAACCGGTGACCAGCCCGGCATGGGTGCCGCCGCTGCCGCTGGCACAGACCACGTGGTCGAGTTTTAGACCTAAGTCAAAGGTCTGCTGCAAGAGCTCTTCCGCGCAGGAAACGTAGCCGAGAGCACCCAGCGCATTTGAGCCGCCTCCGGGGATGATATAGCCCTGGCGGCCCTCGGCGGCCAGTTCGTCGGCTATCTCCTGCATAGCGGTGGCTAAGTCCGTTCCTGCCTTGACGACCTTAATGTCTTCGACGCCAAGCAAGTGAAAAAGAAAGTTATTACCGCTGGCAGTGGGTTTATAGCTGTTGGGTACACGCTCTTCAAGAATCAAGCGGCATTTCAGCCCCTCTTTGATGGCGGCAGCTAAGCTTAGGCGGCAGTGGTTGGACTGCACCGCGCCGACGGTAATCAGAGTGTCTGCACCCTGAGCCAGAGCGTCGGCGACTAAAAATTCAAGTTTGCGGGTTTTATTGCCTCCGGCGGTTAAGCCCAAAAGATCATCGCGTTTGATATAGATTTCAGGGCCATTTAAATAGGCGCTTAAGTGCTTAAGTTTTTCAATAGGGGTAAAGTCGGGGGTATAGCGTCTGCGGGGAAAGCGGGCCAAGTGCATAACTTACTCCTAATCAGCTGACGTTTTTGCAGTATAACGCTGTAGCTAAGCTAAAGATAAAGATAAACCCAATCCTCGCGTCTCAATCCCCAATCCTCAAAATGTCTATTCGATAGCGCTAGGGTTGGCTGTTGCGCTAAACTAGGAAACCGCAATGAGAGGAAGTATTTTATGATTCAGGAAACAAGCCAGCTCGAGCAAGTAGGGCTCGAGCGAAACCCCGGCATGCCGCTTAAACTTGACTGGTTGAAAAATACCCAGGTTAACTTAAGCGCAGTTGAACGTCGCGCGGCGACTTTGGGCACCAGGCGCACGGTAAAAAAGCAGTGGCAGGCCGCCTGGCTGCTGCGGGCGATCACCCTCATGGACTTAACCACCTTAGCCGGTGATGACACGCCCGGCAGGGTGCGCCGACTGTGCGCTAAGGCCCGGCAGCCTGTGCGTCCGGATTTGCTGGCGGCTTTAGGCGTGAGTGATCTGAACATCACTACGGCTGCAGTTTGCGTTTATCCCACCATGGTCAGAACCGCAGTAAAAGCCTTAGAAGGCTCCAATATCCCCGTGGCCTCGGTAGCCACAGGCTTCCCGGCGGGTCTCATACCCTTTGGGCAACGGCTGGAGGAAATTCGCTATGCTGTGGCGGAAGGCGCCAAGGAAATAGACATCGTCATTACCCGTGAGTACGTATTAACCGGCAATTGGGAAGCGCTCTATGACGAGATAGCGGCATTTCGCTCAGCCTGCGGCGAGGCCCATCTTAAAACCATCTTGGCTACCGGCGAGCTAGGCACGCTGCGCAATGTCTACAAGGCCAGCATGGTGGCGATGATGGCCGGGGCAGACTTTATTAAAACCTCGACTGGCAAGGAAAGCGTCAATGCCACTTTGCCCGTGAGTCTGGTGATGGTGCGTGCCGCCCGCGATTATTTCGAGCGCACAGGCTACCGGATTGGTTTTAAGCCCGCCGGGGGTATCCGCACAGCCAAAGATGCCCTTAACTGGCTGATTTTGATGAAAGAGGAAGTGGGCCGAGAATATTTAGAGCCCGAGCTATTTCGCTTTGGCGCCAGCAGTTTGCTGACTGATATTGAGCGGCAGCTCGAGCACTTTGTTACCGGACGTTATTCAGCGGCGTTTAGACATCCGCTGGCTTAAAGACAGCAGAATTAAGATGATTAAATTCGCCCTATCTCACCATTGCCAAAGCCCAAGACATGACGCTTTATATGCCCTATCAGACGCTGCCGCGGCGCATTCCCTGGGCATTAAGTTAAGGCAAGTGACACAGTTGAAACTGCTAGATTGCAAGAATAAGTAAATGTGTTCGAATTACGAAAGTGATCAGACTTATTCGGTATGAGGAGTCCTAAATGACAGTAAAGGATATTTTTGAAACCATGGATTACGGCCCCGCGCCAGAAAGCGCCGAGCTGGCTAATGCCTGGCTCGAGCGCCATAAACGCAAGCTCAACCTCTTTATTGACGGCAAATGGGTCAAGCCCAAAAGCGGTGAATATTTTGAAACCATAAACCCGGCCAGCGCCAAAGTCATGGCCAAAGTCGCCCTAGGCGGCGAAAAAGACGTCGATGCGGCGGCAAAGGCCGCACGTCAGGCACAACCGGAGTGGCATAAAATCGGCGGTCACGCCCGGGCGCGTTATCTTTATGCTATTGCTCGCCACTTACAAAAACACAGCCGACTCTTTGCCGTGCTCGAGACGATGGACAACGGCAAGCCTATTCGCGAAACCCGCGATATTGACGTTCCTTTAGTCGCACGCCACTTTTACCACCACGCTGGTTGGGCACAGCTCATGGACACAGAGATGCCGGGCTATGAACCAATAGGTGTAGCTGGTCAGATCATCCCCTGGAATTTCCCGTTGCTGATGCTTGCCTGGAAGATTGCTCCGGCCCTGGCTATGGGTAATACCGTGGTGCTCAAACCCGCTAGCTTTACTCCGCTGACCGCAATACTCTTTGCCGAAATCTGTCAGGAGGTGGGTTTGCCGCCCGGGGTGGTGAATATCCTGACCGGTAACAGTGCCATGGGGCAAAAAATCGTCACCCATCCAGATATCGACAAGTTGGCCTTTACCGGCTCGACCGAAGTAGGCCGTTATCTGCGTGAGGCTACCGCCGGCAGCGGTAAAAAGCTTTCGCTCGAGCTCGGCGGTAAGTCGCCATTTATCGTCTTTGACGATGCCGATATTGACAGCGCCATCGAAGGCATAGTTGACGCCATCTGGTTTAATCAGGGCGAAGTTTGCTGCGCTGGTTCGCGTCTACTGGTCCAAGAAGGTATCGCCGAAAAAACCATTACTAAACTTCGTGCTCGCATGGAAAGCCTGCGCGTCGGTGACCCGCTTGACAAAGCTGTCGATATGGGTGCGGTTGTCTCGGCTGAACAGTTACAAACGATTGACGATTTAGTCAAACAGGGAGTGGCCGAGGGCGGACAGTGCTGGCAACCTTCCTGGGCCTTGCCCGAGCAGGGCTACTTTTATCCGCCCACGCTGATTACCGAGTTGAGCCCTTCGGCTACCTTAGCCCAAGAGGAGATATTCGGCCCGGTTCTAGTAGCTATGACTTTCAGGACACCTGCCGAGGCTGTAGAGCTGGCCAACAATACCCGCTACGGTTTGGCGGCCAGTGTCTGGACTGAAAACGTAAATTTGGCTCTGGATATCGCACCGAAAATAAAAGCCGGTGTGGTCTGGGTTAACAGCACGAATATCTTTGACGCCGCCTCCGGTTTTGGCGGCTACCGCGAGAGCGGTTTTGGCCGCGAGGGCGGCAAAGAAGGACTTTATGAGTATGTGAAGCCCGTATGGGAAAAGAACTTACCGAGCTATAAAGAAGAAATAGCGCCTCAGCTAGGAGCTGCAGAAGCGGCGGGTTTTGTTACGCCCGTTATAGACCGCACGGCCAAGCTCTATATCGGCGGCAAACAAGCGCGACCCGATTCCGGCTACAGCTATCCGGTAATCGGCAAAAATGGCCAGAACATTTCAGAAGCCGGACTGGGTAACCGCAAGGATATTCGCAATGCGGTAGAAGCCGCTGCTAAAGCCGGTGCTTGGTCGCGGGCCACTGCGCATAATCGCGCTCAGGTGCTTTACTATCTCGCCGAGAACTTAGCCGCCAGAGCGCCGGAGTTTGAAGCGCGGCTTATGGCCATGACCGGCGTATCGCGCAGGAAAGCCGCCGATGAGGTGGCGACCTCGATAGAGCGCATTTTCTACTATGCCGCCTACGCTGATAAATACGATGGTGCTGTGCACCATACCCCACTGCGCAATGTCACCTTGGCCATGCCGGAGCCGCTCGGCATCATGGGTATTGCCTGTCCGGAAGAAGCACCCTTGCTGGCCTTTGTATCGCTGGTGATTCCGGCTATTGCCATGGGCAATCGCGTGATAGCTGTGCCCTCGTTTCGCTATCCACTGGCGGCAACTGATCTATATCAGGTCCTTGATACCTCGGATTTACCTGCCGGGGTGGTCAACATCGTGACTGGTGAGCAAGACGATTTAGCCAATACTTTGGCTGAACACGACGAAGTCGTGAGCATGTGGTACGTGGGTTCGTTTGCAGGTAGTGGCATGGTTGAGCAAGGCTCGCTTGGCAACCTCAAACAAACCTGGGTCAACTATGGTAAAAAACGTGACTGGTTTGATGCTGAACAAGGACAGGGACGCGAGTATTTGCGCCGGGCTACGCAGGTGAAAAATATCTGGGTGCCTTACGGCGAGTAGTTAACCAACAGACAGTTTACTAAAGGGACAAGCTATGCTTGTCCCTTTAGGATCAAAGATCAAAAAACTCAACGCTTTTACCTGGCTGTGGCCAAGCGGCTTAAGTAACTGCTGTGGCAAGTGTACGCAAGTGGTTCACGCTATTGCGCACGTCATCGGCATTGCCACCAATCTCTAAACAGATTGTCCCCGGGAAGTCCCGCAAATAACTTATATAGCGCTGATAGGAGATAGTCCCCCGGTTGGTAGGGAGATGCTGGTCAGCGCTGCCGTCGTTGCCGTGCAAATGCAAGTGGATGACGCGGCCATCAAGGGTATCGATGTATCGCTGGATTAAGTCTTCGCCGCGCTTTTTGGGGTCTCGCCAGGGCTGAAGGCTCTCAACATGAGCATGGCCAAAATCCAGGCAGTTGCCTAGACCGGCCTCGTCGGTAAAGGCCCTTAAATCCTCGGGTTCGCGGATTAGGTCGGTGGCGTGCAAAGCCAGATTCTCCAGTGCGATGGGTACCGGTGAATCCTTTAATTCGGCTAGGGACTGCTTTTGTGCTTCTCTGGCATAGTCACGGGCTATCGGCTGATAAAAAGGATTGTCGCCGCTGTGTAAAACGCCGCAACTCGCGCCGATTTTAGCGGCATAGTCAAGGCTTCTTTTTACCCTTTCAATAGCCGTTTGTCTGGCCGTAGGAATCAGCGAGGCCAAGTTGAGATCGACAAAGGGCAGATGGAGCGTGGTGCCGATGCCGGTGGCGCGGCTTAGCTCTATGACCTGTTCAGCGGGTTGGGCTTGCGGGGCGATTTCCTGTAGTTCCCAGGCCAGTTCAATAAAGGCAAGATTCAGTTCATCGGCTAAGCGAAAGGCCTGCTCGAGCTCAAGAATCGAGGCGGTGGTAGGGCTGTAACCCAGCTTCATGAGCTCTCACCTGGCCACAGGGCGGTTATAAAGGGGGAAAAGAAATTGTATAGCATAATTGATTCCTGTATAAGCTTAGTTTGCTAAGGTCAAAAAGCGCTGTGATGGTTGTCGTGTATTGCTGCTAACGGTCTTCTAAGGCGCGGCGCTGGGCTTCGGCTAAGGCGGTGGCCGGATCGACTCCGGCTTTTAGGGCTTTATCGAGGGCTTCTTGTAAATAGCTTTGCCAGACGGCATAAGACCCTATGCGTGGGCGGGGAACGGCTTGCTCGAGCTGTTCTAAAGAAATGCGTCTTGCCGGGTCTTCATTGTACCAGGGCTCTAACAAAGGCAAGGCGGCGCGGCGCACCGGCAGAAAATAAGAAGCCTCCACCCAGGTCTTGATATTTTCGGCCCGGGTTAAGAATTGCCAGAAGGCGAAAGCTCCCTGGCGCTGCGCCTCACTGGCACCTTTAATGACCACCAATTGTGCGCCCATCAGCGGCGCGGCACCACTTACCCCGGCAGGCACCGGCGCCACCCCGAGCTCAAAGGCAATGGCATAGCGCTGACCCTGGGGCAAAAAGGCAAAGCTGGCAAAAGACATCATGCCCTTGGTGCGCACAAAATCAAGCAGGGCGACATCCAACTCTGCAAAACTGCGCACGATCATGGCGCGTTCTTTGGCCAGACGCTGTAGCATCGTTAAAGCTTCGATGGCTTCCGGACTGTCAAAATTCGGCTTGCCGTTGTCAGTAACGATTTGTCCGCCACGGGTGCTGACCATCATCTCAAAGATAAAGGCGATGTTCACACCGATATAACCTTTGGTCTGGCGGGTGGTTAGGTGCTTGGCGGCGGCTTCGAACTCTGCCCAGTTTAGCGGCGGCGTCGCAATGCCGCGTTGCTTAAAAGCCGTGGCATTGTAAAAAAGCATCGTGACCGACATATTCCAGGGCAGGCCATAGCGTCCACCCAAATCACCATAGTTCCACAGGGCCGGATAAAAGTCGGCTATAAAATCTGCGGGCAAGGCCGCCGTTAGATCGTCAAGGTTAAGCACTGTGCCTTCTTCGACTAAGCGGGGAAACACGGTTAATTCGGCATCGAAAAGCACCGGCTGATTACCCGCGCTATAGGCCGCTATGAGTTTAAAGGCGGCTTCGTCATAACTGCCGGCATAACGAGGCAGCACCTGATAATCGCTCTGTGACTGGTTAAAAGCCGCTGCTAAAGCCTCGATGGTCTCGACGGTGCTGTCTTGCGAGTGCCAGAACTCAATTACCGTCTGGGCAAAAGCCGGTGAGAGTAAAAGGGTGAGGAGAAAAAGCAGGCTTCGGATCATGTTTTGAGTTTAAGACGCCTCCATGATGGCTTGCTGAAAGTCAAGGTTGAGCCTCGGCGCGACGTTGGGCCTCGGCTAAGGCGTCCTCGGCTGAAGACCTACCTTTGATGACTTTTTCGATGGCTTCTTCCAGATAGCGCTGCCACACTGCATAAGCTGCCACTCGCGGCCTTGGTATGGCCTGCTCGAGCTGGCTGAGCGCGGCGCGGCGGTTGGGGTCTTCATTGTACCAGGGCTCTAACAAAGGCAAGGCGGCGCGGCGCACCGGGATGTAATAGGAGTTTTCAACCCAGGTCTGCAAGTTTTCCGGTTGGATTAAAAATTGCCAGAAGGCAAAAGCGGCGTCGCGCTCGGCTGCCGAAGCCTCGGCCATGACCACCAGTTGGGCGCCACCTAAGGGCAAGGTCTGACTTTGGCCTGTGGGCACGGGTGCCGCGGCAATGTCAAAGGCTACCGCAAAACGCTTGGCATCGGGCCAGTTGGCAATGCTGGCAAAGACCATCATGCCTTTGGTGCGCACAAAATCAAGCTGGGCAAAGGTTGACTCCGCTAAGTTGCGAGCAATGGCATTGCGTTCTCTAACCATGCGCTCGAGCATTTTTAGGGCCTCGACGGCTTCCGGGCTGTCAAAGTTGGGCTTACCGTCGTCAGTGACTATCTGCCCACCCCGGGTATCAACCATCATTTCAAAAGTCCAGGAATCGGCCACGGCAATATAGCCTTTGGTCTGGCGCGTGGTTAAGCGTTCGGCGACGGCTTCGAACTCTTCCCAGTTTGTCGGCACCTCGACGCCGCGTTGCTTAAGGGCGGTGGCGTTATAAAACAGAACCGGAGTAGACATGTTCCAGGGCAGGCCGTAACGTTTGCCGGCCAACTCGCCATAAGACCAGAGCCCCGGATAAAAGTCATTTATTAGCTCGGGTGGCAAAGTAGCTACCAAATCACTCAAATCCTGCACGGCACCTTCGGCCACTAAGCGTGGGAAAAAGCCGATTTCCGCCTGATAGAGCGCCGGAATGTCCTGACCGCTTAGGGCCGCTAAAATACGAGTCTGACTCTCAGGATAGCTGCCGACATAGCGAGGTTCTACCCGATACTGAGTCTGCGATCCATTAAACGCTGCGGCTAAGTCATTGATGGTTTCTTCGACCGACTCCATAGAGTGCCAGAACTCGATGGTGGTTTGTGCCAGGGCCAGGGGGTTTATTAGCAGCAGTGTCAGTAAAATCGTTCTTATCATTGGTGCCTCCTCATTTAAAACTAGTTTCAAATATGGTAATGATACGCTTTTCAAAAATGACATAGAGAACCAACAGCGGCAAAGTGGTTATCAGGGCGGCGGCGCCCAAAATACCCCAATCAAGCGGACGGCTGCGTAATAGTTCGGTCAGAAAGACCTGCACGGTGTAAAGCTTTTGATCGTCAGTCATGATTTTAGGATAGAGCACCAGATTCCAGTGGGCGGCGAAGCCCAGAATGCCTGCCGCAACCAGTTCCGGACGTAGCAACGGGGCCAAAATGCGCCAGACTATGGTCACCTCCCTTGCGCCGTCGAGACGGGCGGCCTCGACCATTTCCCAGGGAAGGCGGCGCAAGGATTGCAACAGCAAAAAGATAATGAGCGGGCTGGCTAAAAATGGCACGAACAGCGCGGCCAGTGTGTCATAAAGGCCAAGCACTTGCAACTCGCGATATAGCGGCACCATCAGCAGCTCACTGGGTAAAGCCAGAGCCAGGAGCACAATCCCTAAAACTCTTAAACCGGCGCGAATGGCATAGGCGGCCATCAAACCAAAAACAAGCTGTCCTAAAACAGTCAAACCGCTGGCTAACAGTGAAACCAGCAGGGCACGCCAGATGCCGGTATCTTTAAGGGCGGCAAAGTTTGCCAGGCTAAAGCCCCAGGTAGCCAAACTGGCGCTAAGAATGGCCTCTGCTGGTAAAAAAGCAGCATAGAGCAACCAGAGGATGGGCAGTGCCACAAAAAGACAAAATACCAGGGTAACGAGGCGGTTAAAGAGCATCATGAGCTGTGCCGCAGTTGGTGGCTACCCAAAAATCTGGCCTGGATGACAGCAACCGCTAGGGTAAGCAACATGATAAAGATAGTGAGCGCAGCCCCATAGCCCACCTGAAAGCGTTCAAAGGCGGTTTCATAAAGATAGTAGCCGACTACGCGGGTGCTGCCAAAAGGAGCACCACGCGTGAGCAAAAAGACGGCGGTGTAAGACTGGATGGCCAAGACCGTACCGATGACCGTTAAAAACAGCAGTGTGGGCCTAAGCAGCGGATTTATGACAAAGCGCCTGATTTGTGTTTCGGTGGCGCCATCCACACGGGCTGCCTCCTTAATTTCGCCGGGTATGCCCTTTAAGGCAGCCGAAACCACCAGCACGCCATAGCCGGTACTCTGCCAGAGGGTAAACAGCACGATATAGAGCAGCCCGGCCCAGGGTTCGCTGCCCCAGGGCAGCGAAAGAGTGGTTAACTCTGGGATAAGGCCGTAATCGGGGTTGTAAAGCAGATACCAGGCGACCGCCGACCCACCCACGGTAATCAGCCCCGGCAAAAAAAGCAGGGCCTTTACAAAACGCTCGCTGCGCAAGCCCTCGATGGCAATGGCAATGGTGCGTGACAGCCACAGAAAGCTCGGTAGTATCAGCAGGGCAAAAAAGAAGGTGGTGCGCAGCGAACGCCAAAGTTCTCTGTCACTAAGCATGCGCTGGAAGTTGCGCAGACCGATCACCGTTGGCTCTGAGAGCCCCGACCAGTCCCAGCTGGCATAGCGCAGCACGCTAAAGAGTGGGAAGAAGGTAAAGGCGGCCAAGATGAGCAACACTGGTGTTGCCAGCCACCAGCTAGGTTTTATCCGCATGTTTGCACAGAGATATTTAGAACAGGATACGAGCGCCCAGGCTGATGGCGGTAATATCGCTGCTGGCAAGCTCGAGCGCAAAGTTATCGAAGTAATAGCGCAGTTGCGCGGCCCAGGCCAGGGAAAACCCCGTGTTTGTGGCGTAACCGGGGGCCAGATAAACAGAAGCCGTCATGGGCAGGTCCAGGGTGAAAAGCAGGTCGGTGCCCACTATAGCCCCGGCATGGATATTAAAACCCTGCGCCCCGGTGCCAATATCCGCGCCTACGCCTAAAGCCAGTGGCGGGGTGGTGCCAAAAGCAGGAAAAAGCAGGGCGCTGCCCGAAAGACGCACGCTCCAATTGTTGTTAAAGTCGCTTAAGGGCGCGTAGAGCTCGAGCCCTAGCGAGCTGTCAACGACATTAAGAGGCAAGAGCAGTTCACCAGCTATATTTAGCCCCGGCTCACCGTTATAGCCAAAGCTTAGTGCAGCGGCGTTTTCCGGGAAAGCCGAAGGGGAGGCCAGACCCAAGCTTGCCGACATAAGAACCAACACGAACAGTAAACGGCTTAAAAAAGTTTTTGTCATTTGTGAAATCCTACCAAAAATTCTCGTAGCTAACGTAACGGCTTTGTCACGTTGCCGTGCTTTATATAAGGAGTAGGTTAGCGGTTTTTGATAGATTGAGTGTCAGTCCTGAAAATTCACATCATCAAGTGGTGGTCAGCCTTAGTTCTTGTCCACATAAGTTAGTGACAAAAATTAACCTTCAGGTGTAAAGCCGTTAGTAGAGGAAGAGGCTTTACCTGTTGCTGGATCACAGCTTAAGTTAAACCTCTGTAGTTCCGGAATTGACTCGGTAGTAGAGCCAGGGGATGCGTAAAAGAGTGCTCTATAAGTTTGTACTGAGTATTACTAGCAAAGCCTTTTTAAGGCTAGATAGAAAGATAAGCTGCCTGCACGTCCGGATCATGCAGTAACTTAGCACCACTGGCCTCCTTAATTATCTCACCATTTTCGAGCACAAAGGCTCGGTCAGCCAGTTTTAGCGACTGCTGTACGTTTTGTTCAACCAGCACCACGGTGACTCCCTCTTTATTGATTTGCTGCAAAGCGCCAAAGACGGTTTTGGTTAGCGCCGGGGCCAGCCCCAAACTCGGTTCATCAACGAGTAGCAATCTGGGTTTGCTCATCAGGGCGCGGCCAATGGCCAACATCTGTAATTCACCACCAGAGAGCGTACCAGCCAGTTGTGGCTCACGCTCGGCCAGCCGGGGAAAGAGCTTATAGACAAAATCCTTGGTCTTAGCGGCCTCTTTTCTGGCCTCAGGCAGATAATCCGCACCGCTCTCGATGTTTTCCAGCACCGTCATGAGCCCAAAAAGTTGTCTGCCTTCGGGTACGTGACCCAGGCCTGCGCGCACGATTTTGGCGGCGCTAAAACCCTTTAGAGATTTGCCAAAGGCCTGTACGCTGCCGCCACGCAAAGGAATCAGTCCGGAAATAGTTTTTAAGACGGTGGTCTTACCGGCGCCATTGGCGCCAATAATAGTGACGAACTCACCCTCGTCAACATGAAAGCTAATATTCCAGAACACTTGGATTTTGCCATAGCTGGCGGCTAAGCCCTCAACTTTGAGTGCCGTGCTCATATTATTCCTCCGCCCCCAAATAAGCCTCGATCACCTGGGGGTTATTAGTCACTTGCTGATACGAGCCTTCGGCCAGTTTTTTGCCATAATCCATGACCATGACCCGGTCTGCTAAGTCGCGCACTACCGGCATTACGTGTTCTATAAAGACGATAGTGACGCCCTTGTTACGAATGTTTTTGACCAGTTCCACGGCTTGCCGGGCTTCTCCCGGCCTGAGCCCGGCCATGACCTCGTCAAGCAGCAGAACTTTTGGCTGTGTCGCCAGCGCTCTGGCAATCTCCAGCCGTTTTTCCTGCAAAAGCGTTAATTCTTCGGCGGGAGTGTCTTTTAACGCTAGTAGTCCGGTTTGTTTAAGAACTTCCTGGGCTAGCTTTCGGCCTGTGGCTTCACTCACGCCGGACTTGCCAAAAAGCGCTCCTACCAGCACGTTTTCTTCCACCGTCATCTCGGGGAAGGGTTGCACCACCTGAAAAGCTCGACCCAAACCCAAATGACAGCGTTCAGCCGAATCTTTTATGCTGATCTCTTGACCGTTTAGCTTAAGTTTGCCAGCGCTGGGCTTGATAAGCCCAGAAATCATGTTCAGGGTAGTTGTCTTACCGGCGCCATTGGGGCCGATGATGGCGAAAATCTCTTTGGCTTCGACGGCAAAACTAAGCTCGCTAACGGCGTCCAGCCCACCAAATTTCTTGCTCAATCCCTGGGCTTGCAAAATACTCATACCGCTTCCTCTGCAGAGCGGGGCAGTTTGCGGCGACGGCGTTTCAGGCTGTCGATCAAGCCCACTATGCCCTTGGGCATAAAGAGAATTGACGCTACTAACACAATCCCGTAGCCAATCAAATAACCCTCCTCGAAGGTGCGGCGCAGCAACTCCTCGACGCTGGCTAAACCGGCGGCGCCCAAAATCGGCCCTAAAGTGGTGTAAAGACCGCCGAAAATTGGTGTTACCAGAGCAAAGACAGTGGTGCCGATGCCAAAGGTTTCATCCGGTAAGACCGAGCCGATGCGGTGCGCTTCGCTTGCTCCTAACAGGCCCACTAAAAAGCTTGAGAGCGCAAAGGCCAAGAGCTTGTAGCGGGCGGGTTTGACTCCCATTACGGCAGCGACTTCTTCATTGGTGCGAATAGCTGTAAAGGCAGGTTTGAGTCTTGAGCGTTGTACAAGGATACTCACTAAGATGCTCAAGAGCAAAATGCCCACATAGACAAGAAAATAACTTTGATTTCTTAAGAAGGCCACTTCCCAGCGTTCCATCTCGCCAGGGATAAAAGCAGGTCTGAAAAGTGCCGCCACATTGATACCTGCAGCTCCACCTGCAATGCGGGTAGGCAGTTGTTGTACCACGGCTTTGAGCACTTCGGCAAAGGCTAAGGTCGCGATAGCAAAGTAAATACCGCGCAGCCTCAGTGTCACTGAGCCGAGCAGCAGTGCCAGCAAAACGGCCACGATACCTCCAAGTGGAATACCAAGCCACAGCGGCCAGTCGGCTAGCTTTAGCAGTATGGCGGTGGTATATGCCCCCGCCCCGTAAAAGGCGGCATGAGCCAAAGAAAGTTGGCCGGTGCGCGCTAAGATATCCCAGGAAAGGGCTAAAATGGCTAAGCCGGTGGCGTTTATCAGCAAGGACAAATAGCTCACCGAAGCCTTGCCGTAAAGCGCTTTTAGGGTAGCGGGCAGGAAAAAGAGCAAAGCAGCCGCGAGGAGGACAAACAGCAAGTCGTAGGAAATGCGTCTCATAGTGCTATTTCCTGATAACTAATGTCGCGTTTCACAGGTTCATCAGGACCGATTATGGCAACGCTGGAGGCTCGAGCGCTGAGATGACGTGCAGCGGCGCTGCCGATAAGCCCTTTGCCGATAACCAGATAGTCAAAACGCCCACTTAAATTCATGCCAGCCTCCGGCTGCGGGCGATTAGCACCACAAAAATAATTGCGAAAAAGACGGCGTTTCTCAGCGCGTCACCATTAGGAACCAGCGTGGCCACCAGAGATTCGGAGAGGGCTACTACCAACGAGGCCCACAGAATGCCACGGATATTGCCCAGCCCGGCTAAAACCACGATGGCAAAGGCCTTTAAGGTAAAGGCAAAACCCACGATGGGCGTAGGGGACTGGATGACGGCAATCATCACGCCGCCAAGACCTGCTAACAGGGCCGAAAGCGCAAAAGTGACCAGGTAAACTCGGTTGACCTCGAGCCCAATAAGGCTGGCGCCCATGCGGTTTTGCGCTACTGCTCGCATGGCCCGACCTGCCGGAGTCTTTAGCAGGGCATAATATAGGCTGCCCACAATGACAAGAGAAATAAGAAAGCTGGCCAGCGGTACCAAACCAATACTGACGCCGCCAAGCTGGTAGCCGATAGAGCGGTAGGCCACGCTACTGATCGTGCGCGGATCACCACCCCAAATAAGCAAGGCTAAATTTTGCAGGATGATACTGATGCCAAAAGTAAGGAGCATCTGATTGAGCTCGGGAGCTTTTAAGACATAACGAATGCTGCTTTGATAGATAGCGCCTCCCAAGAGAAACAGGGTCGGTGCAACAAAAAACAAAGAGATAACAGGGTCGAAGCCAAAGCTGATAAACAGTTGATAGGTGATAAAGGCCCCGACCATAAAAAATTCGCCATGGGCGAAGTTGACAATGCCAATTACACCGATGGCCAAGGCCAGGCCCACCGAAACCAGCGCATACAGCCCGGAGGCCAAGATACCGGAAACAATCCCTTGTAACAGAAGCGTTAAATCCATGAGTTTTTGTTTAGGGTGCACCCCAGGATGCACCCCTATAAAGAATTAGCGGCAGCTCCGCAGCGGCGCGGTAGCTTTCTCGGGCGGATAGACAATCTCGCGTTTACCGTCCTGATACTGGAATACCAGCCACATGCTCTCATCAAAACCCTGACGGCTGGTAATTTCTGAACTGCCAAATGACCATTCACCCATCGGTGAACGGAAACTACCATTTTCTAAAGCGGCAATTACCGCGTCCTGCTCGGTGGTGCCAGCGGTGTTGATGGCATCGGCGTAGGCCCAGAGCTGTGCATAGGCCAGCGCAGCCATGTAGTTATCGGGCTCACTGCCATGCATGGCTGTATAGGCCTCGGTAAATGCCTGCGCTTCGGCTGTGGGCAGGTTTGGCAAAAAGCCGATAAGCCCGGCGACACATTCTGCTTCGGGGGCGGCGGCAAAGTCTGTGGGCCAGCCGGGTGGGGTGCCAAAGATGTACTGCGGCGTGAAGTTAAGCTCGCGCACCTGCGAGGTCATGGGTAAGACATCGCTGTCGTAACCAATCCAGTAAAGCATGTCAGGGTTTGTCGCGGCGGCCTTGCTGATGGTTGCGCGGAAGTCGCCCGCGCCGCCAAAAAGGGTGGACTTAAAGGCTTCGCGCAAAGTCACGTCAATGCCCTGCGATTCAATAACGGCCTCCGAAGTAGCCGCGCCCGGGCCACCAAAGGCGGAGTCTTCGTGCAGTAAGCCGACAGTTTCAACGCCCGTCGAGGCAATAAAGGCATTGGCGGCTGCGGTGTTTTGATAATCCCAGGGGTGAATGTGGAAGAACCAGGGTTCGTTGCCCAGCAATTCCTCGATGCCGTCAAAACCGTCTATGCCGACCCCGGAGACCGCCCCGCCAATCCAGGTGACCAGCGGCTGGAAGGTTCTAAAAGACTCGACCAGCGCCAGCGTGACGCCGCTGGAAAAGCCGCCACCGATAAACTCGACTTCGTCTTCGGTCATGAGTTTTTCAAAAGCGGCCAGCGCCACGGCGGGGGTGGCTTGGGTATCTTCGATGATTATTTCTAAGGGTTCTCCCAGCACGCCACCGGCGGCGTTTATTTCCTCAAGCGCCAGTTCAAAACCCGCTTTTTGGGCCTGGCCGGTACCGGCGGCACCACCGGTTAAGGGGCTTAAGATGCCGATTTTTACTGGCTGAGCATAAGCTAAGGCCAGCAGCAGTGCGGCAGTGAGGGTGAGCAGTTTTTTCATAAACATCTCCTTTGCAAGTTCGGTTGATTGGGCTTAACCGCGGCTAAATTGCGAGGTTTTAAACGGCTTCTGTCGATTTGCATTCCGCTGGGCGAGAAGAGTTTGGGCCGAGGCGCTGGCTTTTCTTTTTCTGTAACGCAAAACCCTTTAACCGTCATCTTTCTCTAAGTCATGGCAGGCCCTCCAGAAAGTCATGCAAGATTTTGTTGAATCTCGGCGGGTCTTCGACTTGGGGAGAATGTCCGATACCGTCTAAGAGTTTGAGCTGGGCCTGGGTAAAGGCGCTGGTGGTTTCCCTAGCCATTGCTTCGCTTATGAGGTAGTCAAGCGCTCCGCGCAGCACCAGCACCGGGCAAGTGACGGCGCTTAAATCAGCACTGACATTAAAGACCTCTAGGGCTCGAGCATTACCGCTATAGGCCGCCGGTTGCATCACTAGAGCGTCTTGTACTAAGTCTTCAAAATAGGCGGGTTGCCCTAAGGCCATGGTCGGCGCCAAGGCCTGGCGCATAAGCTCGGCATTGCCTTTTAGAGATTCTAAGAGGGGATATTGCTCTTCAGGGGTCTTGAGCCCGCTGGGCGGGGCCGAGGACAGCAGTATCAGCCCGCTTAGTGTCTGAGGGTGTCTAGCGGCATAAGCCTGCGCTACAGCGCCGCCCAAAGAATGCCCTAGTAGTGTAGCTGAGGAAAGCTCGAGCCCTGCAATAAATGCCTGTAAATAAGTAGCATAGGCTGCAATGCTGATCTCTGTAGGCAGAGCCGCTGACTCGCCGAAATTGGGTAAATCCAGGGCTATAACCCGCCAGCCGGCAATCGGAGCCTGTAATTGTTCTTTAAACCAGCGTTTGCTGGCAAAATTGCCGTGAATGCAGACGAGGGGTCGTCCTGCCCCGGCCTCCTGATAGGCTAGTGAGACGTCACTTAAATCCAAACGTTTAACTAGGGTCATAAGAATCTTCCGTTTCTCCCCAAAGCGGGGTCATAAAATCCTTATGGCGAGCAATGAAACCCCGTAATATTTTGCTCACCGCCTCCGGACGTTCTATTGGTGCGGCGTGACCGGCATGATCGACAGTAACCAACATGCCGTAACGCGCCCACTCGACGATTTCATGGCTGTAGCGTAGCGGGGTGAGGATGTCCTCCTGGCCGACTATAGCCAGCAAAGGGCCTTCATAGCTACGCAGACTCTTGTGGGCATTGCCAAAGCTGAGCAATCCGTCAAGCAGATAGCTGATTATTTCCGGATCAGCGGCGGCGGCCTGCTCACGAAAGGCGGCAATTTCCGCAGCGTGTTGATTGACAAAGGAATGCCCCCAGACCCAGGGAGTGGCGACATCAAAACGCAATGCCGCGCCACCGCTGTTAAGCGCGGCCTTCCAGGACTCTACGATTAGCTTGAGCATAGGATCGACATGTACAAAAGAGTCAATAACGCTCAAACTCAGGATGCGCTGTGCTGCTGTGCTAAGCTCACCGGCGACAATCATGGCAATCAGTCCGCCGTTGCTTAAGCCCACTAAATGAACTTTTTCTAGTTTAAGACCATTCAAGAGAGATTTTAAGTCAGCGGCGTGTTGCGTGGGTGAATATGGCCCCGGGGGTTTGTCGGATTGACCCTGGCCGCGACAGTCGTAGACCAGCGTCCGGTAACTGTCGGCAAAAGCCGTGGCTACGCCGTTCCAGGCGCTAGTGTCCACGGTTAGACCATTGACAAAGACTATGGTTTCTTCTGTGGCGGCGCCGCCTAACTGATAGTAAAGCTCGATGTCGGCGGCAACATTAAGGCGTGCCATGCTTGTCTCCTTTGAGAGAACCGGGTGTAGAGCTATGCAAAAAGTCGTTGGCCAGCTCAGTTTTTAAGATTTTGCCTGCACCGCTTTTGGGCAGGGCATCATAAAAATAGATGTGTTTGGGAATCTTGTAGTTTGCCAGCCGCCTGCCCAAATAGCTCTTAAGCTCAGCAGCACCCAAACTAGCGCCAGGTCGCAGTACCACAGCGGTCAAGCCCACCTCGCCCCAGCGCGCATCAGGCACGCCCAGAACCGCACATTCTGAAATATCCGGGTGTTGATAAAGTGCATTTTCAATTTCTACCGGGAAGATATTTTCGCCGCCGGAAATAAACATTTCCTTGCGTCTACCCACGATGTAAAAAAAGCCTTCTTCATCTTGTTCGGCCAAGTCACCCGTCCACAGCCAGCCGTCGCGTAGCGCCTTAGCGCTGTCTTCGGGCCGTTCAAAATAACCTGTAAAGACGTGGGGGCCGTGCAGGGTTAGCTCACCAACTTCGCCTGTTTTTACGGCCTGACCCGCAGTATTGCGAATGACTGCCTCGGCGTGCATTACCGTTTTGCCAACCGAGGTAGGGCGCTTTTCTGCGTCGCTAAGTTCCATGGCAAAGCAATTTACTCCGGCTTCGGTAAGGCCGTAACCTTGTTTAAAGCGAATGCCCCGACGTGCAAAAGCCACGCGTACAGGTTCTGGGCAGGGGGCGCCACCAGAAATCGCCCAGCGCACGCTGCTTAAGTCGGCGTTGGCAAAAGTAGGGTGGTCGCTGAGCATTTTAAACATCGTCGGCACCATAAAAAGGATGGTGCAGCGCTCTTGAGCCACCAGCTCCAGGTATTCGGCGGGGTCGAAGTTTTGCTCTAAAACAACCCTGGCTCCCAAATGCAGCAAGGGCAGGGTGAAGGCGTTGACGGCGGCATGAAAACAGGGCGTGGCCTGAATTACGCAATCGTCGTCGCGCAGACCCCAGGAGCAAATGGTGTTTACGGCGTTATAAAAGCCCTGCCGGTAAGCTTGCATAGCTCCCTTGGGAATGCCGGTAGTGCCGCCGGTAAAGAGGATCATCTGGGTATCTTCGGCCTTCAAATCTGGCGTTGGTGGGACGGGGGCGGCGGTATTGAGCCAGCTTTCGTAATCTGTTAGCGCTAAGCTCGTAGCGCCGGTGGCTGCGGCTGCGGCGGCGTTGGCCTCATCAAAAAAGAGCAAGCGCGGGCGCACATAAGCGGCGATTTGCGCGTTTTCAGCCGGGGAGAGCCGATAGTTAAAAGGCGTGTAGCTATAACCCAGTTTGGCGGTGGCCAGAATCAAATCGATATGGGCTAGGTGGTTTTGCGCCAAGATGCTGACGCGGTCGCCCTTTTTAACGCCTGCCTGGGCCAAACGGGCGGCAAGCCGCGTGGCGCGTTCATTTAGGGTTTTATAGCTATACCACTGTCCCGCAAAATACAGCGCCTTGCGCTCAGGAGTCAGTTGGGCGCGTTTTGCCGCTAAGTCAAAGATCATTGCCGCTCACCCCAACGCAAACAAATGGCGTTCCAGACATAACCCACGCCTGCCGCTACCAGCACGACCAAATCGCCGGTTTTCAGGCGGCCTTGCTGCTCGGCCAGCTTTAGGCTTAGGAATTGATCAATCTGACCCAAGTGGCCGTAGTCAGTGAGGTAGATAGATTGCTCGGGGTTTAGCTCGAGCTGTTCAAGAAGATAATCATGCGCACTGCGTTTGACGTGCAGCATGGCCAAGTAGTCGATATCCGCTACGCTGTAACCGGATTTGCCGACCGCGTCTTTTACCACCTTGATGAAATTCGCTAAGGATTTTTCCTCCAGCCGGGTTTTCATGCCTGCCGGATCGGCTACTTCTAGCTTATAGCGCCCGGTATTTTCCTGGTTAAGCGGCTCCTTAGTGCCACCTACCGGCACCAGCACATCGAGCGAAAAGCTGCCGTCGGTGATGATGGCGGATTCCAGAATTTCGTTTTTGGCCGTGCCACGTTGCAACAGCGCCGCCGCGCCACCAGCGCCAAGGTTGTACATAAAGCGTACCCTGGGGTTAGCAAAGTTAATCAAGTCGCCATTGCGATAGCCGCCTGCTACCAGCACGGTATTCACGCTCTTATCGGCACGAATTAAGTCTTTGGCCTGTTTTAATGCCAGGACGCCGCTGCCACATTTCTGACCGAGATCATAGGCATAGGCGCTAAAAGCGCCTAAGTCATGGGCCAGTTTGATGCCTGCGGTCCAGACCGGATATTCTTTGTATTCCTCGGTGATTGAGATGACTACATCGATATCGTCGGCCACAACCTGGGCCTGTTCAAGGGCTTCCTGCGCCGCCCAAACACCCATGGCGGTGGGGTGATCTTCCGGCCCTGGTTTAGGTTTGGCCCTTAAACCCAGTTTTTCTTTGACCACCCACTCGGACAGACCGCTAGCCTGGGCGATTTCTGCAGCCGTAATGCGCCCTTCGGGCACATAGACCCCTATACCGCTGATGCCGATCATGACCCCTCCGGTGTTAATCCGTGGGCAATAAAGTCAAAGGTTGTCGCCATTACCTCAGCAGGTGGGGTAAGCCCTTCCCAAATGACATAGCGCAGACCCAGAAAGTGAGCTATGCCCATGAGCGCCCAGGCTTGTGCCTCGGCTTCTCCCTGGCGGATTTGCCCATTGCCTTGAGCCTTTTTTAGCCCTGCGGCATAGGCGCTGGCCAACGTTTGATAGTATTCGCGGTAGATATCCTCATCGACAAATTGCGCTTGCATTACCACCCGGTAAAGGTTTTTGTGTTGGCGGCAAAACTCGATAAAGGCGTTAAAACCTACGCGCTCGAGCTCGAGCCTTTCCTCTATACCCTCAATTGCCTGAGTAAGCGTATGCCTTAATTCCTGACCCATGTGACGGACTAAAGCTCTTAAGATATCTTCCTTGCTGGGGAAATAAAGATAAAACGTTCCCTGGCCTACACCGGCGCGTTGTGTGATGCTCGAAACCGAAGCGGCATGAAAGCCGCGCTCGCCAAACTCCAACTCGGCGGCAGCAAGCAGCTTTTGGCGAGTTACTTCGCCCCTGGCGGTAGCAGGCTGTGGTAAGTCTGACAAGATCGATCCTTTCAAAGCATCTGAAATCCGACCCAGAAAACCATTGTGACTTCTTATTAGAAGCTAGTTATTTATCCTCTAGGCAAAGCTTAGATGACAACTGATTCAGGTGTCAGAATCTTAGAGCAAATTAAAGAAACTTGTCAAGAGGTAGTGAGCTGTGTAGTGATGTTGTTTCACATCAAATTAAATGTCAAGAAGTTACCGTGAATGTGACAGATAATTTGACGTAATTTTTAACTCAATTAGGCTAAGGATTAGAAGAATCTTTAAGACTAGCGCTGCTCTGGTCGGTGGGCAGGACTTTCGGTATTTTTGTGAAAATGATGACCCCAAGTTACTACGTCATCATGCGACAGAAAGATGGTGTTGATATTTCCTGTCAGTGTCCAGGGCAGGTCGTGATCCGAGAGTTCAAAATCAATACGGTTTTTTACCTGGTTGATTTCTACGGTGCAGCCTAGAGTTTGCAAGCTTTGTATTAGTGAATGGAGGCGCGCTTTAGAAGCATTAGCTTTGATTGTGGCGTGGCTTTGATAAGACATCAACTCACCTCCTGGCAATGCGGATATAGTGCGAGTCATGCTTTGAGTGAGGCAGATAACAAGAAGTTATGACTCGGCTAATTTTATTATTAGAACAGTTCACTTCGGATTTGCCCAGGGATATTTGTCCTCAACGCAATTTCTCTCATTTTCTTAAGAGGGTCACTACTGGTTTGTTCTGTATAGGATGACCGTTTTGGATGGCTGTGCCTTGTGGCGGTACAACAGTTGTTAAGGACGTATTGGCTTCTATACTGTGCTCTGTGAGCAGCCTTAATACTTGTCTTGTCGCCAAAGATTGAGGGGGTCTGTGGTGCAAATGCTCTCTGACAGTAGGCGTGCCAATTTAGCGGCTACCATTATCTTTGAGTCCTTTGGCGCTTACCGGAGCCGTTTTGAATCCATAAGTCAACGGGCCAAGCTACGTTTTGAGCACCAAGACTGGCTAGGCATGCGCGAAGATGCCGCCGAACGCTTAGCGCTGCGTCGGCAGATGGTCGATATCGCGGTGGCTCAGTTGCGCTCGCTTTTGGCCGAGCGTTTGCATGACAAGTTTGTCTGGGTGAGCATGAAGGCCGTTTATTCGGGCTTTTTGGCTGATCTTGACGACTGGGAGCTGGCCGAGACTTTTTTCAATTCGGTGACTCGCCGCATCTTTAGCACAGTTGGCGTAGACGCGCAGATTGAGTTTGTGCATACCGATTTTGCCATGCCGCCCAGAGCAGCGACCTTTTCGATTTATCGCAGTTATGACCCTGCCCCCACGCTAACGGCGCTGGTGGCCGCAATTGTGGCCGATTATGGTTTTAAGTCAGGTTTTGCAAACATAAAGCGTGACACGCGGCTGGCCGCCACCGAAATAGAGACGCATATCAAGATAGAGAGTGGGCATAGCGGTCCAATAGGGCTCGAGCGCATCGAAATGCTCAAATCCGTCTTTTACCGGGGTAAAGCCGCCTATCTGTTAGGGCGCATCATCAGCAATACACGGGTGATACCCCTGGCACTGGCCTTGCTTAACACGCCCCAGGGTATTGTCATCGATGCCGCATTGCTCAAAGAGGACGATGTCAGCATTCTCTTTAGTTTTACTTATTCCTATTTTCATGTCTTGGCAAAGCGCCCCTATGATCTGGTGCAGTTTCTGCACAGCATAATTCCGCGTAAGCGCTTAGGTGAGCTTTATATTGCCGTTGGTTTTCACAAACACGGCAAGACCGAGCTTTACCGCTATCTGTTACAGCGCTTAGCCGAAACCGAAGCTTGTCTGGACGTAGCGCCAGGCAAGCGCGGCATGGTCATGGCGGTTTTTACCATGCCGGGTCTTGACTTTGTCTTTAAGATCATCAAGGATCGCTTTGACCCGCCAAAAAACACCAGCCGCGAGGCGATTTTGGCTAAATACCGGCTGGTCTTTAAGCATGACCGGGTCGGACGGCTGATTGACGCCCAGACCTTTGAACACCTAAAGCTGCAAAGGCGGCATTTTTCCGCCGAGTTGTTAGAGGACTTGCAGCGCACTGCCGCTAAGACGGTGCGGGTCGAAGGTGACGATGTCATCATCGAGCATGCTTATATCGAGCGACGCGTGATCCCGCTGGATATTTACCTGCGTCAGGCAAGCGAAGAACAGGCCAAAGCAGCCGTGATTGATTATGGCCAGGCGATAAAAGACCTAGCGGTCAGCAATATCTTCCCGGGAGATTTGCTGGTTAAAAACTTTGGTGTTACCCGCCATGACCGAGTGGTTTTTTATGACTACGATGAACTTAGCCTCTTGACAGACTGTAATTTTCGCAAATTGCCACAGCCGCAAACCCACGAACAGGAGATGGCGGCGGAGCCCTGGTACTACGTGGCCGAGGCGGACGTTTTCCCCGAGGAGTTCCTACCCTTTTTAGGCATTCCCAAAGCGCTCAAGAGTGTTTTTGTGGCTAAACAGGGAGACCTGCTTAGCCCGGATTTTTGGCAGCAGACCCAGGCGCGCATTATGGCCGGTGAAATTATCAGCATTTTGCCCTATGACCGCTCTCGGCAGCTACAGCTTGATTTAAGCTCGTGATTGAGCGCGTCGAATTCCCACAGGGCATCATTGGCTATCGCATGGGGGTAGGTAAAAAGCCGTTCATGACGGTTTGGGCTTACCGGGTGGGGCAGACGCTGATAGATTCGGGTAATCCCCGGGCCATGGCTGAATTTTTGCCGCTGCTATTAAAAGACGGCCCAGTGCGGAACATCTATGTCACCCATCACCACGAAGATCACAGCGGCGGTGCGGCGCAAATTCGCCAGCTGACCGGCGCAAGAATAAGCACTTCGCAATACTGCGCGCCGCTGCTTAGGCAAGGTTATAGGCTCTACCCTTATCAGTTTTGGCTTTGGGGCCGCGGCCCTCGTTACCAGGAGGATACAACGCTCCATATACCCCCACTGAACGAGCTTAGCTGGTCTACACCGGATGGTGATTTCGTCATTTTGCACGCTCCGGGGCACAGCCACGACATGACGGTAGTGTGGCTAAGAGAGCGTAACGCAATATTCACTGCCGATCTATATCTGGCTGCGCGGCTGCGCTCCATGCGCCGGGACGAGGTCTGGTCCAGCCTGAAGATCTCTGTAGGTCGCGTTTTGCAGCGCACGGAATTTGACTTGCTGTTTTGCGGACATCGCCCCTTAAAAGAAGGGGGCAAAGCTGCGCTGGCTCAGAAATATGCCTGGATGTGTGAAGCCGAGACGCGGATGCAACAGGGTCTGGCTGTCGGCAAGACAAGGCCCAGTCTCGCCCGGGAAATTTTTGGCCCCGAGAACTGGCGCTTTAAGCTCATTACCTTAGGAAACCTGAGGCGCGCGAACATGGTTAACTCCTTGCTCGGAGAGTTAAAACCGCGTCCGGATGTGCTAAGCCGGATTGGGCGGGACTGGGCCGAATGCCGTTTTTAGCTTAAGGGGTCGAATATTGAACACACTGACTCCAGTTTAAACCATCGGAAGATTATGACCGCAGTACGCATTTACCGAGTGCTGTTGGCTTTTCATCATAAGCCTCATCTAGAGTTCTACAGTGTGCCCCCACAGCGCTTGTCTTTAATCCTCAATGAGGCGCGGCTAGTGCTTGGCTATGATATAAGGCATTGACAATGGATGAGCTAGAGATCAGGCCGCTGAATACAGTGGCGGAATTTCACCAGGCCGAGCAGGTGCAAAGGCAGATATGGGGTTTTGTCGATGTTGAGGTTCTGCCGCTTCATTTGCTGTTGACCGCACAGAAAAACAGTGGCCTGGTTTTGGGTGCCTTTATCAACGGTGAGATGGTTGGGGTATTGTTTGGCTTTTTGGGTATGACGGCGACGGGTAAACTAAAACACTGCTCGCATATTATGGGAGTTATCCCCGAGTACCAGGGCCGAGGAATTGGCTATTTACTGAAAATCAAACAGCGCGACTATGTGCTGGCCCAAGGGCTTAAGCTGATCACCTGGACCTATGACCCTTTAGAAAGCCGCAATGCCTACGTCAATATTCACAAGCTGGGCGCCATATGCCGGACTTATCTGCCCAATCTCTATGGCGAAATCCGCGATGACTTGAATAAAGGACTACCCAGCGACCGCTTTGAAGTCGAATGGTGGTTGCGCTCTTTAAGGGTTGAGGCCAAGCTAAGTGAATCTTCAGAAGAAAAGGCTTGGTCCCTTGAGCGCTTAGAGCCTGTCAATACCGTGGATACAGCATCGTCCAGTTTACTACGACCTGTCAGTTGGACTTTTGAAGCTGTGCCGCAAGTGCTGGTCGAGATTCCGGCGGATTTCCAGCAGATAAGGGCGCAAGATAACAGCCTGGCTTTGGCCTGGCGCGAATTGAGCCGCGAGTTATTTGCAAGATATTTTGCTGCGGGTTATGCCGTGGTGGAGATATTCAATAGTTTAAAAGAAAGGCGTTGTTTTTATCTTTTGGAGGCAGGCGAAAGATAAAGGCAAAAAACAACTCTCTGTAACCTTTTCCTGCTCTGTCGTTACTCCGCTGTGGAGTTAATCGCTCGAGCCTCTAGTGGCTAAGAGAGTTGCTTGTTAAAAAGCTGATTTTCTCCTCTTCTATAAGCTCGCCTCCTTTCTGATAAGCCGATTATAAATTATCGGGCTGGTCACAAAGGAGAAAAGAATACTAGTGTTTAGGCCCGCAGGCTGCTATAATCGAAAATTGGGTGGATATAAGCCTAAGCTTTCCTTTAAAAATTGCCACAATAAAATCCCCGGTGAACCTATGACGCGGCTTACCACCGGGGAGGTATAGAGACCGGCATCAGACCAACCTCTAGATTAGACAGCTTAGGATTTTGGCCCGTGCCCCACCAGAGGCGAAAGTCCCTGGTTTCCACCTCCTACTAACTACTTTCTACCTACCAAATACTTTCTACTTAACTCAATGACATATTAACTAAATGACATAGAAAAGTCTGGGGCAGCGTTAGGCTGGTAAATCTATGACGCCTACGCAGCACGCCCGAAATGCCCGCAAAATCACTCGCACCCTTTTTGCCGTGCAGAGCCTTGGCTCGGCGGGGTTTATCGCCTCGGCAACTATTTCCGCCCTGGTGGGTGCCGAGCTTAGTGGCCGGGCCTCCTGGGCCGGTGTGCCTTCGGGGGTTTACCAGTTGGGTGCGGCTTTTGCCGCCTTGCTCTGGGGGCTTAGTATGGATCGCTTGGGTAGACGCGGGGGAATTGCGCTGGGGCTGTTTTTTGGGGTGCTTGGCGCGCTGCTTGCCGCCGGAGCTGTGGTGGCGGGGTCATTGATCTTCTTGCTTGTGGGCCTGGTGATGATGGGTTCGGCGCAGGCAGCGGTGCGTTTAGGCCGTTTTGCCGCCGCCGAAGTGCAACTACCGCAGCGGCGTGGCCGGGCGGTGGCACTGGTGGTTTTAGGGGGGACGGTGGGCTCGGTCTTGGGGCCGCTGTTAGTAGGGCCAAGCGGACGTTGGGCTAACGCTTTTGGCGCCAATGAGCTGGCCGGACCCTATGCAGTTGGTGCGATGCTTTTTGCGCTGGCGGCAGTGGTGATCTTTTTGCTTTTGCGCCCTGACCCGCGTGACTTGGGGCTCGAGCTGGCCAAGAACTATCCCGAGGTGGGGCCGGTAGGGCAGCTTCGCTCTATCAACAAGTTGCTGCGCGAACCCGGGGTAATGGCGGCGGTGGGCACTATGGTCTTTGGTCAGGCGGTGATGGTGATGATGATGGTTATTACCTCACTTTATATGCGCGACAATGCCCACTCGCTGGAGAGCATTTCGCTGGTTTTTGCCGCTCATACCTTTGGCATGTATGCCTTTTCGGTCTTTTCGGGTTGGTTGACCGATCACTGGGGCCGGACGCCGGTAATTTTAAGCGGTGCTAGCGCCTTGGCTTTAGCCAGCCTCATTGCTCCACTTTCGGCGCAACTTCTACCTCTTATCGTAGCGCTGTTTTTGCTGGGCCTGGGTTGGAATTTTAGCTTTGTAGGCGGTTCGGCGCTGCTTTCTGACCAGTTGTCGCCAGCGGAAAAGTCCAAAACGCAGGGCGTGAATGATCTGCTTATCGGCCTGGCCTCGGCTGCCGGTAGCATTGGCAGCGGGGTGGTTTTTGCCGCCTTAGGTTATGGCGTTATGGGCATTATCGGGGCGGTGGTGGCGCTGATCCCCTTTGCTCTGGTGCTGTGGTGGCAGTGGACACAGCGAGGCCTGTTAAACACCGACACGGTGTGAGAACTAAAAGAAGTTAGTGGTTGGTAGGAAAACCTCAACTTTCCTCTTTTTACTTTCTACTTTTCACTTTTTCTTTAACACCCAATTTGGGACAGCTTCTAGAGTTTAATAGGCTCGAGCTTAACCAACACCATCGAGCCGGGTTTTAACGCCAGGACCTGCTGGGCGCTGCCGTCGCGAACGGCAATCTCCAGATAACTGCTGCTACCCACATAGGCCAGCGGTTTGCCGGGGTTTACATCGGTAAAAGTGCGGCAGATGCGCCCAATCATGATGGGGCCAAAGCGCACCTGCCAGTCTTCTAGGCGGGGCTTAAGTTTGTTGCTGTGCAAATTGGTAATGAGGTTGCCAAACTGGTCGGCATGAACCACGGCGGCCTCCCAGCCCTGCTCTGTCCGCTGGGCTTTGGGCCAGGGTAAACGCAAGAGGTTCTCAGCCATGATTTGCGGCCCCAATTCACTCAAACTCAAACCCTTGGCGATATAAGCGGCGGCCGGAGCGAAGATGTCCCGGCCATGAAAGGTGCTGCTGACTTCGCTCAACTGGTAGTGAGGGTTTTCCAGCGACACGACCTCTAAGACAAAGGTTTCGGCCAGCACGGCGCTTAAAATGCCGTTATCCGGGCAGACAAAGCTATAGGTCTTGCCGTCAGCCGAGCTTAGCCGCAAGGCCATAGCCCGTCTGCTGCTGCCTACGCCGGGGTCGACGACACAGTAAAAGACGGTATCGGCGGGAAAATAACGGTAGCTGGCAACCAGATCGAAGGCCGCTTCGCGCACATCATGGCGCGACACCTGGTGGCCGAGGTCGATGAGTTGCGCATTTGGGGCGAGACCCAGAATCACCCCTTTAACCATGCCAACATAGGCGTCACGCAGGCCAAAATCTGTGAGCAAAGCAATTACAGGCGGCATAGGCTCCCTCCTTGAATCAGTCCTAAGAACGGTCAGGCTTGAGTGTCACTCCCGTCCAATCTACCGCTTCGGCGGCGCTGCTGTTAACGGCTGTGTTTTTTTCTGTTGCGCTTGTCTCCGAGATTACCGCGGCCAGCCGGGTCTCATAGCCCTTGCGCTCAAAGCGGTAAAAGGCCGCTGGCACCACAAACAGTGTCAAGAAGGTAGAGGAGAGCACGCCGCCCAAAATAACCAGCCCGAGCGGTTGTCTGAATTCGCTGCCTTCGCCCAGCCCTAAGAGCAAGGGCACGCTGATAATCAGGATGGTAATAGCCGTCATCAGAATGGGACGCAGCCTCAGCCGTCCGGCCTTGATAAGCGCTTCTTTTAGGTTGTCGCTTTGCTCGACCTGGCTGACCACCACATCCAGCAGCAAGATGGCGTTTTTGGTCACCAGGCCAATAAGGATGACCACCCCTAAGACGCTGATGACATCGAGCGAGTTGCCGGTGAGCAGAAATATCCAGAAAGCGCCGACCAAAGCCAGCGGGACGGTGAGCAAGAGATAGAGCGGGTACTTAAAGGAGTTAAACTGGCTGGCAATTACCAGATAGTTGAGCAAGATGGCTAAAGCAAAGGCGATAGGGCCATAAAGCGCCAGGTCGCCTAAAAGGTCGGGGCCTACCCCGGTTCCTAAGCGCACGCGTTCATCGGTTATGCCCTGCGTGGCCAGCTCCGCTTCTACTTCCCGGCGCACCTGTAAGAGCCCGGGGGCGTTAGGACTAAGATCGGCGGTAATCGTGGCGGTATAGGCCTGATTGGCCCGGTCGATGCTAACCGCTGTTGCTTGCGGTTCAAAACCACCCAGTTGCTCGAGCGGTAAAAATGATTGCAGTGCCGGGGCATAAATTGGCAGGCTCAGTAGCGTCTGTTCGTCGCGGATATACAGCGGGTCCATCTTGACGTTAATGGGGATTTCGTTGCCGCCCTCACGCAGGTTGGCCGCCTCAATGCCGACATTGTAAGCACGCAGAGTTTGGGCTAAGTCAGCAGCAGTGAGACCGGTACCGGCTAAGCGGGCTGGGTTTAAGACAAAGACGCGTTCGCTTATCGTACCCTCTAAGCTCGAGCTGACATTGTTTAGTTGCGGGTTTTGACTTAGCAGGGCTCGAGCTTGTCTATCGCGGCTGGCTAAGAGTACACGGTCATTAGACATCAGGGTGATTTCCAAGCCGGTTTCCACCGGGATTGCACCCCCATCGCTCGAAGCAATTTGCACCTCGGCCTCGGGAAAGGCGGCTAAGGCTTGCTCGAGCTTAGGCTGCATCTCAGCGGCTAAGGTGTTGGTGTCTTTGACCCGCTGGCTCTTGGCGATAAGTTCTATGGTGATAGCGGCTCTCTCTGGGCTGGGTATGCCCACCGTGCCTGCGGCCCCGGCAGTAGCCTGGATGGTCTTGGCTTCGGGCAGCCGGCTTAGCTCGGCCTCCAAAAGACGCGTGAGCGCATCGGTTTTTTCCAGCGAGCTGCCCGGGGGGAGCTCGAGCGTTACGGCCAGTTCTCCGACGTCCACATCAGGCACAAAGTTAAAGGGAATCATTGGGAAGATCACGCCTAAGCTGCCAATTAAGAGCGCGGCAACAACCAGCATGGCGTTGCTGTGGTTGAGCGCTAAGCCCAGGGCCTTAGCATAGGCTTCACGCAGGCGCGCAACCAGGCCGTCGGTAAACTCAAAAAGGCTGCGCAAAATAGCGCCCACAAACCACAGCACCAAACGACCCAAATAACGAAAGGCCAGCAGAGCCAGCGGCAATAAGATAAGCAGCGGCAGGTAGATAAGCCCCACTGTGCGCCACAGGACAACGGCGCTGGCTAAGCTGAGCAGCCACAGCCAGGGTCGGCGCAGTGCTTGCCAGGCCCAGCGACTGTCGCTGGGCAGCTTACCGGGAGCTTTAGCCAGGTCGCGCCAACTGGCCGGTAGCGGGTCGGGCAGATAGGCTAAGCGCACGGTGAGAAAGAACATTGCCTCTAAATAGGAAAAGACAATGGTGGCGGCCAGACTAAGGCCGAACTGGGCAAAGAATTGCCCCACCACACCAGGCAAAAAAGCAATGGGGATAAAGACCGCCAAGAGTGAAAGAGTAGAGCTGAGAACCGCCACCGAAACTTCGCCGGCGCCCTGAAAAACTGCTTCTTTAGCTGAATAACCCAAACTCCTATAGCGATCAACATTTTCGGAAATGACGATGGAGTCGTCAACTACTAACCCTACGGCTACGGTGATAGCTAAGAGCGTTATGGTATTGAAGGTAAAACCCAGCAAGCCAAAGACCATGACCGCACCAATCAAGGTGATGGGGATAGCCAGAACCACGGAAAAGGTCGAGCCGAGCCTACCGACAAAAAGCAGGACCACAAAGGCTACGGCCAGCACCGCCAGCGCTGTTTCGCGCATGGTGTCAAAAACCGAGGTGGCCACAAAGACCGTGGTGTCTCTGATGATAGTGGTGTCATAGCCTGTGGGCAGAGAAATACTCGCCAGCGCTTTGCGCACATTGCTGGCGGTACTTACCGAGTTAGAACCTGAGACCTTGCGCACCTCAAGCATCACCACCGGCTCGCCGTTTAAACGCACAAAGGTGCTTGGTTTGGCAGCGCTGTCGCGCACGGTAGCAACATCATTCACTTTCAGGCCGCGCACCGGATCGACAATCATCTGCTCGAGCTCGCGGGTGCTGGTCGGGTTGTTGCGCACGGTCAGCAAGATACGCTCGTCACCCAGCGTCAGGCTACCCGCAGGAAGATTTAGCGATGAAGCCGTAATAGCTCCAGCCACCTGTTGGGGGCTTAAATTAAAGCGCTCGAGCTTAGCAGGGTTTAGCAATACCTGTATTTCACGCTCGACCGAACCTACCACCGTGACATCAGCCACGCCCTCGACCTGCTGCAAGGGGGGCTCGAGCAAATCCTCGGCTAACTGCTGCACTTCACGCAGGTCAAACCCCGGTGCCGAGACGGCGATATTCATAATTGGTTCGTCAGCCGGGTCAAACTTTTGGATGATAGGAGTGCTGGCATCTTCGGGCAGGATGTTGACTAAGGTATCGGTGCGCTGCTTGGTATCGACCGCGGCCTGGTTGACACTGGTGCCAAAATTGAACTGCACGATAACCGAGCTAAAACCCTCGCCGCTAAACGAGCTGATGCTGCTGATATCAGGTAGAGTGGCCAGGGCGTCCTCGATAGGCTCAGATAAGAGCTGGGCAGTTTCTTCGGCGCTGGCGCCAGGATAGCTGGTGACGACCGCCACGATAGGGAAGTCAAAATTTGGCAGCAGATCGACCCCCAGGCGGCTACCGGCGGTAAGGCCAAAAAAGACCAGAGCAGCAAAGATGCTTATAGCAAAGACAAAGCGCCTGACAAAAAAGCGGATTAAGACGTTCACGGGCCGATCACCCTTACACTGCTGCCCTCACGGACGTCTAAGGGCCGAGGATAAATAACCAGCAGACCTTCACTCAACCCCTCAATCACAACCTCGCCACCGGCTTCGGCCAGGATGTCGATGCGCTGGCGTTTGGCCCTGCCGCTCTCGACGACATAGACATAGTTCTGCCCACCTTCGGTGCTAACAGCCTGCGAGGGCAGGATGATACCGCTGCCCAGCTTGATCTCGTAGTTAAGCTGCGCTACCGTACCGGCGGGGATAGGGTTCTGTGAAGGGTATATTTCGGCAGTTAGATTGATCAGGCGTTGTGGCCCCGGCACCGAACTGCTGCGCGTGATAAAGGCCGCATAGTCAAGACCGCCATAGCGGATGTAAAAGTTGTCCAGCGCTCTTAGCGCGGCGGCGTCTTCCGGTGGGACGTCAAAACTGGCCAGCTGGCGCTGGTTGCTGACCAGACGAAAGGCTGGGCTGCCCGCCCCTACAAATTCGCCCTCCTCGACATAAATCTCGGCGATATCACCGGCAAAGGGCGCGGCGATGCGCGTCTCGGCTAAGGCGTCGCGTGCCTGAGCCAGCTGGTTCTCTGCTTGCTGTGTCTGCACACGCAGCAGCGCCAAGTCTTCTTCGCCAGCTCGCTGGCTGCGTGCTAGGGCGTCTTGCGTTTGTAATAGTGCCGATTGCGCCTGGGAGAACTGTGCTTCTAAACCGGTGAGCTGTGTTGCGGCGATGCCACCGGCTTCATAGAGCGCCTGACCTTCGCGGTATTGCTGTTGCGCCAGTTCCAGATTGGTCTGCGCCAGCTTAATTTGCGCCTTAAGTTGCGCTACCGACTCACCGCTGGCACGTTCAGCTTTTTGCAGGTTTATGCGAGCTGCCTCTAGAGCCAGTTGGGCGTTGCGAACCTGGATTTGCAGATTGCTGTCGTCTAAAAGGATTACCGCTTCGCCAACCAGGATATTTTGCCCTTCGCGCTTAATGATGCGCTGCACGCGTCCGTTAGTGCCGGCGGCCACCCGGCTCTCCTGCCCCGGCTCAATGGTGACCGAGGTGCTGCGCGTGGCGTTTAGGCTGCCGGACTTAGCCGTTATGGTGCGCACCTGCCGGACCGTTTCGGCTGGCTGGGCAGTTGTTTGCGTTGGACTCTCCTGGGGCGCTTGTGGCCCGCAGGCCGCCAGCACCAAGGCCAGCATCAGCAAGAGACTCAGAGCTAACAGGCTTTTTTTGCGCCGAAGTTTTGTTTTTCTTAGCGCTCTTGGGCCGGGCTGAAAAAATAGTTTTTCTTTAGAAGCCATCAAGCCCCTCCAGTGCTGTCATGCTGCCTGCTTGCAGCTTCAGCAGAGCCAAGAGATAAGCGTGCTGCGCTTCTAGGGCTTCTAACTCGGCCTGTTTGTTGTTTAATTCGGCTTGCCTGTAGCTGATCTCGGCAATCAAACCGGATGCAAGCCTTTGTCGCTCAATCTCTAAGCGGGCATTGGCATTTCTTAAGGCGTCCTGGCGAATAAGCCAGGTCTTGGCCGCAGTTTGTGCCTGATTGTAGAGACTTTTTGTTTGCAGTTGTAAACCGCGCCGCGCTTCGCGCGAAAACTCCTGAGTCTGGCTGACTTGTAGTTTGGCGCTGTCAATCTGGGCCTGTGGTGCATAGCTGGGGTCTAAAAGCTCTAAACCAAGGCTAGCCAGCTCGAGCCCCTGCTGAGCTTTTAAGAGCTCGGGGTACTGTGCCAGTCCGGGCAAAATATCTGCTAAAGGCGGCAGTTCGATAAGCAGCTTAGCGTCCAGCGGCTCGATCTCCTCAAATTCCTGACCGATAAGTCCGGCTAAGTTGCTGCGGGCCAGTTGCAGCCCCTCGCTGGCGGCAGCCAAGTTTTTCTCGGCGTCGGCTAAGTTGTTTTGCGCGTCTTCGACGTCTAAATCAGTGGCGCTGCCCTTCTCGAAGCGGATGCGGGCAATCTCCAAAGCCTGCTCGCTTAGAGATTTAGCCATATCCGCTAACTCAAGCTGCGCCTTGGCGCTCAGCACCTGCGTATAGGCCTCGGCAATTTCGTTAAAAGCCTGATAGCGTGCCTGGTCTAAGCTGGCCTCGGCCAGCACTAGGCGCTGCTCGGCTTGCAGGTTTTCAAAACGCAAAGCCAGTGGGTCGGCCTGGGTGCGCTCCAGTGCGCTTCTAGCGTCGCTGAGCTCGAGCCGGGAATTGATGACAGCCGGACGCTGAGCAGCCTGGCTTAAGGCTTCGGGGAGGCTAAGAGCCTGAACTGAACCAAACAACAGGGTGGTTATGAGCATGAGCAGATATTTCACTTGACGACCTCCGAGAGGGGAATGGCGTAATAGTTATAGGTGGCCAGCACAGTTTTTAGGGCTTCAAGCTGGGCGTTTTGCAGCTCGAGCCGAGCTTGCTGAAAAGCAACAAAGGTCTGTTGTCGCTCTAAGGCCGTCGCCAGACCCAGACTTTCCCTGACGCTGATTTCGTCTAGGTCTTGTTGCGCGTTCTCTAGCGCCAGTTGGCTAAGGGCTAGGCTGCGCTCGGTCTTCTGGATATTGTTTGCCAGTATGCGCTGCTCGATGGCGTCGCGGTCCCGGTTGGCTTCAAGCCCGGCGCTGGCGGCCTTAACTTGTGCTTTGGCGGCGTCTATCCGGTTAAACACTCCAGGAGAAATACTCAAACCCACCCCAATCTGAAAGCTAGTATTTACTAGGTTTTCGGGGAGTTGCCGCCCCGGATCCTGATAGTTGTAAGCAACACTTGGTTGTAAGGTGCGTGACTCAAGCGAAAGCGAGAGGCTGTTGTTGTCGTCGATATTCCAGTTAAAGCCAGCCTGGGCCACCGGGTAAAGTTCGCGTTCGGCACGGCGTAAGCCGACTTGAGCGCGGCGCAGATTGAGCTCGGCGCGGCTTATTGCTGGTGCTGTGCCCTGGGCCGGGGGAATTGCCGGAATTTCCGGCAGGATGACTTCTCCCACTAAGTCAAGCAGGGCAAGCTTAGCCAATTCGAAATCAGCTTCGCTGTTAAGCAGTCTGTTTTCGGCTTGACGCAGATTTTGCTCAGCCAGGCGCAGTTCTGCGGCACTGGCTGCGCCCTTAGCAAAGCGTGCGCTGTTAATGTCAAAGGCTTCTTGGGCTAGCTTAGCCCCTTCTTGCGCTAGCTTAAACGCCTCTTGTGCCAGCGCGGCATTAAGTGCCGATTCCAAAGCCTGCACCTGCAAAGTGGCCACCATCTCGCGAAAGCTGAGCAGGGCATCGCGCAGATCGATTTCGGCAGTTTCGGCTAAGTCGGCAATATCGCCAAAGGGGACGGGGCGAAAGGACAGCTCGAGCGACAATTGGGTGGAGCTTTCGGGGATTTCCGTGGTTGGGCCGTTAACTTGTTGGGGGTTGGCACCCAAATCTTCATTGTCAAAAAGGGCGTAACCGGCATCGGCTGATAGCACCACCGGGTCAAAGGCGCTGCGCAACTGTGCCTGGGCAGCTTCGGCTTGGGCTTTAGCCGCGACCAGAGCCGGGTAGTCTTCTAATTTGCTGAGCAGCCTTTCTAACTCGGCTAACTGCTCTTGGCTTAAGGTGATGGTCTGGGCCTGGGCTGGTAAGAACAGCAGGAGCAGAGCAAGTAAAAAACTCAGTGAAAATCTCACGCCTCCTCCACAATCTTGCGGTAAATGCGAATTAGCGCCGCTAAGTCTTCGGGGCTTAAACGCTTTAGCCGTGTCACCCCGGTTTTGTACCAGGCTTCTTTGAGCTGCTGGCGCATGGCCTGGCCCTTTTCGGTCAGTTGCAAGATGACGCGACGCCGGTCGTTTGGGTCGATGGCGCGTGCTAACAAGTCCTGGGTTTCAAGCTCAGTTAGCATGCTTGAGATGGCCGGGGGTACGGTGTCAAGGATTTCGGCAAGTTCTTTGGGGTGAATCATGCCGCGCCCGATGAGCTCGAGCAACAAAGCCTTGACCGGGCGCAACCCCAGGGGCTCAAAGGCACGCATGGCTTCCTGGCGCAAGGTCCACATAAATTGCAAGGAAAACTCACTCAGTTCTTCGATTAGGTTGTCTATATCGGCTTGGGATAAAGTAGACGACATGACTGAATTATTAGTTAAAAAACCCTAACTATTTAGGATTTGTAATACATTTTGGGTGGCGGTTTGTGTTGTTGTGTACTTCGTTTAAAATATCACAAGGGAGTACAACTAATAGATCGGGACATTTTTCACTATCGGTCCTCTGCTTTTAACTGGCATCCTTAGTTTCGAAGATAAGACGTTGCTAAAGAGTAACGATCTTGTTAAGGAGGAAAAGATGAATCATAGAGGTCATCACATCAAAGCCGAAAGCCTGGCAGCCTTTGGTATCACAGAGGCTGCCAACGTCAGTTGGAACTTAACCAGCGCCGAGCTTTATGAAGAAGCTCTTAAACGCGACGAAGGTAATGTCGCGCACTTAGGGCCTCTGGTTGTGGATACGGGGCGTTACACCGGTCGTTCACCTAAGGACAAATTTGTCGTCAAGGATCAAGTCAGCCAGGACACCGTTGATTGGGGCGATGTCAACCAGCCCATGACGTCTGAACAATTTGCTAACTTGCGCAAGGCCATGCTGGAATTCACCAAAGGCAAGGACCTCTATATTCAGGATATCTTTGTAGGCACACATCCGGATTACCGCGTGCCTATTCGCATCATCACCCAGTATGCCTGGCACAACCTCTTTGCCCGGGATATGTTCGTTCGCCCCACCGCCAAATCCCGCGCCGAACACGTCGAACCGGTATACACCGTGCTCGACCTGCCGGATTTCAAGGCCGATCCTGCGACCATGGGCAGCCGTAATGAAACGATAATTGCCGTGGATATCGGCCAAAAGCAGGTCTTAATTGGCAGTACCGAATACGCCGGCGAAATCAAGAAGTCGATCTTCTCGATGATGAACTACGAATTGCCCTTTAAGGGCGTCATGCCCATGCACTGCTCGGCTAATGTCGGCCCTGATAACGAAGTCGCCCTGTTCTTCGGCCTTTCCGGTACCGGCAAGACCACTCTTTCCGCTACCGCCGAACGCACCCTGATTGGTGATGATGAACACGGCTGGTCGAATGACGGCGTCTTTAATTTTGAAGGTGGTTGCTATGCCAAGATTATCAACCTAAGCGAACGGGCCGAGCCAGAGATTTATCAGACCACTCGCCGTTTTGGCACTATCTTAGAGAATGTGGTCATGGATTCCGAAACGCGCCGCGTCAATTTAGATGACTCCAGCAAGACCGAAAACATGCGCGCCGCTTATCCCATCAGCCACATTTCCAATGCCAGCAAAGTGGGTTTTGCCGGTCACCCGAGCGACGTTATCTTCTTGACCGCCGACGCCTTTGGTGTTTTGCCGCCCATCTCCAAACTCAGCTACGAACAAGCCGTGTACTACTTCTTAAGCGGCTACACCGCCAAACTCGCCGGCACCGAACGTGGTGTCACCGAACCGCAGGCAACCTTCAGCGCTTGCTTTGGCTCACCCTTTATGCCCCTTAAGCCCACGGTTTATGCCGACTTGCTGGTCAAGAAACTCAAGCAGCACAAGTCCAATGTCTGGTTGATTAACACTGGTTGGACCGGTGGCCCTTATGGTGTTGGCAAACGTATGCCCATCGGCTACACCCGCGCCATGATCAGCGCCGCGCTTGACGGTCGCCTCAATGACGTGCAAACGGTTGACGACAACCTCTTTGCTTTGCCCGTGCCCCTAAGCTGCCCGGGAGTGCCCTCTGATGTGCTCGATCCCTATCAGACCTGGGACGACAAAGACGCTTACGAAGCCCAGGCCCGCAAGCTGGCTAAGATGTTCCAGGACAACTTCAAGACCTTCGAAGCCGATGTTAGTGAAGAAGTTCGTCAGGCTGGTCCCAAACTGGAAACTATAGCTTAAGCAAAAATAAGCTAGATAGTAACCCGGGGTTGAGCCTAGGCTCAACCCCAAATTCTTGGAGAAAGAACCATGATTCAGCTCCTTATTGACAACCCGTTACTGCTGCTTTTTGTAGTAGCCGCGCTTGGTTATCCGCTAGGACGCATTAAGATTGGCAGTTTCAGCTTAGGTGTCGCGGCGGTGCTTTTTGTCGGGCTTGCCATTGGTGCGCTTGACCCCAACCTAAAGCTGCCCAGCTTTGTCTATCTCTTTGGTCTGGCTATCTTTATTTACACTATCGGCCTGGCCAGCGGTCCGGGCTTTTTTGCCTCGTTCCGCCGCCAGGGCCTGCGTGACAACATCTTTATTTTGCTGATGATCTTATTTGCGACGGCGCTTGCCGTAGGCGCTTATGTGCTGTTTAATCTCAAGCCGGGCTTAACCGCCGGTATGTTTACCGGCAGTCTTACCAACACCCCGGCCTTGGCCGGCCTGCTCGATTACATCAAGGATAATGTTCCTGCCAACTTAGTTGAAATTATGCAAGCCGAACCGGTCGTGGCCTATTCCATTGCTTACCCGGTTGGTGTTATTGGCGTTATCTTCTCCATTTATTTGTTTCAGCGACTCTGGAAAGTTGACTACAGGCAAGAAGCCAAAGAACTGCGCGATTTGGGCGCTAGTGGCGAGCATCTTAGCAACCTAACCATAAGGGTCACGCGGGACGACCTGACGGGCACAACTATCGATACGTTGCGACAAGAGCAAAACTGGCACATCATCTTTGGCCGCTATAAGCGTGGTGAGGAAATGGGCCTGGTTCATGGTGATATGACCTTGGCCGCCGGGGACTTAGTGAGCTTGATTGGCGATGAAGATGACATTGCTCGGGCGCTTGCTTATTTAGGTGAAGAAAGCCATGAACACCTTGAGTTTGATCGCAGTCAGCTTGATTTTCGTCGCATATTTGTGTCCAACTTAGCGGTGGTGGGTAAGCCTTTAGCCGAACTCAAGCTTTCACAGCGTTTTGGCGCCTTGATTACCCGCGTACGCCGTGGGGACATTGATCTTTTGCCCTCCGGTGACATGAAGCTCGAGCTCGGTGATCGCGTGCGGGTGGTCGCACAGCGTCAGCGCATGCCCAAAGTCAATGAGTTCTTTGGCGACTCTTATCGTTCTTTAAGCGAAATCGACATCATGACCTTTGGCCTGGGTATGGCCCTGGGTCTGCTAATCGGCGAGATTCCCTTTCCGCTACCCGGCGGCGGGGTCTTTAAGCTGGGTTTAGCCGGTGGTCCGCTCTTAGTAGCGCTGGTTTTGGGCGCTCTGGGACGCACCGGCCCCATCGTCTGGCAGTTGCCCTACAGCGCCAACCTCACGCTGCGGCAGATTGGTCTGATTTTATTTTTGGCCGGGGTGGGCACGCGTTCGGGTTATGCCTTTGCCAGCACCTTTAGCCAGGGCGGTGGCATTTACATTTTCTTGGCCGGGGCGGTTATGACCATCGCCACCGCTATGCTGACGCTGTTTATCGGCTATAAGTTGCTGCGCATTCCCATGAGCCTGCTCATTGGTATGCTGGCCGGGCTGCAAACACAACCGGCGGTTTTAGGCTACGCCAACGAACAGACCGGCAACGACCTGGCTAATATCGGCTATGCCACGGTTTACCCGCTAGCGACTATCAGTAAAATCTTGCTAGCGCAGCTCTTGTTGACCTTGCTTTAAGCCAACAAACTGTGCTCGAGCCGGTATCTTGCAAGATACCGGCTTTTTTGGGGCATGTAGGGCAGACTCGGTAATTTTGCGCTGAGCTTTGGTAGTTTTGTTCTCTGAGATGGAAGTCCTGCCGCCCTTTATCGCCTGAGGATAGCTCGAGCCTCTGCGGAGGAACGCGCCGACTATCTTAACGCCTATCGCGAGCGGTTGCTGTGCTTAGAGAGCAGCCCAACATTAAAGTTCTAGCCTCAAGATTTTGGGAGTTGTCAAGCAAATTGTGTAAAGAACTGAGTGGTTAGTGACCGGTAGTTTGTGGGAAAAACCTTTACATCGCTCTTTCCACTTTTTACCTTCTACTTTTTACTTTCTCCTTAACACACAATTTAGGACAGCCTCAAATTTTGCTTACCAAGGTCGAAGATAAGGAAAAATATGAAACGTGTGTTAATTACCGGTGCAAATAGAGGTCTGGGGCTCGAGTTCACCCGCTACGCCCTGGGTCGTGGCGATCAGGTCTTTGCCGGGCTAAGGAATCCAAACAAGGCTACGGCACTACAAGAACTGCAAGCGCTTTACCCGGGGCAATTGCAATTGCTGCGCATAGATGTGGCCAGCCGGGCGTCTATCGAGGCGTCGGCCAGAGAGCTTAGAACAAATCTGAGCGGTCTTGACCTGCTTATTAACAATGCCGGTATAAACTCACGCAGCGCCGACGCCGGAGAATTTGACAAACACGTAAAGCTGGGGCGGCTCGAGCCCGAGGCCATGATTGATATGTTCCGGGTCAATTCGTTGGGGCCGCTTTTGGTGGCGCAGCAGTATCTAGACCTGCTAAAAGCCGGTGATGAGCCAAAGGTGGTTAGCATCTCTTCTTGGCTGGGTTCACTAAGCGATAAGCAAAGCGGCGGCAACTATTCTTATTGTGCCAGTAAAACCACCTTGAACATGCTCATGCGTGCCTTTGCTTTTGATGTGCTCGAGCACGGCATTATTTCGGTCTTGCTCAACCCCGGTTGGGTGCAAACGGATATGGGCGGAAACAGAGCCAAACTCACACCCTCAGAATCGGTGGCGGGAATGTTCAAATTGATTGACAATCTCACAGAAGAACACGCCGGACGCTTTTTTGACTGGGATGGTAAAGAACATCCGTGGTAATCCTGAACTCGCTGTCGCTAAAGCCCACCGACCAGAAGGTTGCGGTCTAACCGGGTAACAGGCCCAGAACAAGCGGCAATATGGGCGTGAGCAAGCTGACATCGGCCAGTACGCGCAGCGCTGCAGAGCTAAACCGTGCCGAAGTCTGCTGCAATAAATAAAGAAGGCTCGAGCTTGCGGCAACAGCCAATAGCAGGGGGCTTGGTGGCAAAAAGATTACAAGTAATAGCGCTAAGACGGCTAAACCCAGAGCCAGCCAGGGCAGCCAGTTTGCTACCCCTGGATAATCCTGCAAGAGCGAATGCTGCCCTTGTTGCCTGTCGATTTGCTCCTCCCAGAGTGCAATAAAACTACAGTTCAAAAAACAGAGGACGACAAAAAGCAATAGCGGTAGCAAAACTGCTGCAGTTTTTAACGGCACGATAAAGAGGGTCACGCCCGCCCCAAAAAGCAGACTGATAAACAGCTCCTTGGGGATACGCCGAAACACCGGCTCGGCCAGATGAACCCCAGCAAAATAAACCAAAACGGCGGCAAGCAACAGGCTGCCGCTGATGATTTCGCTACCATCAAGCGTGAACAGCACAAAGACCAAGCTAAGCAGCAAGACCGCCAGCCAGAGATAAAGAAGCGGCCAACGCCTTAAGACATAAAAGCGGTGGCGGCTGCTTTGCGCCGTGCTGACGCTTAGCTTGAGACCGTCTACCCAACGATCAGCGACATAGAGCAGCCACACGGCCAGCGCCAGCAAGAAATAATGATGCCCTGCCAGATCAATTTTTAGGGCTCGAGCAAAAAGTGCCTGCCATAAAACGGCAATTAGCGGGGCGTCCAAAGACAGGATAGTGGGCCATTCCCAGAGATGGGGGAGGCTGAGTTTTTTTACGGTGGTTGTTGTCATGGGCTTAGGCGCTGCCAACCTTTATACAACAACTGGGTCTTAGTACAGGGATAGCCTGCTTACGTTTCGGGGCTTTTGTCAGGCTTTTTGTTGGTACCGCTTGACAGCAACCCCAAAGACTCTTATGGTAGATATACCCAAATTATTTGGGTATATTGCGGGTAAACTGTGGAGGGACAATGGCGCAACTATCGCCACGACAGGCCAAAATTTATAAGCGACTGCAAGCCTTTTGGCAGCGCAGCGGGCAATTGCCCGAACTTGCTGACTTGGCACGCAGCCTGAAAATCGACTACACCACTTTGCGCCAGCATTTGCAGGCACTGGATAAAAAAGGCTATGTGCGTTTTGAAAGCCGTGGAGTGGGTCGCTCACCACGCTTAAGCCTGCTAAAGACTCCTGCTGGGGTTCCGCTGATTGGCTCCATACCCGCCGGGCCACTTAGTGAAGCGCTCGAGCACCCCGAGGGCTATGTAGCCCTTAAAGGTAAGTCAGCGTTTTTTGCCCTGCGAGTACAAGGCGATTCCATGGCCGATCTGATTCAAGACGGTGACGTGGTCTTGCTAGAAAAATCCACCCGTCCTCGCCCGGGCGAAATTTGTGCGGTGCGCTTTGAGCAAAGCGATGTCACCCTTAAATATCTTGACTGGTCGTCAGAAAAGCCCGAAATAGTCACCTTGCGCCCCCATAATCCGCTTTTCCCCACACTAAGTCTAAACAGCCGCGATGTTTACATTGCCGGTGTTTACCGGGGGCTGCTCCGGGGTGATGTGATTGGCTTGCTTTATCAGGAGGAATAGCACCTTAAGACTTAGGCATTGCCGACATAAGTAGCCTGAGGGACACTAAACTAGAGGGTAAAATTTGAGGTTTAAACAGGTTTTCTGAGTTTTAGCCGGACGAGTGTGCATCCCTTGCAATACTCATTTATGTGCGTCAAAGGAGCTACTTCGTGTAGTGATAACGCAGTGAGGCAATATGTAGTTGCTCAGCTTGAATGCGATAAACGATACGGTGCTCATCAGTAATTCGCCTTGACCACCAGCCAGATAGATTGTGCTTAAGGGCTTCAGGTTTACCAAGACCTTCATAAGGGGATCGCTCAATGTCTTTAATTAGTGAGTTGATGCGTTTGAGGATTTTATTATCCTGGTTAATCCAGTAAAGATAGTCTTCCCAAGCTGTTTGATGGAAAACCTTATACTTCACTCAGGGATTAACTCTTTAGAAACAAGATTCTTGCCTTCGTCAAAGTCACGAATAGCCCCGAGTAAACGCTCAGCATTGGCAGGGTTGCGTAGTAGATACATCGTTTCTTGCCAGGCATTCCAGTCATCTAGACTCATCATGACAACAGCCTTGTCACTACCTTTGGTAATTACAAGAGGAGTGTGATCATCTACAACGCTATCTATAGCAGAGGCCAGGTTTTGGCGTGCTGTTGTATAGTTGAGAGTTCTCATATGTACATTTTACTGTACATATAGAAATTGTACAAGGTTTAAGATACATAACGACCTAAGCTCAAGGCTGCTGAATACTCGATAGGGTGATTTGAATGATTTCAGATCACCTCCAGAAATTGAATAGGACGATTCAGCGTCCCATGCAGCGCCTTGATACTAATAGAGGCTCCCAAGATTTACTTTTACCGTACAGTAAAAGCCTAAACAAATCCAAAGGAGGAAGCCTCATGAACTATTATAGCGGGC
>JASBUK010000127.1 GCA_030147925.1 Trueperaceae bacterium
CTATCAACGCTAAATTGTCGGGCTACTTCTGCTTTTGACATCCCTGCCTTGACTGCTGCTACAATCCGTTCTCTTAAATCTAGTGAATACGCTCTCATTCCCTAGTATCGTCTGTAGTTATAAATCTTGCAAGTGCTATAACCACTAACTACCAACCACTCACTCGGCTTGGGTCAGCGAAACGTTCTATTGGCTCTCGCGATAGCTGACCGCTTCGGCTATGTGCTCCTCTGTGATGCTTTCGACCTCCGCTAGATCGGCAATAGTGCGGGAGACCCGCAAGAGGCGGTCATAGCCACGGCCCGAGAGCGACAACTGTTTGATAATAGTTTTAATAAAGGCCTCGGGGCCGCTGTTTAAGCTCGCGTGTCGACGCAGCGCCTGACCGCTCAGTTGCGCGTTGGGAACCCCCTGACGATTCACAGCGCGGCTGCGGGCGGCTATGACCCGCTGCCGCAGTACTTCGCTGGCTTCGCCCGGTTTTGCCCGCAGCAGGTCCTCGGCAGGCAGTCTTGGCACGGTGATGCGCAGATCAATACGGTCTAAAAGTGGTCCGCTGATGCGTTCACGGTAGCGTTGGCGCATGCTGGGGCTGCAGTGACATTCCTTTTGCGAGTCGCCGTAGTGTCCGCAAGGGCAGGGATTCTGACTGGCAATGAGCATGAATCTGGCGGGGAAGGTAAGAGCGGCTCTGGCGCGGCTTATCGTCACCACACCGTCTTCTAAAGGTTGCCTGAGAACCTCAAGGGCGCGACGGCTAAACTCCGGGAATTCATCGAGAAAAAGTACGCCTTTATGCGACAAACTCACCTCACCTGGTTTGGGGATATTGCCGCCGCCGATAAGCCCGGCATCCGAGACGGTGTGGTGCGGGCTTCTAAAAGGTGGGTGACGAATGAGGCCGCTGCGCTTTAATGCCCCGGCGGTGGAATGAATGCGGGTGACTTCGATAGAATCCTCACGGCTCAGAGGTGGCAAGATGCCCGGCAAGCGCCGCGCCAGCATGGTTTTTCCTGAGCCTGGTGGCCCGGTCATGAGCAAATTGTGATTGCCTGCTGCTGCAATCTCGAGCGCTCTTTTGGCTGCTGCCTGACCCTTGACGTCACACAAATCGGGAATGTGAAGCTGCTGATCTGCCGGTGCTGCTTTGGCTGCTTCTATAGATAGTCGACCTTGTAAGAATGCCACTGTATCCAAGAGTGTTTTAGGTGCATAGACTTTAAGACCTTCGATAACCGCGGTCTCGGCGGCGTTGTCCGGTGGCACAATGGCCCGGCGTAAGCCCACCTGAGCCGCGTAAAGCCCGATATTGATAGCTCCTTTTATAGGTCTAATAGCGCCGTCTAAGGCCAGCTCGCCACTGATAACCGTATTTGCCAGGGCTTCCTGGCTGATTACGCCTTGCGCCGCCAGAACAGCCAAGGCAATAGGCAGGTCAAAAGCCGGGCCCTCCTTGCGTACATCCGCCGGTGCCAGATTGATGACGATGCGGCTGGCCGGAAAGGGAAACCCGGCGTTGCGGATGGCCGCACGAACCCGTTCGCGCGACTCCTGCACGGCGGCATCCGGTAAACCCACCACCATGACGCTGGGTAGGCCCCCGGAAATATCGACCTCAATTTCTACCTGATAAGCGTCTACGCCAAGGACGGCGGCGGAAATGATGCGGGCTAACACACAACTATCATAAGCAATAGTCGTGACGACTTCCTTACAGATTATTAACACGTGCTCTTTGAGGTCTGGAAGCAGTTAGAACAAAGCGCTCCCTTTTGTCTGTGACCGAGTTAATCAACAGAGGAAAGCGGATTTTATATGGTAATAGGGCAAATCCAGCCGAAGCTTTACTAATTTTCTAGCTTGTGGGTGATGGTGGATTGCAAAAAGCTAGCTTATGAGGAGGAAGTTATGAAGATAGTCAAGTATTCTGCTCTAGTTGTATTGCTGATGGTGTTGTTGGCTGCGTGTGCGTCGCTGATACCAGCGCAGAGCTTTGACAATCCTTTAGGTTTAGCCAATAAGGATATTGCGGTAACTGTACCGGCAACTGCTGCGCTGCGGACGTTGGCTGCTGGTGCTGGTACGGTCAGCGGGAGTTTTAATGACGTTGATTTAAGCGATGTGCCTCTAGGAATTATCCCGGCTAAATATGAAATCGAGTTGGGTTTTACGGGCTCGGCTACGGTAAGTGGCTCGAGCTTACCCGCTACCATCACTCTGACCAACGTGCAGCTAGCAATTACCGTCAGTGATGTGGATAACTCCGCTACTATCCCGACCATGAGCTATCCCGGCAGTCTTACGCTCACACAGCAATCTGGCAGCAGCTATAGTGTGGCGGGTAGCGCCAGCATTGACAGTGGTGATGTCAGCGCTATTTTTACGGCGGTTATAGCCTCCAGTCAATTGACCAATTTGCTGGACGTCATCTTGTTAGACGGCAGCAACACGCAAAATACCGCCATGGCCACGTTGAGTTTTGAAACAGACGATTTGGCGGCTGGCGGCACTATCACCATGACCATTAATGCGGGCACGGGAACGGTTTCGTTCTAGTAGTTGGTGGTTTGTAGGAAAATCTCTATTTTCTCCATTCCCTACAAAAGCAGGATCGGGGAGCGAGAAATCTCTATCCCCGTTCCTCTAATTGATATCCCGGCGGCTAAAACTCCAGGCAAGCAAGACCGCGAAAATAATGGCATAGACCAGCATGACCCAGGCCGAGCGGCTTAGATCAAGGCTGAACAGGCTGGCAAAAGGACCGGCGTCTACAGTATTTACGTCGATATCCAAGATATCGGTGAGTTTGCTCAGCGGTTGGCGTGAAGGCGCATAGAGATTGCTGGTAAAAAAGTATTTGGGCAGCGACTCAAAGGTATTTCTAAGCTGCAAAATTTCTAAAAAAGCATTAAAGCGGTTGAGGCGGTCAAAACCCACCACGGTGCGGTAGAAAGTGATGATTCCTTCGAGTAGCGCTGGCAGGAAAAAGATAGTGACGATGCCTAGTGGCAGGCTGCGTAACAGCCAGATGATTAAAAAGGCAAAGAGCATAGCGGCAAAAGCAAAAAGCCACTGCAAGCTATAAAGTCCTAAGAGCTCGAGCCAACCACTACCAAAGCTGGTGGGCAAAAAGCTCATGCCCAGGCCACCAAAAACGGGTCCAACCAGATAACTACCCAGAAATAGCAAGCCCAGCAAAATCATGGCGGTAAGCAGCTTGCCACTGAGCACCGTAAGGCGGTTTGTTTGGGTGGTCAGCACGGTTTTCCACATGTTCTGGTTGCGTTCTTCGCCAATTAGCAAAGCGGCGATTAGGGCCACGACGATAATCAGCAGGCTGGGGGAGAGATTGCCAAAGAGCAGCAGGCCGTTGCGAGTGATGGCGATGGGTGAGGCGATGATCTGGATTACCTCACGGACGCTGGTGACGTCTTCGACAAAGGTGTCGGCGACTCGGGTTTGTAAAATCCAGCCGACTAAGAGCATTAACGGTGGAAAGATCAGCCACAGCAAACCCGCCATGACATAGGTGCGTTTTTTGCGCAGGGCTTTAAAGAGCTCGGCGCGAATGACATTGACAAGTCCGTTCATGAGGGTCTCCCATCCTCGCGCAAAAGACGCAGATAGGCGTCTTCCAGACTGTCTTCCTCTCGCTTGGCTTCTAACAGATTGATGTTCTCAGCTGCTAAACGCGACAGCAAATTAGGGGCTTCGCTCAGGGGCACGGCAACTCGCAGATAGCCGTTTGAAAGTGACTCAAAGCCGTAGCCAAGCTCGCTGAGTTTTTCCTCCAAAGCGTTCTGTTCTGTGGCTTGTAACTGATAGCTTGTTTGTGGTTCATCAAGATTTTGAGTGATCTGAGTCAGAGGTCCGTCAAAGAGCAGTTTGCCCTTTTCGATGACCAATACCCGCGCCACCAGCTTTTCAATTTCCGCCAGAATATGGCTGGAGATTAAGATGGTTACACCTCCACTGGCAATCTCACGCAGATTTTCGCGAATTTCGGCGATGCCCACGGGGTCAAGGCCGTTGGTGGGTTCGTCTAAAAGCAAGACCTTGGGACGCCACAGCAGGGCTCGAGCCAGACCCAAGCGCTGCCTCATCCCCTGTGAATAGGCTGCAACTTTTTTTTGTGCCGCTTTATCCATGCTGACAAATTTCAAAATTTCGTCAATGCGGCTGTCTGCTATGCCGCCATGCAGGATTGCAGCGTGTTTTAGATTGGCCCAGCCGGTCATATAAGGATAAAAGCTGGGCTCTTCGATCATGGTGCCCACTTTAAGCAAGTTTGGCCCCGGCACTCGCTGACCCAGGATTTGCGAGCTGCCGCTGCTAGGGTGAATAAGTCCGGCGAGAAGCCTTAAAGTGGTGGTTTTACCGGCTCCGTTAGGGCCAAGAAAGCCGACGATTTCACCCTGTTGGATGTTAAAGCTGATGTTGTCCACGGCGGCCTTGCGACCGTAGTGCTTGCTTAAATGGGTGGCCGAGATAGCTGACATAGCCCTCCTGTGTGGGTATCAAGCAAGATGAAAAACTGCCGCCCCCGATAGCCTGTGGCTATACTAACGCTTTTACGGTATTTATCGGGCGCAAAGTGGCACAAGATGATAAAAAGCAGTTTGGCAAGTTTGCATGTTTCAGCCTATAGGCAGCTGGTGGTGAGTGGTTATACCAAAGTGACGTTAATTGATGTCACCTTGTGACATCAAAACTGCTCGTGTTCACGGAGTACCACGTAGCGTGAGCGTACCCTTAGATGATTCGGACTGTGATACCGCTAAATCAATTTGGTATAAATGGAGCAGTTGGCTTTTTAAATAGCTAAGAAATTAATCGGATTCTATAAAAGGGGTTTAAAGATTATCTGCTTTAGTCTTAAGCTGATTCTGTGCTTGCCGCGCTACGACTATAGCGGACGGTTAAGGCTACGCCCGAAAGCAGGATAAACGCTCCCAATAGCGTTAAGCCAGCCGGAACTTCCCGAAAGAGGATTAAGGCAAACAGGCTCGAGCCCACCGGCTCGAGCAAAATGGTGGTGGCCACAATAGTTGGGTCTAGGTGCTTTACGGCGTAATTAATGCTGGTGTGGCCGACGAGTTGTGGCGCTAAAGCCAGCAGCAGAATCCAGAAAAAGGTCTCGAGGCTATAGTTAGAATAAGATAGTCCAAAGAGAAAAGGCAGCGGCAAAATCGTGAGCGCGGCCACGCTGTAAGCCACGCCAACATAGGCCTGTAGGCTAAGGCCACGCCGCTGCGCGGCCCGACCCAGCAGCAGATAAGCCGAGGCGGCTATAGCGCCAAGCAGCGCCAGAGCGTCACCTAAGAGCGGGGCACTGCCTCCTCCTAAATCGCCAAAGCCAATCAGTGCTCCGCCCAAAACCGCTGCTAAGACCCCTAGCAGCACGGTAAAAGGTGGCGCCAGCCCTAAAAACAACCAGCTAAAGAGTGCCACCCACAACGGGTTGGTTGTTACCAGTGTTACGCTGGCGGCTACGGTGGTATAAGACAGTGAACTTATCCAACTGGCAAAGTGAATGCCTAAAAACACTCCGGCTAACAGGGTGTAGCCGAGATTTTTTCGTGTTAGTGGGGTGCGTCTTAGTGCCCGCACGGTAAAGGGCAGAACCAGCAGGCTGGCAATCAGCATGCGATAGGCTGCCACTACCACGCCTGGAGCCTCGGCAAGTCGAATAAAAATGGCGGCTAAGCTGACCGCAAAGACCCCAATGCCGAGAATCACAAAAACACGCGAAGGTTTAGGCTCGAGCATGCCGGTTATCCTAACCTTTTAGAAGTTCGGGTGATAGCCTGCCTGTAAAGTTAAGGGCATAAAACTATCCGGGAGGAAAAAATGATTCGATTTCCACAAGACTTTATCTGGGGTGCTTCAACCGCCAGTTATCAGATTGAGGGAGCCTGGCAAGAAGATGGCAAAGGCCCCTCTATCTGGGACAATTTTTGTCACACCGCAGGCAAAATTGCCGATAACCACAATGGTGATGAAGCCTGCGATCACTATCACCGTTATCCCGAGGATGTCGCCCTGATGCGTGATTTGGGTCTGGATGCCTACCGTTTTTCTACGGCCTGGACGAGGCTTTTTCCGCAGGGGAGAGGTCAGCCGAATTCTAAAGGCTGTGACTTCTATGACCGGCTCATTGACAGTCTGCTAGACGTCGGTATTCAGCCCTGGCTGTGTTTTTATCACTGGGACTTACCCCAGGCTTTGCAGGACAAAGGTGGTTGGACGGCACGTGATATCGTTTACTGGTTTGCTGATTATGCCGGCTACGTAGCTGAGCAGTACGGTGATAGGGTAGAGCATTTCCTGATGCTTAACGAACCTGGTTCGGTGGCGTTTTTGGGTCATCTTTTAGGGCAACACGCCCCGGGTCTAAGTGATATCAACGCTTTTTTAGCCGCCACACACCACCAGAATCTAGCGCAAGGACTGGCCCTGAAACTTCTGCGTGAGCTAAACGCTGACTGGCAGCTGGGTACTGCGCTGAATTTGCAGCCGGCACACGCAGTTAGTGAAAGTGAAGAAGATCAGCAGGCTGCTAAGCTCTTTGATACCTTTGCTAATCGCAACTTTTTAGACCCCTTGCTGCTAGGCGGCTATCCGGCGCTAAGCCAAGGACTGCTCGAGCCCTATGTTAAGAATGATGATATTGCTGCCATAAAACAACCCCTTAACTTTTTAGGGTTAAACCTCTATACTCGCTTCTTGATCCAGGCTAACAGCAGCAGCTTAATGGGTATCAGCCAGGCGCCACCGCCAGCGGATGCCGAACTAACCGACATGGGTTGGGAAGTTTACCCAGCGGCTATGTACGAGCAGCTCATGAACCTAAAAGAGAAGTACGGCAATCCGGCAGTTTACATAACTGAAAACGGTGCTGCTTTTGCCGATGCGCTTAATCACAGGGGGCAAGTAAATGATACTCGACGCATTCGTTACTTAGAGAGTCATCTGGCAGCCACACAAAAAGCTCTGGCGCAGGGCGCTAACGTCAAAGGCTATTTTGTCTGGTCCCTGCTTGACAATTTCGAGTGGGCAGAGGGCTATCACAAGCGTTTTGGACTCGTTTATGTCGATTATGCTGATAAGCAGCGCATCCCTAAAGCTTCCTATACCTGGTTTAACAAACTAATTTGCAAAGGTGGTTTCACTTTGTCCCAACTTGATAGCTAATAGATAATTCTTTTTGTTCTTAATAGTCAATATACTTGACAATGATGGACTCAGGTTTTATATTGACTCTGTAATTGAAAGGAGCAGATTATGCTGCAAACTTGGAATCCCTGGCAAGAACTTGAAGACATACAAAGGCGTTTTGATCGTGGCTTTAGAGGAGGACGCATGTTGAACAGTTGGGTTCCGGCAACCGATATTGTCGAGGACGAAGAAGGTCTTTATCTTTATCTGGATTTACCGGATGTTGCTGAAGACAGTTTAGAAGTAAACAGCGAACAAAATACCCTCAAGGTAAAAGCCACGCGCAACTACCTAAAGAAATGAAAAGCAAACGGTTCACTTCGAGAGCCGCCCCAAGGGAGAATTTGCTCGCAACTTCACAATTCCTTCAAGCTTTGATTTGGGCAAAGTGGAGGCAAATTACAACAAGGGTGTGCTGACACTTTTTGTACCACGCTTAGAAAGCACCAAGCCACGCAAGATTGAGGTAACGGTAGCTTAGCGCTAGGCAAAACCTGTTTTGGTAATTCGCCGGGAGAAATTCCCGGCGAATTTTGCTATGCATTTCTTTTTTGTATTGCCCGTAAAGACCACGATCACTGCGATTAAAAGAAGCTCAAGTTCCCGTGCTCGCATAATTTGGAAGCAAGCGCCACCAAATGCCTATACTTACTGCTGTGAGAACAATAATGATTGCTATCGGTACCAGTGGAGGTAGGGCCTGTGGTTTACCGAGTAGAAAGGCAATGGGGTGAAATGCAGCTAAACCGTAGGGTAAAAGGAAAGTGAGAGTCACATTGAGTACATATGGAAAGATGTCGAGCGGATATTTGGCGAATTGATGGTTATCAAACACGACGCGGGTAATAGTTACTGAGTCTAAGAGCCAGAATGCTGATGTGCTACAAAGTAAGTTGAGGCTAAAAAAGATAAGGCCACCTAAGATGACGGATAAAAGCCAGTAAAGAGCAGCAAATAAGGTAATTTGTGGCAAGTTTCCGAGTGCTAAGATGACTAGGGCGCTGCCAGTCAGAAAATCCCCAATCCCAACATGATTAAAACGGTCCGCTAAGATGTGGAACAGCGGGTTTATCGGCCTCGTTAAAAATGTATCGAGCTTACCGCTCCTAACAAAGTAGGTCATGGCCCACAAGTTGTCGGCGAACATCTGATTGAGTGAAAGAGAGATAAGCATACTGCCATATAACAGTTGTAGTTCGGAAATGGACCAGCCGGAAAGGTTACCGATTTGCCTTAAGATAAAGAATAACGCCAAAAAGGTGCTGGCCTGCATAATTGAACTTGCAACAGAACCAAGAATGAAATCCACCCGATAGGTTAGTAGAGTTTTAAAACGTAACTTGAGAAAAGAGCGATACAAACTCAAGTGACGGAGCATTCTCAACCTCTGGCGATCGTGACAGTTTTTTGTGCTTCATGATATAGGAAGCGTGAAACCACCATATAAAACAGAATCCAAAAAAGCTGTTCTAGTACGATTTGCCCAAAAGGGCGATTTGGGATGTCACTTAGTGACAGGCTGAGTGGTGTAGCCAGTGCCTGTCCAAAAGGTGAGTGGGCAGCGAATCCCGCAAACCAATTGGGTAACCAATCAAGGAGAATAAGTGTACCGCCGAGAAAGGCTGCGATGCCCCAGCGCACCATATTGAGGCCCCAGGTGGCCGTGGTAAAAAATGCGAGGCAGCTAAGTGCCCAATCGAACATGTAGATTATGGCATAGCCTAAAAATGCAGCGACAGCAAATTGTAGCCAGTTTAGTGGGCTAAGCGGAAAATTGATTTTGAACACGCCAACTGCCAGAATGACGAGCGGCAGGCGTAAGGCAAGGTTAAACAGTAGCCGACCCAGTGACTTTGTGTAAGATACCCACTGCAAATCAACCGATCTCAAAAGCTCGATTGCTAGCTCGCCGTCGCGAACTAGTCTGCCAAAATAGGACAGGCCAACATGCTCGAGCGCGTTACTGTTTGTTAAAAAAACAGAGAATAACCGCGCCCAGACCATGAGGCTAACTGTCATTGCTTGGGTATAGCCCCGTATTTCATCCTGGCCTTGATAAACGGCTTGCCAAAAGTAAAACACAAGTACTAGCCCAAGACTTCGGTAGACCTATAAAGGTAATGATTGATTGTAGTGGTGGATGAAGAACCAGATAGCACCAATATGGTTTTGGAGTTTTTTGGAGAAAGAGAGTGTTTTCCTGACTAAGCGCGAACAACGTTGTCTTAAAGTGTTATTGAAAC
>JASBUK010000128.1 GCA_030147925.1 Trueperaceae bacterium
AAACGCTGGCTTCTCTAGAGTCAGTACGGTATCTTCTAACAAGGCGTATCACTCCTTTTCTAAACCCACGATGATTCTAATCATCGGCGGTGATACGCCGCTTGCTTTCCTGGTCATCCACAACTTTCAGCATAAGCTCAAGACATAAAGAATATCAGCGACTTGCAGCCGCAACTCAGCGAATTCGAGCAGCTCGTACAAGCGCAAGAGTTTGACCGTGCCTGTGCAGTGCTATTGAGCATCGATGATCCTTACCTGTCTCTCTGGGGACACTACTCAACTGCTCGTGACATGTACTTGCAAGTGCTTGACAAGCTGACTGACCAGGAGCTAACGGGCTTTAGCCTGGGCAACCTCGGTAACGCCTACCGTAGCCAGGGCAACTACGACCAGGCCATCAAGCAATACCGGCAGGCACTGGTCATCGCCCGGGAGATTGGTGATAGGCGAAATGAGGGTGCTTTCCTGGGCAACCTCGGAAATGCCTACGGTAGCCTGGGTGAATATGACAAAGCACTGGCCTGTCTCATACCTTCCTTACAGATTCGTGGTTCCATGAAATCCCCTGATGCCTCATGGGTTGTGTCTAAACTGCAGGATTTACGCGAAAAACACCCTGATTTTGAAGACTTGCTACGCTCGCTCTTTCCTGGTGGAGACACGGTACTAAACGAAGCAACTGGACAAGACTATGCCTTTTACCAAAACGCTCCTGAAGATTTACCGGAACAAATCCTTGCTCTGCTTGCTTCGTTTGAAGAGTAGAATGCTCTTTAGCTTGGTGGTCACCAGCTAGGCAAACCCGGATACGCCTGCCGGTACCAGGGATTGTCCACTATCAGACCTTCCTGACTAAATAACGTCACCTTTTCGCCGTCTATGCGCAGCGACACGGCCTCGACACCTTTAGCCTGTGTCAACGTATAAAAAAGCTGGTTTAGGCGAGACTGCATCCGCGAAGTACCCCCTCCCTGAGCAAAGTTAGCAGAGAGGTTTACTTCGGCGACACCAGCGACCAAACGCACATCAAGCAGCCTTGTATCGGCGGGAAAAGCGGTGTGCAGGCCACGGGCTAGCTCTTTGTCAGTGGGTCCGGAAATCATTGCTTGCAAGAGGTATTTCAGCCGTTCTTGCGGGTCACTGAGATTGCTGCGTCTACCCACTGCCTCTAGGCTAAAGCTTGTCTCGCCGCTGCTCACTAAATAAATAAGGCTATCCGGCAGGCGCTTTAGGGTGCGAACGGTAAGCACCGTAACCAAAGCCAGCATTAGCAGCAGGGCCAGAGCCGTAACGCGCAATGCCACGGTGCGCATTATTTATGAGGTTCTGAGAAAAACTGTGACATCAGCTACAACTACCGGCTCAAGGCAAGTCATTTTCGTCCTCAGCAGCCAGCAGCCGCGCCGCTTCTTCGGCAAAAAAGCGATAGGCTTCGTTATCGGGCTCGAGCTCAAGAGCACGCTCATAAGACGTAGTGGCCTCTTTGTAATCGGCCAAGTCAAAAGCTAGTCGCCCGCGCCAGGCCCAGGCCGCCGCATAGTCGGGGTTTTCCTCAGTAGCCTGCACAAAAAAGCTGCGGGCCTCGTCAAATTGGGCCAACTGATAATTCTCCAGGCCCTGGCGAAAAGAACTGGCGGCCTCGACACCAAAGCTGACCTGATCCTGTGCTAGGTCCAAAAAATAGCTGGCGCGTTTATCATCTGGGTCAAGGTTTAAGACCTGTTCCCAGTAAAAAATCGCTCGTTCTGGCTTGCCCGACTCCTGATAGCTACGTGCCGCCCAAACTGCGGCATCTTTATAACGCGGATTGCGCCGCACTGCCTCCTCAAAGGCCAGGGCGGCTTCTGCTAAGTTTCCTTCTTCGTATAAAACAATCCCCGCTTCAAAGGCATTGGCGGCCTCGACGCCCCAACTGAGCTGTTTTTGGGCTAAGTCCAGAAAATAGCGGGCTCGCTCGTCATCGGGCTTAAGCTCGAGCACCCGCTGCCAGTAAGCCTGCGCCGCTGCGGGCCGACCAAGCTCTATGCTGATGCGACCAGCCCAGACGAAAGCCTCGGTAAATTCCGGATTGGTTTCTGTTGCCTGCTCAAAGGCTGATAAGGCTTCTTCGAGTTGTTTATTGTCATAAAGTGACAAGCCTTGATAAAAGGCATCACTGGCTGCTAAACCCACCTCAAGCTGCTGCTCGCTGCGCTCTAAATAATACTGTGCTGCCTCGTCGTCAGGATTAAGGGCCACGAGTGCCTGCCAATAGGGCAAGGCTGCCGCCGGGTCGCCAAGCTCAAAGTTAATGCGACCCAGCCAGGTGAGCGCCTCACTGTTTTCGGGCAGCAAATTGCTCACCTGCTGGTAATAGCTCAGCGCCGAGGCAAAGTCCTGAGCTTCATAACGAGCATAACCCAGTTCATTGCCAGAGTCGGCAAGCTGCGCTTGCGCCTCCACGTCGAAGTTACCGCCGGCATCTAAATAACGCAACCAGAAATCCCAGGCACGCACATACCAGCGCAAGGTGCTATAGGTTTCGGCTAAAAAGCGCAATACCTCGGGCGAATCCGGGGCCATTTCCAGAGCACGGTTGCCAGCAGTAAGCGCCTCGCGCCAGAGCGGCTGATCCGGATTATAAATAGTACCGGCATATTGCTCTTTAGCCTCTGCGGCTAAGGCTCGAGCCTGCTCAAGCGCGTTTTGCGCCTCGCCACTTAATTGTGCGGACGCATAACCAAGCAATGCAATTAAAAAGATGATGGCAATGCGCGTCATGTTTATCCTCCATAAAAAGCTATTTGCCAGGCTCTGTCCTGGCGAAGCCAGACAGAGAAAATATCCCATAGCTTAGTCTACGCGAGGATGAGGAAGCTAAAGTAAATCTTAATCTTTAAAAAAGCGACTTAGTGCGCCCGGGCCACCAGCCAGACCAATTCCTGTGGCGTCCTAATTACATAGAGCAGCGTCTTTTTAGCGCCAGCATCACTAAAGAGATAACGGCTGTGAGTTTCACCTGCTAACTGCTCCTCGCTCTGTTGCTCCAGAAAGTACCCCGCTAAGGCAAAAGACGTCATCACCTGCTGCACAAAAGCTGGTTGCAAACGCGCGGCAATACCCGTGGCGGTGTAAACCTCCCAGTCGGTATAGCGGCTGGCATCCGGTACTTTGGCAATCAGCTTAGAACCGCCGCTGCCTACAGCGCGACAACTGCCCTTAGGCAAACGAACGCTGGCGTCGAGTTGTAAAGAAATTGCTGCCACCGTCTGCACTTCAAGTAATAGCTGTGCATAAGCCAGTCCGCCCAAGCCAAAAAATAATAAAAAAGCAAGCAGCGAGATCCGGTGGTATAGCAAATTGCTGTTCATGGCCTAGTCTAGCACCGGCCAAATAGTAGTCCTGAGAAGCATTTCCCATTGGTAGCGGGGCATTTTACCCATTGCACTCGCCCTACTAGAAAACACGTAAGGTGAGGAGTGATCTTCCTCTGAAAAAGTAGACGCAGAGTTAAGCCTCTAGTGCAAGAATGGAGGCATCATGACAACAAGGAAGACGTATACAGCAGAATTTAAGCGTGAAGCGGTAAGGCCGAGTCAACAGTCTGACTGCAGTGTGGTGCAAATAGCCGAGGAATATAGGTGTTAGTGACCACACGCTCTACAAGTGGCGCAAGTAGACAGAAGAATTGGGTGACCTGGCATTCCCAGGAAACGGTCACGTTGCATTAACAGCCGAGCAGCGTGAGAACCAGCGCTTATGCAAGGAACTCGAGCGGGTTAAACAGGAGCGTGACATTTTAAAAAAAGCCACAGTGTTCTTCGCCAAGGAAAGCAAGTGAGATATCGCTTCATGAAGGCTCACCGAGCAAGCTGGGCGGTCACGCTAATGGCGAGCGTCCTGATGGTGTCAGCGAGCGGTTTCTATGCTTGGCTAAAACGCCCTAAATCCAAACGGGCTAAAGAGAATGAGCTGCTGACCGAAAAGATCATCATGTTTCATTGTGGTAGTCGATTCACCTACGGCTCACCGCGCATTCACAGGGACTTGATCGATGCTGGTTATAAAGCGAGCCGAGGGCGCGTGGCACGGCTGATGAACGCAGCAAGTATCAGGGGCAAGACAAAACGCAAGTTCAAAGTCACCACAAATTCAAAACACAAGCGTCCAAAAGCCGACAACCTTGTGAAGCAGAACTTCAGCACCTCAATGCCTGACACCCTTTGGGCATCTGATATCAGCTACATTTCCACAGCTGAGGGCTGGCTTTACTTAGCGGTCACGCTCGACTTATTCAGCCGCAAAGTTATTGGTTGGGCGTTCTCAGATAGATTAATGGATGATTTAACACTGGCAGCCTTAGATATGGCAACAAAGCAGCGTGGTTACCTTCGAGCAGTAAGACAGCACACTCCGAAGGCGAAACATCGCCGCACGGGATTACATCGCAAGCGGGCACTTACCACCAAGTCGGTCAAACACTCGCACGTCCCAATCAAGGATCGGATACGTTCAATGCGCAGCTTAGGCTCTATCGAGACAGGGCAGCGGTTGCTGGAGGGCAGCGGACTCACTCAAGCGGTGTGGCGTGGCAACATCCGTCCGCCTGACTGGTGTAAGCCTAATTCGGTCCACAAACGTGCGAAGCTGAAAGTGGCAACGTTTTCTTGGCTGGCTTTAGGGTTGCGAATTACGGCTTAGGCCGCATAAAATTTGAAACCTTCCACTCTAGCTGTTCGGAGTTCGCCCTACTACAGCACAATTTTACAGTCTCTTTCGTATGGCCTTTTCCGAAGGAGGTTTATACAAAACAGAGTTTGAATCGACAAGATTACGCATCCGACATTGACGAGTTTGGTTGCTCGAGGGTGTTAGGGGATTTCGACGTGTTTTTGTCAGCTTGTCTGATGGAAGGTATGAAATAGCTATAGAGCGCTACCATGAAAGCGAGCAAACCAGCAATCAAAAACAGTGACGCCATCCCTGCACCCACGCCATTACCAACAAGGGGAGTGAACACAGCAGCGTACCAAGTTGCTGATTGCATAGCCGGTTCGACGACGTAATCTGCAAGCGGCCCTACTCCTAACATAACGAGGGGGCTCACCCCGAGACCTATCATTTGTCTTGTGGCCAAGACCCTCCCTTGAAGCTCTTTTGGAATTTGTGACAACCATATTGCTTGGTTACTTCCACTAAGGATGGGTACAAAGAAGCTGATATTAAAAGCGCCAACAAGCCATATGAGCGGTGTACGCCCTATTCCAAACACGCTGTAGCCGAAAATACCCACGGCAGCAAGCCCAAGTAAGACACCGTGAATGCGGCGTCTCGGTCCACCCCAGACACTCATGACAGCGCCACCTGTGAGGCCACCAAGACCTAACGCAGACATCACACTCCCCAGGGCTAACGCATCATTGTTTGAGCGGGCAAGCGTTGTGGGCGCAAGCATAACCATACCAATGGCCCCAATAAGGTTGATGACCACGTATAGCAGCACTAATGCGCGTAGGGTTGGTTCGTGAGCAATGAACCCAAAACCGTCTCGGGCGGATTGCCAAAGCGTACGCTGGTCATCATGTTGGGATGAGGGGCTAGGCACACTGACAAACAACAGAGTTAGGACAGCTACGGCAAAGGTGACTACGTCTATCCACAAGATAGCTTCTATACTTGTCACCGTTAATAATATGCCTGCGAGCGCCGGGGCGATTAGATTTGCCGACGACTGAGCCAAAGAAAGAATCCCGCTCGCTCGCCCGTAATGCTTCTCCGGCACCATAGCGCCAATCGTTGCAGTATACGCCGGGATCTGAAAAGCACTGAATAGCCCGGCCCAAACGGCTAACAGGTAGAGATGCCAGATTTCAAGCTGACCGGTAGCAAGAAGAACCAGCGTGATAACTGTAGAGAGACCTGCTGCGAGGTCTGAGAGCATCATCGTGAGCTTACGGTTCCAACGATCGACAAACACCCCTATAAAAGGACTCAAGAAGATCGCAGGAATTAAACCGAAGAGGCTTAACAGTGCGAGCGTTGTGGCCTGTCCGGTCTCTTGCCAAGCCCAGATACTGAGCGCAAGCCCTGCCATCGCCGTACCCACCAGTGAAACAAGTTGCCCGGCGGCGATAATGATAAAGTGAAGCAATCCGCGATTCGAAGCCATAACTCAGAATGCTTTACTATGTAGTCAAGAACTAAGAGAGCACCCTGACCAAAGATTTAGGTCACGAAAGACTTGTGATTCTCGTGTACTTTCAGGATCAAGTGAAGTTAGAGGTTACTCTTGGGGCGTAATAGGCGTTAAGCCCAAAAGCAAAATATAGGGTTGACCCTTGGCTACGTTTTGTTCTTTATACCTTAGTAAAAGCTGAAAGAGTTCACGCTGTAAAGCTTTCGCCTGCGGATAATCTAGACACAGCGTATCACCACTTACCCAGAACGCGGGACGCGACTCCTCAAGAAGCTGCTGAACACGAATGGGACTAGGCTCTTCATTTACAATAGGAGCAAAAGACATCTCGAAAGCTCCAGAGGGGTTGTCGCACCGAAATACGATGCCCCAGTTCTGAGCAAGCTCGCCCAGAGCCTGTCCCGTATAGTCTGTGAATTGCTTCATCTGAGCTAGCTCGTGAAGCATAGCACCGAAGGTTTCGTAGCGGGTGTTAGCGAAAGGAATGAGCAATTGGTGGGCGGCGGCACGAAAACATTTACCGCTTGCGCCAAGATTTCGTTCAAGCAAGCCTAATTCAGTCATGCGGTGCACATAGTAAGCCATAAGGTTAAGTTTGACCCCCAGCCGATTTGCGGCTTCAGATATCGTCACCCCCCCGTTCATAAAGGGTGCTAGAAACGCGCGTTTGCCGGGGTCGAGCACGAAGCGGGCGGCTGCTCTGTCGGTAATTAGTAACTGGTCTTTAGGCAACTAGGTAAGACCTCCTTCCTCTTGTATATGTTCGTATCTTGCCACTAGTCAGTTCGCAAGCTGGTTTCCTGACCGCCTTAGTGATCATCATAAATGCCTCTGGAGAGGAGGTGATGTTCGTGAAACGTTATCTTCGACGGACTGCATACGCCCTCATTGCAATTAGCAATCTGGTCAAGGTTGGGGGAATCTATCGAACCGGCGGTCTCTACTTCTGGTACCACTGGGCTTCGGGGTAGGTTTTTGGGCTTAAACCAGAGGGCATATAGCTCAAAGCTATATGCCCTGGAACCGAAGGAGTTAAAGTGCAACAGCCTCCAGGTCCTAAAGGAAACCCGATCTACGGAAACCTTGAAGCGTTCGAGGACGATCGTCTTGGCTTCCTACAAGAGTGTGCTAAAGAGTACGGCGACATAGTTAGATTTAGCGACCGTGTCTATATCATCAACCATCCTGAGCACGTCCGTGACATTCTTGCTCGCACAGGGAAAGACTTCGTTATCGCTTCCGACCTATTTGCACGGCGCGTTGCCGAGGCTGACACTTCAGCGTGGATGCAACACCGCCATCTCATCACGACACACACCAAGCGGAGCCATCTTGCGGACTTCGCGCCTAGCATTGCAAACCTCACCAAACGGACTCTCGATGAAATTGGCGATGGGATCAGCTTTGACGTTCTAGCGACAATGGAACAGATCACATCCGGCGCTATTACCGAATACGTGTTTGGTAATGAAGGGATTTCGATTCCGGAGAGTGCTGCACGGTTACTCGACGCCTTGCTCGTCATGATCGGCAATCCGTTCGTCGTTCCGCCTTGGGTGCCAACGCCTACAAATTTACGTATCCGCCGGCGAAAACAGGATATGGAAAAGGTGCTTTTAGACATTATCGAATCTCGCAAAGCAAAGCCCGAACAGGATCTACTTTCTATACTTGTGACGGCAGACTGGCCTTTTGGCAGACCGAGCAATGAACAATTAGCGGGCGTTCTTATTGGGATGCTCCTTGCAGGTCACCGTGTCCCCGCTGCCGCACTCACGTGGATTTGGTTCTTACTCGATGGCCATGGGGATTATGAATCGCGCCTCCATAATGAGGTGGATGGTATTTTTGCTGAGCCGTCACCACAGAGCGATCTTTTGCAAAAGCTCACGTATACACAAGCGCTTGTCAAGGAAGCCTTAAGGCTTTATCCGCCCACATGGCTCATGGAAAGTGAGGTTCTGAACCCCGTTGAACTTGGTGGCTATCATCTCCCAAAGGGCTTGAAGCTGCTATTTAGCCCATTCATCATTCACCGAGATCCAAGATTCTACCCCGAGGCAGAAACGTTCAAGCCCGAACGATGGCTAAACCCGGTCGCAGATGAACCAAACCCGAACCACGCTTACTTTCCTTTCGGTGGAGGGCCGAGACTCTGCTTGGGTACAAATTTCGCGATAGTTGAGCTGATGGTTGTCACCGCGACGATAGCGCGGAAGTATATGATTCGCGTCAAAAATCCGCAAGTTGAACTCGACTGCAGGGCAACCCTACTACCAAAGCACCTGAAAGCTCAACTCAAGCCGCGGTTCGCTAGTTTATCGGCTGACTACATTTAGCCTACTAACACCGGCAGTGCCAGATAATACACAGGCCGCTCGCCACGCTCGAGCTATTTGTTAATTTGCAGGACAAAGAGCAGCTTTCCTCTTATGTAAAAACCCGCGTCAGCATTCCTGAAGCTTTGATAGAAGACTTAGAAGCGGAAGTGCTGAAAGCTTTTATCAAAGCTCCCGATAGCTTTGCTACTCGTCAGTACGGCGATACGTGGCTGGTCAAAGAAAGAACTTGCGTCCTTAGAGTACCCGGCCGCGTTGTTTTAGAGGAGTCAAACTATCTGCTTAACCCCTTGCACCCGGCTTTTAAGCAGATTACTTTTAAGACAACGGCCTACCAAGCCGACACGCGTCTGTGGCAATAAGGGCCTTAGCTACGCAAACTTTGCAATAACTCAGCCGAACCGTCTAAATGTAGTCCGTTTCATTCTCGTTGGCAGTAGGCTGACCACCTTTATTTCTACTCGCGATTCAGTCTCGACTACGTCGGCACTGCTCGGATGGTATTGACAGTTGTCAATACCATCGAAACGCTCTTGGTAGACCTATAAAGGTAATGATTGATTGTAGTGGTGGATGAAGAACCAGATAGCACCAATATGGTTTTGGAGTTTTTTGGAGAAAGAGAGTGTTTTCCTGACTAAGCGCGAACAACGTTGTCTTAAAGTGTTATTGAAAC
>JASBUK010000048.1 GCA_030147925.1 Trueperaceae bacterium
ACTTTTCACTTTATTACTGTCTTCTTAGTTTCTACCTCCTACTAACCACTTTCTGCTTTTTACTTGACTTGACACACAATTTGGACAGCTTCGAAAAAATTGATAGGCTATCAAGCGATACAAAACTTAGTAGCTATGCTAAAGAAAGGCTGGGCAATGACACAGACAGAAACTCTACCCCACTGGCAACTTAGCAGCATCTTTCCGGATTTGGAAAGTCAGGAATTTGCTAAGGCCAAGGCTGAGCTAAAAAGCAAAGTTGAGCACTTAGATGCTCTTATTAGCGAGCACGACATACGCGCTCAATCAGAACCCCTAATTACCAAGAACACACTAGAGACTTTTGAGGTGCTTATAAATCGCTTTAACGAAGCTTACACTCTCTATAGCGATATTCGGGCGTATCTCTTTGGCTTTGTTGCCACCGATGCCTTTAATGACCGTGCCCAGGCGGAACTTTCCAGCCTTCAGCCGCTTGGCGGCACCTTGAGCATTTTAGACAAGCTCTTTACCGCCTGGCTGGGCAGTCTGGATGTGGAGACGCTCATCAACGAATCTGCACCCGCTAAAGAGCATAGCTATTTGTTGCGCAGACGCAAGATAGAGGCCACTCATCTTATGGGTGATGAGGCCGAAGCGCTGGCCTCGAAACTAAACCCCAGCGGCGGCCAGGCCTGGGGCAAACTCCACGGTGATTTAATTAGCCGGGGTACCATCCGCAAAACCTTGCCAGGTAAAGAAGAAGCAGATTATCCTCTCACCGACCTAAAAAATCTTCAGGCAGATGAAAGCTCGGAAATGCGCAAAGCCGCTTATGAAGCAGAGCTCGAGCTCCTAAACCAAAACGCCGTCTCCTACGCCGCAGCGCTAAACAGCATTAAGGGTCAGGTCAATGAACTGAGCATAAAACGAGGCTGGTCAAACGCTCTAGAAGCGTCACTCTTTCAAAATGGCATTAGCGAAAAGAGTCTCTTGGCCATGCAACAGGCTTGCCAGGAAAGTTTCCCAATTTTCCGGCGCTACCTATTGGCCAAGGCTAAGTTCTTGGGCAAGGATCGGCTGGCCTGGTACGACCTGAACGCTCCGGTAAGCGTAGGCTCGTCGCGCGGCTATTCCTGGGCCGAGGCCAAAAGTTTTGTGGTGGATAAGTTCAGTAACTACTCGGATAATTTAGCGTCTTTTGCCCAAAAAAGCTTTGATGAAAACTGGCACGACGTACCGCCGCGCAAAGGCAAACGCAACGGCGCCTTTTGCATGAGTCTGCCCGGGGTTAAAGAATCGCGGGTGATGCTTAATTTTGGCGGCAAGCTCGATGACCTTTTTACCATTGCCCATGAGCTTGGTCACGCCTATCACAATCACTGCCACTACCAGGCAGGGCGCAGCATCTTACAAAGCGTCACACCCAGGACGCTGGCTGAAACTGCCAGCATCTTTTGTGAGACTATCGTTACCAACGCAATCTTAGCCGAGGCCAGCGAAGCCGAGCAACTGGCTATTTTAGAACAAGACCTCTTAGGTAGCACTCAGTTGGTGATTGACATTCACTCACGCTTTATCTTTGAAAGCGGCATGTTTGAAAAACGTCTGGAGCGCGAACTTTCTATCGAAGAATTAAACGCTCTTATGCTTGAAGCGCAAGCCGCCACCTACGGCGAAGCCCTGGATGCCGAAGCGCACCACCCCTACATGTGGGCTCATAAAGGGCATTATTACAGCTCCGGCTACAGTTTTTACAACTATCCTTATACCTTTGGTTACCTGTTTGGACTCGGCCTTTACTCGCGGTATCAGCAAGAAGCCAGTGGCTTTCATGAACGCTATGATGAACTCCTCGCCAGCACTGGCATGGGCGACGCAGCCAGTTTGGCTGGGCAGTTCGGTATTGATTTAGAAGACCCCGAGTTCTGGCGGGGCAGTTTGAGTATTGCAGCGCAGCGTGTAGCTACCTTTGAGACACTGGTAGAAAAACACAGCCCATGAGCACACTGGCAACTTACAAAAATCTCTTTGATTTAAGCGGTAAACGCGCCCTGGTCATCGGGGCGGGCTCAGGCATTGGTCGTGCTGCCGCACTGGGCTTGGCGGCCCATGGCGCCGAGGTCATTTGTGCCGACCTGAAGCAAGATAGCGCCAGCGCCAGCGCCAATGCTATCAGTGAACAAGGAGGCATGGCCAGCAGCGCCGTTGTCGATCTCAACCGCGAGCAGACTGTCAGTGAACTGTTTGATAAACTTAACTCCCTAGATGTGCTGGTCTGCACGCCGTCAATAAACGTGCGCAAACCCTTGTTAGAAGTCACGGCAGAGGAATTTGACCGCGTGGTGGGTTTAAATCTGAGGGGTAGTTTCTTCGCTATGCGGGCCGCCGGACAGCAAATGCAAAAACAGCGCTCTGGCAGCATCATTCTCTTTTCTTCAATCCGCTCTCAGGTGGTCGAGCCTGGACAGGGAGTTTATGCCGCCACCAAAGCAGGTACCCTGCAAATGGTAAAAGCCTTGGCCGCAGAATTGGGGCCGGTTGGAGTGCGAGTTAATGCCATAGCTCCCGGAGTCGTGGAAACGCCCCTGACCGAACCCATCAAATCGCAGCCTGATTGGTACCAGGCCTATGCCGACAAAAGTGCCCTGGGGCGCTGGTCGCAGCCCTCCGAGTTAGCAGGCGCCGTGGTCTATCTTGCCAGCGAAGCGGCTTCCTTTGTCACTGGCTCTTTACTGGTGGTTGACGGCGGTTGGACCGCGATTGACGGGCGCTTTAGCCCGCCGCTCTAAGATGTCTGCAATGAACGCAGTGGATAAACTGGCCCAGCAGGCAGCGGCTGCCGTCGATACCGAATGGGTCGTATCGCTCACGCAGGAACTGGTGCGCATACGCAGCGTCTATGAACCTGCTGGCGGCAGCAACGAAAGCAAGGCCGCCCGGTTTGTGGCTAAAGTGCTTGAAGGCATGGGGCTTAAACCCATCAGCGAGGAGGCCGCCCCGGGTCGCCCTAACATCATCTGCGACTGGCAGGGCAGCGCTTTTGACCCGACTCGGCACAAAACGCTGATGTTTGAAGGGCACACCGACGTAGTTACCGAAGGCAACGCTGACAAGTGGACCTATCCTCCCTTTGCAGCCAAGATTGTCAATGAGCGCATTTATGGCCGAGGTGCGGCTGACATGAAAGCGGGTGTAGCTGCGGCTATATGCGCCCTAAAAGCCGTTATGAGCATCGCACCGGACTTAGCAGGCAGAATTCGCCTGGGTATTGTCGCCGATGAAGAAGGCATGATGCTGGGCATCAAAGACTTTATCACCAAGGGTTGGGCCAAAGACGTATCTGGGGCTATCATCTGTGAGCCGGAAGAAAACGAAATTTGCCTATTTCAAAAAGGAGCCCTCAGGCTAGCTGTTCATATCAGTGGGGTCATGTCACACGGTGCTATGCCCTACGCCGGGGTCAATCCCATTCCCAGCTTGGCGGCCTTGGTAATTGAGGCCAAAGAGCTCGAGCAACGCGAGCAACAACGCTTGGGAGCGCATGATTATCTGGGGCTACCCTGGATAACTCCCACAATTGTAAGTGCACCGGCTAGTGGCGAGGCCCAGGTCAACGTAGTGCCAGAAAGCGCCTATCTGACATTCGACATTCGCACCGTACCCGGTCAGGATCATCAGGCGCTTTTAAGGGAATTTGAAACTATTGCCCAAAAACTAGCAGCCCAAAACGAGGGTGTGCAAATAAGGCTCGAGCTAATCGAAGAACGTCCCTGGACCGAAACCCCGGCAAACGATCCGCTGGTCACTGCCGTTGAAAAGGCCTCTAATCTGATTTTGGGAACACGCCGCTACGGCGGCGTCCCAGGCGCTACCGACGGCACCTTTTTACGCGCCTCGGCAGGAGTCCCCATCGTTACCATTGGCCCGGGCTTACGCACCATCCCCCATCAGCGCGATGAGTATGTCGATATAGCTGATCTCCAAAAAGCCGCCAGACTCTATGCGGCGGCGGCAATTTACTTCTTAGATGAATCACACGAAATCTGAGTACCAAGGTAAACAGTGCCCGAGATATTTTTGCCTGAACCAGCTAGGATAAAGAGTAGTTACAAAAGTCTGGCTAAAGAATCAAAATCAAACCTGCTTTATCTTAAGCATAGTATTTGAGAAGCTTAATAATTAGGAGGATGCCATGAAACGATTAACCATACTAGTCACCGTGCTTATCATCATCTTAGGC
>JASBUK010000138.1 GCA_030147925.1 Trueperaceae bacterium
AAAGCTTTCCTCAAACAGCTTAGACCCTCACTTATTCCTGAGCTCATGCTCGCCTTCTCTGACGCTGTCCTTGCTGTTACCCCGCTTGATGTTCAGCAGACCTTTCATCACTGTGGGTATATTTGATGCAAATGCTATAACCACTTTTTACTTTCCACTAACCAAGATTCTCTGAGTTAAGGGGCTAAGACCCGGAAGCGGGCTTCCTCTTGATATTCCTTCCCGTTGCTACCGACCTTTACCGTAATGGTGTAAACGGCATCCGCTATATTTGCAGGGATGGTTAGTTCGCCAGACCACAGCCCGGGATTGGCGCTGTCTTCGCTTAGGCTAAGCTCGTCAGCAAAGGGGCTTTGCACGATTGCGCTTTCGGCGGCAAAATAGCTTCTAACGGTGATCTTGAGTATCTCTCCGGCTCTGACCGGGCCGCTGGTCTCTACGATTAGCGCGGGCGTATCCGAATCAACGATAATCTGGCCGCGGCGTTCTGTTTCACTGTTGCCCTGGCTGGCACTGACGTTAAAGTTAAACACGCCACTGGGAGTATCCGTGGAAATGTTCACCCGGCCCAGCCAAGCTTGGCCGTCAAAGCGCAGTTCTGTTGTTTGAGTGACGCTCATCAGGATTACCCGCTCGGGTTCGCCCTGCACTTCTACACGGATAAGAGGGGCAGTGCCCGGCGGAACCCGGTCAACCTCTGGCTCGATGCGGCGAATGCGTAGCCTTGCGGGGGTGAAGGTCTGCGCTCTGGCAATTGCGGGCTCGAGCAAAAAGGTCACGTTGCTGATCTCTCCGGCTGTCAAGCTCAGACTCTGACTTTCTTCACCAACGATAGTGCTGCCCACGGGCGTTTCTGTTAGCCTTAGTCGCACCGGGCCGGGCAGCAAGCCACGAACGCGGAAATTACCATCTGCATCGGTGTTAATGCTGCGTTGCAAGCCCTCGGCATCTACTAAGACAAGTCGAGCGGCAGCGCCGCGTGGCGGTTCGTCGGCTGCGCCGTCGGCATTGCTGTCGGTGAGTACGCGCCCCTCCAGGGCGGCGGTTTCAATAGCGATAAAGTCAAGCTGCATTTCTTCTTTGGCTTCTATAGTGAGCTCGAGCGCATTTGCTGTCACTAAGCGGTAGGTGATGGGCAGGGTGGCGATGTCGATACTAACACGGTAGCTGCCAGGAGCTAAATCCGCATGATAGCGTCCCAATTCATCACTTATGACTCTAAAACGTCCGATGCTTATTTCCACTCCGGCTAAGGGCAGGTCTCCGGCCCTTACTACTCCGCTTAGATGCCCTAAGCGGCGGCCCCCGGCCAGCGTAGTTAAGCTTTCTGGAACAGCCACGCCAAAGGCATAGCTGCTGGATAAAGACAGCCCCACCGACCAGGGGTTGCTTATGGTGCTGTCTACGGCATAATCGTAGCCGGCAGTGGCGGTGGCGCTTAGATTCCACGGTTCCTGTCGCCAGATACCACCGGCACTCAAGTTGATATTCTTATCACCAATGTCCCAGCCGCCGCTGCTGAAGATGGTAAAAGCGTCGAGCGTGGTCTGGAAACTGGCCCCGACTTGCCCGTCCAGCAGGTTGATACCGGGGTAGTAAGTGAACCGACCATCAAGGCTAAGATAAGCAGAGCCGCTTTGCGTCCAGCGACTGTCAAGACTCAACCCCAGACCGGTCTCGTCTACGACGAGGCTGAACAGGTTATTGCTGCGCCAGCCCTCGCCTAAATCTGTCTGATAGCCGAGCTTGGCAAAATAATCCAGATAAGCAGCCTGCAAGCCAAAGCTAAGCTCTCCGGGCAGTTCGCTGGGAATGCGGCTGATAACTCCCAGACCCCAATCGCTAGCTGCTTTGCCAGCCAGAGGTAACATGCCGGAGGCGTAGACGCGCAGATCGTCAAGGTCATAGCTGCCGCTGGCTCTTAAAGCCGCTTGTTCGCTCAGTAGCTGGTCTGCTTCCAGCCGGAAGTTAAGCGTGCCCGGCAGGTCGCTTGCTTCGACGCCGATAGCGGCGTCTGCTGCTGCGTCGCGGTAGCTAAAGTCGGCGCTGAGATCGATTTGGGGGAGCGATAGTTCAGAACGGGCTGCCGCAAAGATTTCGGCGGCTCTTAAGCCTGCGCCTGCTGCAACCGTGAACTGTTCATCATCATAAGCTCCAGCCAGATAGCCGGAAAATTTATCGGCTTCTAGCCAGCCCAAAGCCCCGCTAAGCGACCAGGAATCCACCTCATAACGACTGGAAAGACCAAAATCAGCTGACAGGTTTAAGCGATAGGGATTTCTGCTGGCTTCGCCAAGCCGAAGCATAAAATTTGCGGTCATGACTTCACTAAACGAACGCCGCCAGTTATTGGCCTCGAGACAGGCCTCAAGCTGGGCGAAATCTGACAGCGGTCCCGCTAAGAGCAGGGCTGATTGCCAGCTACCATTGCTGTCAACGTCACCGAGCAGTTTGCCGCTCAGGGCAAAAGCTTGGGGTGGCGGAGTGCCAAAGCGGATGACGTTGACCGTTTTGCGAATCTCGGTGCCACGCAGACTGGTCAGCAATATGCTGTAGAGGCCGTCCTCGGTCACTAAAAAGTTTTGCTCGCTGCTTGTTTGCGGTGCTAGCTCCAAGTCGCGTTGCTCTAAACCCTGGCCACCACGCAGCAGGCTAAGCATGGCGGTTTCTGTGGTATTGCCGTTGTTGGTGGCGATGACGCTAAAACCCTCCGGGCTGAGCACCACGTCTCTAGGCACTTCAAGAGTCAAGTCGAAGAGTTCGGTGACGTTTATTCTGACCTCTGCGCTGATAATCTCGCCTTCAAAGTGTAGCTCGAGCCTGATAACATCACTGCTAAAAGCGGCGGCGTCTGCCGGTACTTCTATGGTGACGGCTATAGGGGTGCTTTGCCGGGGGCTTAGCTCTATTTCGCCGGGTTGTCTTAAGATACGCCAGTTTGACGCGGAGCTGACTGTGGCTTCAAGGCTTAATGCCTGGTTGTGCTCGAGCCGAAAAACCAGCGTGACAAACTCGCCAGGGGCGGCAAAGCGCTCCGCTGGGGTTGTTAGTTGTGGCATCGTTTGCCCCAGCGCCAAAGCGACGAAAGAGAGAAAAAGCTGAAAGATGGACATATAGAGCGTTTTCATACGTTCCAAGAAGAAATGACTGCGCCGCTGCGCAAATGTTCCGCTGGCACATCATACCCAAGCGGCTTTCCTGGTAAGTACGATTTTGCCTCTTTTATGCCAAAGTGACATTAAAACCGCTCGTGCTCACGGAGTAGCGCGTAGCGTGAGCGTATCCTTGAGATAATTAAAACTATGACACCGGTAAATCAATTTGGTATCAGAGGCTATAAATGTCTTAGAAGGGGTATGAGTAGTTTGTGGTTTGTAGTGAGTGGTAGGTAGGAAAATCCCCACTTTTCTCTTTTTACTTTCCACTTTTTACTGCCCTCTTACTTTCCCCTCACACCTTCCCCTAAGGAGTTTTTCAGTCGCTATTTAAGACCGAGGGCGCCGCCGGATAGGAGCCTAGAAACTTGACAAAGGCTGCCTTGCGCATCAGGCCGGTCATAGCCGCCTGAACGTGGTTTTCGTCGATATGCCCTTCTATATCGATATAAAAGAGATAACTCCAGGGCTTGTCCCGCCGGGGTCGCGACTCGAGTTTAGTCATGTTGATATTGTTCTTGGGAAACTCCTCAAGGCAGGAAACCAGACTGCCGGGCAAGTGCCGGGTGGCCAAGACCATGCTGGTTTTTTGTTTACCGCTGTTAGTTTTTGCCTCGTGATGACCCAGGATGAAAAAGCGGGTGTAGTTAAAATTAAAGTCTTCGATGTTCTTTTTAAGAATCTCCAGGCCGTAGATTTCCGCCGCCCGCTTGCTGGCAATGGCCGCCTTGCCCTCGTCGCCGTTTTCCGCAATTAGTTTGGCGGCTCCGGCGGTGTCAAAATCGGTGACGGCCTCGAGCTGATGTTTGGTCAAAAACCCCTGGCATTGCGCCAGTGCCTGTGGATGGCTGTACACGCGCCTTATATCCGCTAATTTCATGCCGGGTTTAACCATCAGATTGTGATGTACTCGCACAATCTGTTCACCGACGACATGCAGAACCGAATCGGTCAAGAGGTCATAGGTCTGGTTGATCGAACCGGCCAAGCTGTTTTCGACTGGCAGGCAGGCATAGTCGCACTTACCGGCCAGCGTGGCATCAAAGACCTCCTGAAAGCTGCCGTAGCCAACAGCCTCGCCCTCGGGGGCAAACTGCAAGCTGGCCTGTTCGCTAAAAGCACCGGGAACACCCTGGTAGGCAATGCGGAGACACGGTTTCTTGTCGTCAGACATGAGAGTGAGTTTATCACCTTGGGAGAGCAAAAGCGTGCCGGAAACCTACCAAGCTGAGTTGAATAGCAATTGCAAGAAGTATTCGGACAATTGGAATTTGTAGTTACTGGTAGGTGGTAGGTAGTTTGTGGTGGGTGGGAGGTTTTGCTCAACTTTGTGTGTCTAACCTGTCGAGAAGTCTATCACCAAAAATCTGAGCAAACCAGTTTAAGGCTTTTTTCCAATCTCTGATGGGCATGGTCCATTTCTGAGAAACCTTATCGATAGCCAGGTAAAGAA
>JASBUK010000053.1 GCA_030147925.1 Trueperaceae bacterium
GCCCTTGGGTCGGGCACAACCGTAAAGTGAGCCAGTAGCTCGGGCAGCTCATCGATGAGCTGCTCTTCTTCAATCGTTTGCTTCTCTTTTCTCATCCCTTATGCTAAGCCATTCAGGTCTTTCCCATATGCGTATGCCCTGCAAAGCTGCCTAGCAAGGGCTGGCAAAGCCAAATTGCCGTGCTATACTTACCCGTTGCGTTTGTTAAGCGCTTCGATGGAGGATCCCTTTTGTCAGACGCAGTGGAAAAAACCCTAGCAAGCTATAACGAGGGCCAGCGCAGTGGCAGCAGCACCTTGGAAATCCCGCAAAAACGGCCAGCACGCACCGGGGATATCTTTGACAAAGCCTTTGGTTTTACCAGAGCCGACGAAGCGCTGGCAGCAGGGATGCACCCTTATTTCAAACCCATCGCTGCGCAGCACGGTGGCAGTGTCGTGGTCAACGGCCAGGAAATGGTCATAACCGGCTCCAACGACTATCTGGGTCTCACCCAGGACGAGCGCCTCAAGACGGCGGCTCGAGCCGCTTTGGATAACTTTGGCACCAGTTGCACCGGTTCGCGCTTTTTAACCGGCACGCTCACCCTGCACGAAGAGCTCGAGCAACGCTTGGCCCGTTATTTACGCAAGGGGTCCGCCCTGACCTTTAGCGCCGGTTATCTTGGCTCGCTTTCCGTTCTAAGCGCCTTAACAGGCCGCCAGGACATTCTTTATTTTGATCGTGAGAATCACTCCTGTCTTTATGATGGCGCCCGACTTTCTTTTGGCTCTTTGCGCAAATACGAGCACAATGACCTAGCCGACTTAGAGCGGCTTTTGGCCAAAGACGTTGGCAAACCGGGCGGACGCATGATCGTTACCGATGGTGTTTTTTCCATGAGCGGACATATTGCCGACTTGCCCGGCATCGTCAAACTGGCGCGTAAATACGGTGCACGCATTGCTGTTGACGACGCCCATGCCTCCGGCGTACTCGGCAAAAATGGCCGTGGCACTGCCGAGCACTTTAATCTGGAGGACGAAATAGATCTGATTATCGGCACCTTCTCTAAGTCCTTTGCTTCAGTTGGTGGTTTTGTGGCGGGTCCGCGTGCGGTAGTTAACTGGATCAAGCATAAGGCCCGACCCTTTATCTTTACGGCGGCTCTGCCCGCTATGCAAATAGCCGCGGCCTTAAAAGCTTTGGAGATAATGGAAAGCGAACCCTGGCTGCGTGAGCAACTCTGGCAAAACGTCGAGCAGTTCCGTAGCGGCATAAACCATCTCGGTTTTGATACGCTCGGCTCGGAAACTCCAATTATTCCAGTGCTCATCGGCCCTGATGATCTCACCATGACGTTTTGGAAAGCCTTGTGGGAAGAAGGAGTTTTCACCACGCCCGCCCTGCCCCCAGGCGTGCCGGTAGGTCAAAGTATTATCCGCACCAGTGTGAACGCCAACCATACAGCAGAGCAGCTCGAGCGCCTGCTATCTGCCTTTGCCGTGGTGGGCAGAAAATTTGGCGTCATCAGTTAAGCGCCGCATAAAAACTTAAAATACGATGACCACCATAAGACAGGTTCACTCACGCCAAGACTTAAAAGCTTTTATCGAATACCCGTTTGCAAAGTACCGTGCAGACCCACACTGGGTGCCACCTCTGCTGATCAGCGAATGGGAAAAATTCAACCCCAAGAAAAATCCCTTTTTTGAGCACGCCCGCATGGACCTTTTTTTAGCGGAGCATAAAGGCCGGGTTGTGGGCCGTATTGCCGCTATCGACAACGATTTGCACAATCAGACTCATCAGGAGAATCTGGCCTTTTTCGGTTTTTTTGAAGCCGAAGACGAAACCGCAGCACAGGCGCTTCTCGGTAAAGTCGAAGTCTGGGCAAGACGGCTTAACAGAAAGCTGCTGCGCGGACCCGTCAATCCCACTATGGATGACGGGTCTGGTTTGCAGATCGATGCCTTTGACACCAGTCCTTACATCATGATGCCTTATAACCCGGCTACTTATCCACGCTATGTAGAAGCAGCTAACTACGCCAAGGTCAAAGATATCTACGCCTGGCTTTTTGATGCCGACAAAGGCTTGCCACAACACCTAAGCCGCTTGGCGCAGCGGGTACAAGACCGCTATAAACCAACGGTGCGCAAGGTCGATTTAAAACACTTTGACCGTGAATTGGCCATTCTTAAAGATATTTACAATAAAGCCTGGGAAAAAAACTGGGGCTTTGTAAAACTTACCGAAGCCGAGTTTGACAAGCTGGCCAACGATTTAAAGCTCTTAATAGACCCCGATATCGCACTCTTTTTAGAAATTTCCGGTGAGGTCGTAGGCATTGCCATAGCCCTGCCCGACGCCAATCAGGTCTTTAAGCGTATAAATGGCCGACTGCTGCCCTTCGGGATTTTTCAGCTTTTGAACCGCAAGAAGATCATCACCCAGGCGCGGCTCGCGATTTTAGGGCTGATGCCTCAACACCGTCATAAGGGGCTCGAGCTGGTCATGATTAACGAGATTTTTAAAAATGCCGTGGCAAAGGGCTATCAAGGCGGCGAATGTTCCTGGGTTTTAGAAGACAACGACGCCATGAACAAAGGCATCGCGGCCTCCGGCGCCAAGCTCTATAAGACTTACCGACTCTATGAAAAGGTACTCTAACCCCAAACAGCAACCATGTTTTCCGCACTGCTAACGCTATTAACAGATACTTTTGAGCTTTTTAAAAAAGGCGGTAAGCTCAGCGTTTATTTAGTTGCGGCACTTATCCTGCAAACCGCCTACTGGTATTTAGGCAGCCCCGGGCCACAAATCATTGGGGCAGTACCCCGCAGTATTGGCGCGGCAGCTATTAACATCGGCTGGTCGGTACTACTGCTATTTGTCGTGCCCGCATTGCTCATGCTAGTCTTTGGCGATTCTTTTAAAGAAGCCGGTCTTAGGCTGGGCGATGTCCGTTTTGGCCTCCCGGCGACCCTTGTGGCTTCGCTAATTGCCGCAGTCCTGCTTTACACCGCCGGCAGTTTTCCGCAAATCCAGGCCACCTACCCCTGGGCCGGAGCCTGGCCGGGTCGCTCAATCTTGACGCTGCTAGCCTGGACAATGCTCTATGGGCTTTACTATATTTCTTTCGAGTTCTTTTTTCGCGGCTTTATGCTGCGCGTGCTTAAGCCCGTCTGGGGGCTAACTGCCGCTATCTGGGTACAAACCCTTATCTCTGTACCGATTCATTTTGGCAAACCGGTTATAGAAGTATTAGGCGCCATTCCGCTGGGTATCATCTTTGCATTACTGGCCGTGCGCAGCCGTTCGCTGCTGTGGCCGATTCTGTTTCATCTAGCTATCGGCATCTCAACTGACATCTTCTCGCTTTATCATCAGGGGCTGTTACTGCCATGAAGACACTGGTTAGCGGCGCACACGGCTTTATTGGCAGCTATTTATGCGAAGAGCTTTTAGCCCAAGGTTTTCAGGTCAGGGCTTTGCTAAGCCCCTGGGGAAAAACCGACCATCTTGCAGCCGTGTTAGATCATCCAGAGCTTGAAATAATCCGCGCCGATATCAGCAAGCCAGAGAGTCTTAAGGGAGTTTGTCACGATATCGAACTGGTCTTTCATGCTGCTGCTAAAGTCGCCGACTGGGGTCCGGCACAGGCCTTTTACAGGACCAATGTGCTGGGGACTCAGTATCTGCTTGATGAAGCGCTTAAGAGCCAGGTTAAACGCTTTGTCTTGGTCTCCAGTCTGGCGGTACACCGCTATAGCGGCTTTCGTCATGCCGACCCCCGTAACACCCCCCGCAACGGTGACATCAACGCCTATGCCCGCAGCAAGGTCATGGCCGAAGACATAGTGCTGGCTGCTAAAGGGCTCGAGCCGGTCATCATCCGTCCGGGCTTATGGCCTTTTGGCCCGCGTGACCCCAATTTTGCTCGAGCTGTCACCGCCCTCAAAAAAGGCTTCCTGCCCCTGGTCAACGGTGGCCGGGCAGTCATCAACACGGCATTTATCGGCAACCTGGTCCAAGGTCTTATCTTGGCTGGAACGGTAGAGAACATCGCTGGCAAAAGCTATCTGATTGCCGACGAGGGTATGGTCAGTTGGCGGGAACTGTTCCAAACTTTAGCAGATTTACTGGGCGTAAGTGCCCCACGATTTTCAGTGCCAGGATTTCTCATCCGGCCCGCCGGAATATTCATTGAAACAGGCTTTTCTGTGCTGGCTCCCGAAAAAGCACCACCACTCAGCCGTTATGGCGGCCAGCTTATGTGTCAGGATGCGCATTTTTCGCTTCAGCATGCCCAAGCAGAGCTTGGTTATAAACCGCTATGGTCCTGGCAAGAGGGTTTGCGGCTGAGCTTAGAACAGGCAGCATTGTCAGCTGGTTGATGGCAATTTATGCGAACTACAAACGAAATCTCCTGCTATACTCAAACGCAGTGTCCCATTTCATTTTAAGTTTTATCGGTTGCACTTCTATTATCATGGACTCTGAACCGAGCAACCCTGTGGTCAAAAAGATATGAAAATCCCCACTAAATCCACACTCCTCTTTGCCACCATTGCCGCTGGCGGCGGCCACGTAGCCACGGCACGTGCCATGTCCGAGGCCATCGAGCGTTATTATCCGGGACAATTTGAAATGCGTATCTCGGACTATATGAAGGACTTAGGTCACAATCGATTTGATCAACAGCACAAGGATTCCTGGCGCTTTGCACTGCGCTATCCTCTGCTGGCACGCCTCGGGCAGAGGCTCATTGACAGCCTGCCCCAGTTCACCATAAAACTGCAAAGGCTTATGCTGAACAATTTTGCCTCTGCTGCCGCAAAAGACTTGAGCAATGACCCTCCGCTATTAGTTATTTCCAACCATGGCCTGATAACTACAGGTTTGGCCCTTGCTAAACGACGTTACGGTTTGACAGTTCCGGTATTAACCTTTGCCACTGAACCCAATAATGTCAGCGCCTACTGGGCCGACCCCTGGGCTGAGCACATCATTACACCCGCAGAAAAAATCAAGCATGAGCTTAGTTCTATGGGTGTCCCCCAAAACAGGCTGACCGTTGTTGGCTATCCCGTCCGGCAAGCGTTTCTCAGCGCCCCCAGCAAAGAAAAAGCTCGTAAGCAACTGGGGTTAAAAGAAGAATTTACCTGCTTGCTATCTCTGGGTGGCGAAGGGATTGGGGGCCAGCCGCAAGAGCTTATTAGCACCATGCTAGGCTTGGACATTCCCTTACAAATCATAGTTATCACCGGTAAAAATACCTTGCTAAAAGCTAAGTTGGAGCAGCTTAAGCCCGATTCGGACCGGCTTCGAGTTATGGGTTTCGTAAATGATATGGCAAGATATCTTGCAGCAAGTGACGTGGTGGTGGGCAAAGCCGGCCCCGCCTCTGTATATGAAACTTTAGCCGTGGGCCGCCCAGTGTTAATAAGCAGCTACGCCGGCCTGAATGAAAAAGCTATTGTCCAGTTCGTAGAGCAGCGCAGAATAGGACATTATGTCAAGACCCCGAGTGCACTTAGGAGCACTCTGAGACATTACGCCAGCAACCCCAAACTACTCAGCGAAGTGTCTGAGCGGTGTCAGCAATTAAACCTCGACAAGCAGACTGAAGAACTCGCTCATTACATAGTCGATTATGCCCGCAAGCATCAAAAGGAAAGTACCCAGGCATAGCTGCCGCTTTATGATTCGCACCATTCTTATCTCAATTTTTCTCAGCCTTCTGGGTGCCTCACTAATTTTCTTCTGGATGGGTGATCTGGCTGATCTTAATCAGCTATTCAGACTCAAAAACTGGGCGATTTTTACTAGTCTGGGGCTATTGCTATTAAGCTATCTGGCCGGAGCCAGCCGTCTCGTTGTCTTAGCCCGGCTCATGGGCAAACGCATTAATTTTTTAAGAGCAGTACGCGCATATATCTTAGGTCTTTTTAGTGCAGCTGTTACCCCCAGTGGCAGTGGAAATGCCATCGCCATTGCCTTTAGCTTACAGCGCGACGGTCTAAAACCTCCAACAGCATGGTCTATTACCATCTACACCTCAGTGCTAGATCTACTCTTCTTTGCCTGGTCAGCTCCACTCGCTTTGCTAATACTGGGCCTTACCCAGAAAAATTCCTATAGTCAGTTACTGCTATGGGTTGCCTTACCCACAGGACTACTACTCCTGGGGCTTTGGTATCTGTTGGCCTTTCGCTTGAGCTGGCTCAATAATTTTGTCGCTACAGTTTTTTCATTGCAATTTATTAAGCGTTGGCAGCGCCCTGCCTTACGTTTTGTGAAACAGTTGACTGTGGCTACCGCTACTATGACCTCTGGCAGTCTTAGTTCACATCTACTGCTACAACTGGCCACCATGCTACTGCACTTAAGCGGCTATGCAATCCTTTTTGTCTTTGCCGTTAGTTTAGGCGCAAAACTGACTTTGTGGTCAACACTGGCAATAGTTTTATTGGTTTCAATCCTATCCTATATGATTCCGACCCCTGGCGGCAGCGGCTATCTTGAATTCGCTGTTTCTTTTATGTTCGTCCAGCAATCCTCTGCGAGTATTATCACTCCTGCGGTCTTAGCTTGGCGGGGATTTAGCTACTATCTGAATCTGATACTCGGCCCCTTACTAGGCGGCCCTATACTAGCCAAAAGTCTTAGCGGTAGTCAGCTTAAAGACCCGTCTGCGGACTAAAGCTTGTGGTTTTTTCTGTCTGTAATAAAGCTCTCATAGAGTTCTGCTAGCTGCTTGCCCACATTCATCAGATCATACTGTTTTGCCGCGTCACGTGCTTGGTGCTGCAGTTGTTTAAGCGTTTTAGGATCAGCCAAGAGACTGTCTATCAAGATAGCCGCCGCTTTAATGTCAGTGGGATCATAGCCAAAACCTGCACCTGCTTCTCTAATAAGCTCGACGACTGCACTGCTTTTAAAATCCGCCGCCACCACAGCACAAGCCTGTGCCATGGCCTCAAGCGTAGCTATACTTTGCAATTCGGCCTGAGAAGAAATAAGAAAAAGATCGGTGGCCTTCAGCAGCGCTTGTTTTGCTTCTTCAGAAACAAATCCCAGAAAATGTACCCTCTGCTCAATTCCTAATTTCCGCGCTTTTGTTTGCAGACTTTCTTTTAGAGGTCCTGAGCCTGCTATAGCCAGCACTGAATCCTGGCGGAAATTATTCAGCTCTGCAAAGAGCTCGAGCAAATCATAAGGACGCTTTTCGTGTGCTAAGCGCCCTACATAAGTTAACAAAAATTTATCTTCTGTTCTAAGCATATTATGGCGTAAGTCACGGGCCTGCTCATTAGTTTCGGCACTCTGTTGCGGCAAACGAATACCATTAGAAACAACATGCACCGGGCTATCGGTATAGGTTTTGGCTAAACGTGCCGCAAATGGTGTTGGCGCAGTAAGAGCCGTGGCTTTTTTATAAACGAAGCGATAAAAGCGTGACATGAACAAATCAATCACCGGGCGCAGGTAAGGCAATGATAAAGAAGTATTCTCCTCCTGGGCATGAAAGCCTATGACAAGCGGTATCTTGCGCTGCGCGGCAAAGTGGGCGGTTACCAAGGTCAAGGGAGAAGCAGTATTAATCTGTACAATCTCAGCCCAATCAAGCAGTGCGCTTAGCTTGTCACGCCCAGGCAAAGCAATGTGTGCCTGCTTACTCCCCAAACGCCATACCGGTAGGCGCTCTATCTCCACTCCTCGCGGTACTTCAGTAGGCTCTAACTCTGCACCAGCAAGAACACGAAGCTCGTGCCCAAGACGACTCAAGGCCTCAATATGTCCCTCACTGGCTCGAGCCTGCCCACCGTACCCCGGATAGAGATCATCTGCAAGAAATGCTATGCGCATCTCATCTCCTTAAATAAGTCATTTCTGATTTTTTGCTTTAACATCGCTTAGCTATTAAGTGTAGATATTTGCCAGGCGGCATTAAGCAGCAAAATATGGCGTTCTACCGCCTCTCTCACCTGTTGATCTTATACTGAAACTTAGCGTACCCACAAACGTGGGTTTATGTCCGGCAGTTTGCTAAACTGTTCTTTTGTGATTTATAGCATGATTTCAAACCCACTTTTCTTAGCCGCAAGATGATAGTTGGAGAAAACGTTGTTTGAAAAACTGGCAAGGCTCGTAAGTGACTATCCTCGTTGGGTACTTGCTGCCTGGTTCTTACTGCTCTTACTTGCTCTACCCTACGCAACGCGCATTAATGAGGTGCTTACCGCACAAACCAGTGGTGCACCGGGTAGCATAGCAGATAAGGTCAGCAGTACTTTAAGCAGGGAGTTTATAAACCAGGACAGTTACTCCTTGGTTTTGGCAAGCCGCTCAGAGCAGGCTCGAGCCGGCGAAGCAGCTTTTGATGGCCCCTATCGCCAAGTCAGTGAGCAAATTGCCGGACTTCCCGGCGTGCAAAGCATCCAAGACTATCGCAATAGCAATGCCTTCCCACTTATCGCTGAAGATGGTCGATTACTTATCAGTCTTGTCGGCCTTAAAGCCAATGGTTTGGGAGAGGCCAAAGAAGCAGTAAATCAAATTCAAGATATTCTTAGACAAACCCCGACTCTTGACTTTAATTTATCAGGCGGACCGGCCACGATTCTGGAAATAGAAAAACTAAGCGAACGTGATGCGCGCCGCGCCGAGCTATTCGGGCTGCCACTTAGTCTGATTGTCTTGCTAATTGCGTTTGGAGCACTGATTGCCTCGGGATTACCTCTTTTGGTAGCGGTTACCTCGATAATACTCTCGTTTGCCGCACTTTTTTTCCTGGGGCAAATAATGGAGTTTGCCGTATTTACACAAAGCATAGTCACCATGCTGGGTCTGGCCACGGGCATAGATTATGCCTTGTTGATGGTCAATCGTTTTCGTGAAGAGATTCGTCAGAACCCCGATGCTCGAGCCGCTGCTGCAACAACCGCTATAACCGCAGGTCGAGCTGTAGCCTTTAGCGGTTTTACGGTAATGATTGCCCTAGGTGCTCTACTGGTACCACCACTTAGTCTCATTCGCTCTATCGGTATAGGGACTATGGTGGTCTTGCTCATCAGCGTGCTGGTTTCTATTACCGCCTTGCCCGCCAGCTTAGCGCTGTTGGGCAAACACATCAACAGTATCAAGCTGACCCGCCGTGAACCCGGCCAGCGGAGCCGACCCTTCTGGAAGCGCCGCGCAGAAATCGTCATGCGTCGCCCCTGGCTTTATGCCATCGGCGGCACCCTGTTCCTGCTTATCCTCAGCCTACCGGCCCTTGACATGCAGGTAGCCGACCCCGGCGCCAAGGGCCTCAGTCAGAGCACGGACGCATATCAGGTTGAACTGGCACTTGAAGAGTTAGGTTTAACCGGCATTTTGCGCTCCTTTGATATTCTCATAGACTTTGGCGAACGCCCTGGCGGTTTCTTTTATCCCTCCTCCGTTCGGGAGGTATCCAAGCTAACCAGCGCCTTAACAGAATTTGACCAGATTGAAGGGGTTTACTCGCCAACCACGGCCAATGGCGTGCCCCGCCTGCTGCTTTTTCAGTATTATGCCAGCCGCGAGACTGCTACACAAAGCGAGCTTATTGAGCTGGTCGATGCCACTGTTAGTCAGAATGACCGCTATGCTCTAGTCAGGGCATTTCCCTTTGGAGACACCAGCCCTCGGCAAGCCGCAAGGCTCGAGCGGCAAATCCGCGAGGCTGTCTCAGAACTTGGCTTAAATGCACAAATCGGCGGGGGTTATATTGGCGAGAGTGAGTGGAATCGCGCCCTGTATCGCAACTTACCGCTCGCCGTTTTGCTGGTCTATCTGGCTACCTTTATTCTGTTGGGGCTGGCGTTTCGCTCGTTTTTAATTCCTATAAAATCTATTATTCTCAATACCCTTACCGTCAGCGCCGCCTTTGGCATCATTACGTTGATATTCCAATACGGCGTTGGCGCATCGCTATTTGGCCTTGCCGGTGGCCTGGGTTTTGTCGATAACAGCGTGCCTATTTTTATCTTCGCAATTGTCTTTGGCCTCAGTATGGATTACGAGGTATTTTTAGTCGCCAGGATTTACGAGGCCCACGAAAGGGGTCTTAGTGATCGCGATGCTGTAACCGAGGCACTCAGTGTCACCGGCGGCGTTATCAGCAGCGCTGCCACCGTTATGGTCGTGGTATTTTCACTGTTTATTTTTAGCGAGGTCGTGCTGGTTAAAACTCTGGGGCTAGGACTCGGTATCGCCATATCTTTAGATGCCACGTTAGTAAGGCTGGCACTGGTTCCGGCGGTAATGTCCTTAGCCGGACGCTGGAACTGGTGGCTGCCCAAACCTGTTGATAGGCTGGCCAAACGTATCGGGCTAAGCCACGATTAGCAATTATCCTTTCCTCATGCCGCGCTCCCCAATCCCTACCACCAACTAGCCACTCCTTCTGGTATTGAATCAACGAGTCACCAGTCTTTCAGGGTGATGTTTTTTCCAGTAGCGTTTTACCCCTGTCACCGTCATCTCGTCATTGCTAGTTATGCGGTATTTGCTGATGAGTTCGGCCTTAGCGCCCTCTTGCCGTAGTTCACTAGTGCTCAAATCTCTGATGCGTTTTTCTAGTGTGCCGTCGTCTTCACCAGCATTCATGCCCGCTAAAATCTCTTCGGCCCAGAGCCGGTTGTGTTTAGCTACTTGTGTTAGATGCTCATCGACATTGCGAACCTCACCAAAATGTGTGAGCAGCAGGCGCTCGGCAGCGGCTTTACGCATGAGCTTAAGCGAACGCTCCCAGATTTCCAAATCGATTTCGGGTGGAGCTAAAGCCGGTCTGATGATCGAGGAGCCACTCAGTTTGATGGCTGCGGCGTCGCCGGTAAACAAGGTTTCACCATCCAGCAGATAGCTCACATGGCTCGAGGCATGACCGGGCGTATAAAGCACCCTTATATCCTGCTGGCAAACAGTTAAACGGTCTTCGTGCTTCACAGCCAGCAATTTCTCTGCGGGCACGGCCTGCATAACGCCCCAAAATTCCTCTAACTGCTCACCGTAGATGCGGCTGGCACTGGCGATTAAACGGCCAGGCTCGGCCAGATGCGGCGCGCCCAGCTCATGAACATAAACTTGCGCTCCATAACGCTTAGCTAGGTGACCCGCGGCAGCCGCATGATCGAGGTGAATGTGAGTCACCAGAACCACACTTAGTCCCTCCGGATCAAAACCTGCTGCGCGTATGCCGTCTTCTAAGGCTGTTAAGGTGGAAGGAGGACCACATTCTATCAGCGCAAATTCCCCAGCCTCACCAGGCAACAAATAAGCGCCTATGATGCCCTGATAACCCCGGTGCCGGGTATCGATAAGAAAGACATCGTCAAGCTTTTGCAGCGAGGGACTCTCTGTCACTTATAGAGTCCGCTCGACAATATTGCTTAGCGTACCAATGCCTTCGACGCTGACTTCCAGTTCATCACCGACAGCCAGCGGTCCGACGCCTTCAGGCGTACCGGTAAGCACCAGGTCCCCCGGCTCGAGCGTCATGAAGCTACTGATATAGCTCAAAATTTTGGCCACCGGAAAAATCATCTGCGCCGTGTTGCCGTCTTGTTTTAGTTCGCCGTTGACCCTTGTCTGTACCTGCAAATTGTTAGGGTCCAGGTCGGTTTCCAGCCAGGGGCCAACCGGGCAAAAACCGTCGGCGGATTTGGCTCGAGCCCACTGTAAATCACGGCGTTGTTTATCGCGTGCCGTCACGTCACAAGCACAGGTATAGCCAAGAACGTGCTCTAATGCTTCTTCTTCGGAAACCTGGCACATAGAGCGGGCAATGACCACGGCCAATTCGCCTTCGTAGTGAAGTTCATTGGTCCAATCAGGATAAGGAATGCTATCGCCTGGGTTGGATAAAGCATTGAGTCCTTTTAGGAAAAGACCGGGTTCTTTAGGCAGGTCATCACCACCCATTTCCTGAATGTGTTTGACATAGTTTTTGCCCACACAGACAATGTTTTTTGGTTCACAGGGGGCCAGCAGTGTAACGTCGGAGAGAGTCACGACATGTCCACTGCGCCGCCCCATAATCTGTGCCAATTGGTGGACTTGCCCGCCTTCGAGTTCTCCCCAATGAATGCCGTCAAAGCTTTGATATCTCACTCGTTTCACTGTTCACCTCTTTATTGTTTTGTCGGGCATTTTTGCCGTTATGCCTATATCTTATGCGAGTCTGGCGCTTTAGGGCGTTGTACCTGCTGTCAATGTGTTTTTGCCTCAGACCTTGGCGCTTAGTAGCTGGCTGGCCGTTTCCCAGCGGCTCATGGCCGCAAGCAGATCTGCTTCGAGCCTGGCATGTTCTTCGCCTAGCTCCTGGATGACCCCCACAGCCAAACCCTCAGGATTCGTCAGACGTTCGCTGATCTTGCCAAGCTCGTGCTCGAGCTGCCCAATTTCTTGCTCGAGCACTTCTAGCTCACGTTCCAATTGCCATTTTGAGGGTGTTTTATTTGCGACTGTATTCACTTTCACGTCAGCCGCTTGGTCGGATTTTTGCTCGGCCTTGGCTTGTTTTGCTTGATTTTGCAGTTGCGCCTGACGCTTATACTGATAATAGGTCCAGTCACCTTCATAGGCCGTAAAACGGCCTTCGCGCAACTCCCAGATAAAGTCGGTGGTCGCCTCGATAAAACGGCGGTCATGCGAGACAATCAGCAAAGTCCCGGCAAAGTTTTGCAGCGCCTGCTCGAGCGCTTCGATCATCTCAACATCGAGGTGGTTGGTTGGCTCATCTAAAATAAGGAAGTTGTTATTGCCCATTGTGAGCTTGAGTAAAGCCAGCCGCGCCCGCTCTCCGCCTGATAGTTTGGCAATGGTCTTATACTGCGCGCCATAAGGAAAAAGAAAGCGGCCCAGCAAATTGTGCGCCTCAACATCTCCCACCAAGCGAATCATCTCTTCAATCAGCGTCATTTCCGGGTCAACACCGCGCAAGTCCTGGTCATAATAGCCCCCCCGCACCCGCACCCCAAAACGGAGTTGTGCTCTGGGGTTATCGCTGGCTAAGTCCCCTAAAAGCATCTTGATAAAACTCGATTTACCGGCACCATTTGGCCCTATAAGGGCAATACGCTCACCCTGGCGCAGAGTGAAATTTACATCCTTAAATAGCGTGTTATCTCCAAAGCTCTTGCTCAAATTACCGGCCTGCATGACAATTTCGCCGCTCTCGTCACAGTCAAAGCGAAAGCGCGTTGCGCGCTGCTGGCGCTCGGCCTCGGGCAACATCTGTGTAGCATAGCGCTCAACTCGCTTTTCCATGGCCTTGGCCCGGCGATGGAGTTTTGCATTTTGCCCGGCCCATTTCTTCATTTGTGCTGCCGCTGCCTCTAGCCGCTGGTGTTCCTTGTGCTGATTGGCCCTGGTTAAAGCTTCGATGCGCAACTGCTCGGCGCGATAATCCCGGTACTGGCTGGGCGTACCTGCAAAATTGCGCAGCGTAGCCAGGGCAATTTCCGCAGTCTGGTTACAGGCGGCGTCCAGGAAAGCACGATCGTGCGAAACCAGCATTACCGCACCCGGATAACGGCTTAGGTAACCCTCGAGCCACTCACGCATCTGCATATCAAGGTGGTTGGTCGGCTCATCTAAGAGCAGCACATCGGGTTGCGCCATCAGCAGCCGCGCCAGCCCCAAGCGCGTCTTTTCGCCACCGGATAAATGTCGTGCTTTTTCATGCTCGCGGCCCCGAAAACCCAGGGCATACAGCACCGCATCACGCCGTGCCCGCCGCTCATAACCGCCACGCCGCTCAAAAATTTCATGAAGATGCTCCCAGCGCTCGTAAATATCGGGCTCGTGTAAACCGGTATTCTCTAAGCTCGAAAGCTCTTGCTCGAGCACATCCAAATCTGTAAAGGCCCGCTCGGACAGCTCGAGCACCGTATACTCAGCGTCAAACTGCGGGTCTTGCTCGAGCATGGCCAGCGTCACACCCTCACGCCGGTATATTGTGCCGCTATCGGGGGGCTCGAGCCCTAACAGTAATTTGAGAATGGTGGATTTACCGGCGCCGTTACGCCCAATTAAGGCAATACGCGAGGCCGAACGGAGCTCCAAACCCACCTGCTCAAGCACCACCTGATCACCATAAAATTTGTCAACTTGCTGTAAAGCTGCTAGCAGCATGACTAGCATTCTACGTTGAGCCGATACTTGCTGTCAGCTAAGCTCGAGCCAGAAACCAGTAAAAAACCAGGCGACCAAAAGCAACCTGGTTTGTTTGTTCTTAAACGAATTACTTACTCAAAGCGGATGTTGCGTTCATCTTCCATGCCAAAGGCCTGGATTCTGGCAGGGTCGGCCAATAGTTCGACCTGATCGCCAACTCTCACCGGAGCATGGGCGTCAACCTTAGCCACTACGTTTTCATCGCCACCTACCGAAGCAATAATGATAGTCTCGGCGCCCAGCGGCTCAACCACTTCAATAGTAGCCTTGATGGCATTATCGGCTTCGACAATCTCGGTATGGCCTTTAAGACCCAGGTTCTCCGGACGGATACCCATAAAGACCTTCTTACCGTTGTGCTTTGTCAGCTTCTGCGTTAATTCAGCATCGGGTTTTACGTCAAAGTGGGTACTCTTGATGTAGCCATCCTGAGCCGTCCCCGTCAAGAAGTTCATTGCCGGTGAGCCCATGAAACCAGCCACAAACTTATTAACCGGTTTGTCATAGAGGTTAATCGGGCTGTCCACCTGCTGGATAAGGCCGTCTTTCATCACTACGATACGCGAACCCATGGTCATGGCTTCGACCTGATCGTGAGTCACATAGACGGTCGTTACACCCAAGCGGCGGTGTAGTTTGGAAATGGAAGCACGCATCTCTACACGCAGTTTAGCGTCGAGGTTAGACAGCGGCTCGTCCATTAAGAAGACTTTTGGTTCACGCACGATAGCGCGGCCTAAGGCAACACGTTGACGCTGACCACCCGAGAGTTCGCGAGGACGGCGCTCGAGCAAGTGCTCAATTTGGAGAATCTGAGCGGCTTCTTTAACCCGCTGATCAACCTCGGCTTTAGGAGTTTTACGCAAGCGCAGTCCAAATGACATGTTTTGATAGACGTTCATGTGCGGATAAAGCGCGTAGTTCTGGAACACCATGGCAATATCGCGATCTTTTGGCGGCACGTCATTAACCACGCGCTCACCAATTCGCAAAGTGCCGTCAGAAATCTCTTCTAAGCCGGCAATCATCCGCAAGGTCGTGGTCTTACCACAACCAGACGGACCCACGAACACCATAAATTCTTCGTCTTTAATCTCTAAGTTAAAGTCTTGTACCGCCGTGACGCTTCCAAAGCGTTTATAGACCTTATCGAGCACAACTTCTGCCACTGTGTCCTCCTAGTTCAAAGTACAACCAGTCTATCACGTGACTGTAACTAAAGGCAAAGGGGCCAAGGTCCTTAAGAATGGCTCGTTGGGCTGCGAATTTTTGCCCCTAGGCCACAGCCTCTCTTGACACGGGTCGTGATAATGCTTATCATCTGAGACGCTTTTATGGGGCCTTAGCTCAGTTGGGAGAGCATCTGCTTTGCAAGCAGAGGGTCAGCGGTTCGAGTCCGCTAGGCTCCACCACCATAAAACACCACAGGGACGTAAAAAGGCGCGAAGTGTTTTTTACTTCGCGTCCTTTTTTCGTTCAACTGGCACCTTAACGGCACCTACAGGGTTTTCTGGCGGCTTCACATCCAGCAACAATGAGGCCGCAACGTGAACCGCGCATACAGCCACAGCGAACGCTTGCGGGAGCGGGCGCGCCCTGGCACGCACGCGCACGCAGGCGTCGCAGGAAGCCAGCGCCAAACGCCCCCGGGTACACTAAGAGGGGGGCGGTACTGACATCAACCCAGGAAAGGGCTTCACAGGCTCAGGACTTAGAAGTAGGGATTCACTGGTTAGCAGCTACAACCCAGGTTCTTGATATTGACCACGTGCTGGACTTTATCGCGGAAACCTTAGATGGTGCAGACTTTGAAGTCATTGAATCAGGTGTTAGTGGTTACACCCGGACTTACAAGACCCTGTACAACCTGCGTATCTTTATCAATGAGAAGCGTCCCGAGATGGGTGTTCACATGATTGCCGATGGTCATGCTTGCGAGTCGCTAGGTTACAACCACCTCCAAATGCTTTTTCTCGGCATGCAGATGAAGGCAACCCGTTTAGACCTGGCCACCGATAACTGCCCCTTTACTCCGGCTGAGTTACAAAGGGAGTGGATAGAGGACAATGTAAGAACGGCTTGTAAGCCTATGCGTGACGCTCGGCAAGGTTGGGAGAATGTAAGAACCTGTAAGTGGGAAAGCTCACCCACTGGTGACACCTTTTACATGGGTTCCAGACAATCCACAGCTTTTGCCCGGTGCTATGACAAACGAGGCTTTACCCGTTTCGAGTTAGAACTAAAGGCCGAACGAGCCGACAAAGCCGCACAGCTTATTTTGGCTCATCCTGAACAGCTAATAGAGAACACTGTCGGCATGATCCGGGAGTTTGTGGATTTTGTGGATGCCAGCGAGGATAGTAACCGCTCAAGGTGCAGTTTTTTACCCTTCTGGCAGAAGTTCATCAAGGCATTTGAACGTGTCAAGGTACAGCTAACTCCCAGGCCGGAACTCACCTTAGAGAGGCTCAAGGACTGGATCGAAGGGCAAGTAGCACCCTCACTGGCGCTTTATGAGATGGCCTTTGGTAACAGAGACAGTTATGACGATGTGGACTTGGTTGTAAGTAACGGACAAAAACCTTAGAGGCAAAGATAATGCCAGAAGGAGACGTCCGAATGAAAGAGAAGAAACGGCAATATGATATCCAGTTCAAGATCGATGCAGCCAAGTTTGTCGAAGATCAGGGTTATAGCGTGGCTGAAACAGCAGAACGTCTAGGCGTGCCCAGCCCAAATATCACAAGGTGGGTCAGACAATACCGTCAAGGGAAGCTA